>CAMHDS010000035.1 GCA_946183925.1 uncultured Fibrobacter sp. | reverse complement strand
GTGCCGAGTATGTCGGCAAGGACAACCAGAAGCACATTCCGGTGATGCTGCACCGTGCGGCCGTCGGTTCCATCGAACGCTTCCTCGGCATTTTGATCGAAGAGTTCATGGGCGATTTCCCGCTGTGGCTCGCTCCGGTACAGGCCCGCGTGCTCCCGATTTCCGAGAAGTTCGTTGACTACGCTAAGTCCGTGGAACGCGAACTTGTGAATGCCGGCGTCCGCGTGGAAGTCGATGAGTCGAATGAAAAGCTCGGCTATAAGATCCGCCAGTGCGAACTCCAGAAGGTGCCTTACCTCCTGATCGTTGGCGAGAAGGAGGTCGCTGATGGTGTTGTCTCTGTTCGCCGCCGTAAAGAAGGCGACAAGGGTTCTATGACTGTCGCTGACTTCCTCAAGATGACGGAAGACGACCGCAAGGTTGTTCGCTAGTCGCCCAATATGTCATGCCGGACACCGTTCCGGCATCGCCTTTTAAATTTGAAACGCAGACTCATCGAGCCTGCGTTTTTCGTCTTCAATACTGAAGGCGATGTAGAACTTTCGTGTTGAAAGGACGCCCTTTGTTTAAAATTTTAAACACAGTCCCCCTTCGGTGGTCAGTTCGCCATTCATAACCGATTAACGGGTCAACACCTAATCCACAACACGAAAGTCATACTTTCCCATACTGAATCTGCACATTTTTTCACTATATAAACATTAACATATATATATGTATCCAAAATTGCCCCCGCCGGACCACCCCCGCCGGACCAATTTTTCAAAAAACCTTTTTACATTTAGCCCCGAAAATGGTTTGGACCATCGTCACATACGGGCTTATTTCCCTTCTTTCCCTGTTCGGCCTCTTCTACCTGTGGCTAGAAGTGCGCTTTTACCGTGCCCTGGGCACCGTCCGGGAGGGCCGTTCCACCGTGAACCCGCCCCCGAGGGTCAGCGTCCTCATCGCCGCCCGTAACGAGTCCGCAGGCATCCGGGCCACCCTGGATTCCGTACTGGACCAGGACTATGCCGGCGTCTGGGACGTTTGGGTGGCCGACGACCGCAGTACCGACAACACCCCCCAGATTCTGGAGGAATACCGCTCTCGCCACCCGGAACGGCTCCACATTTTGACCATCAAGGACCTGCCCGAGGGCGTAAGCCCCAAGAAACACGCCATCAGCAAGATGATCGAGGCCTGCGAAGGAGACATCCTGTGCCTTACGGACGCCGACTGCATTGTCCAGCGGGAGTGGCTCACGGGAATCCTCCGGGAATTCGAGCCCGGAATCGAACTGGTGGCAGGGCATTCCTACATCCCCACCGTTCCCGGCAAGTCCCCCTTCATTATCTGCATGCAGGCGGTAGAGACCCTCATTTACCGGGTGGCAGGTACTGCGGGCCTCGCCATGCACCTGCCCCTTACCAGCACGGGCAACAACCTGGCCTACCGGAAGGACTTTTTCAAGAGCGTAAACGGGTTCGAGAACGTCATCAAGATCCAGAGCGGCGACGATGACCTTCTGATGCAAAAGCTGGCCACCGACCGGCCTTTCGCCATGCGTTACTGCATCACCCCCTCCACCTTTGTGACCACAAACGGCAAAGAGACCCTGAAAGAACTCTGGGAGCAGCGCAAGCGCTGGGCCTCCAAGACCATCTACTACTCCCCGAAAATCGTGTTCGTGCTCTCCATGGTGTTCCTGTTTTTGACCATGCTCTGCGTCACGGCAGCGTTTTCGCCCTTCAGCACCAAAGTTTTAATTGCAACCCTCGTCGCCTTCGCCCTAAAAAGCCTGGGCGACCTAATTCTCATTTTGCGTGGGCTCAAGATATTCCGGCAGGAGCACCTGCTCAAGTGGTGCATCCCCGTAGAAATCGTCCATGCCCCCTTTACCGTCCTGGCAGTGCTGTTCGGCCTGTTCGGACGTTTCAAATGGAAATAAGTTAAGAACGGAAGTCTCATGGCAACTAAAACGAAAGCTCCCGAAAAGACCCTGATTATCGCCGAAAAACCCAGCGTAGCCTCTGACCTGGTCAAAGTCCTGGGTGCAAAGAATTTCAAGAAAGAGACCGCCTACTGGGAAAGTGACTCCACCATCGTAAGCCACGCCATCGGCCACCTGGTAGGCATCGCCGACCCCAAGGATATTGACGAACGCTACAAGGCATGGGACATGAAAACCCTCCCCATGCTGCCGGAAAAATTCCCCCTGGTGGCCCTCCCCACCACCAAGAGCCACCTGACCGCCCTCGGAAAACTCATCAAGCGTAAAGACGTCACCACCATCATCAACGCCTGCGATGCGGGTCGCGAAGGTGAACTGATTTTCTTCTACATATTGGACTACGTGCTCAAGGGAAACTTCAAGGGCAAGACTCTAAAGCGCCTCTGGATGCAGAGCATGACGCCTACGGCCATCAAAGAAGCCTTTGAGCACCTGCGCACCGCCAAGGACATGGAAAACCTAAAGGACGCCGCCCTTTGCCGCTCCGAGGCCGACTGGCTGGTGGGCATGAACGGCAGCCGCGGGCTCACCGCCTACAACAGTTCCATGGGCGGGTTCCAGATTACCCCCTGCGGCCGTGTGCAGACCCCCACCCTCGCCATTATCGTCAAGCGCGAAGAAGAACGCCTGCAGTTCAAGCCCCAAAAGTTCTGGACCGTTACCGCCAATTTCGACAACAGCGGAAGCGACTACCAGGGCAAATGGTTCAAGGCCGACGGCAAGGAAAAGCAGAAGCAGATCTTTGACGAAAAAACGGTCAAGGCCATCTTGGAAAAGTGCAAGGGCAAGCCGGGCTCCATCGAAGAAAGTACCTCCGAAAGCGAGCAGAAATGCGCAGGCCTCTACGACCTGACCACGCTGCAGCGCGAAGCCAACAGCCGTTTCGGCTTTAGCGCCAAGACCACCCTTTCCATAGCACAGTCCCTGTACGAACACCACAAGGCCACCACCTACCCCCGTACCGACAGCCGCCACCTGCCCGAAGACTACGTGGCTCCTGTGAAATCTACCCTGGGTAAGATTACGGGCCCTCTGGCAAAGTTCGCCCAGCAGGCCCTGGACAACAACTGGGTCAAGCGCACCCCAAAGGTTTTCGACAACTCGAAAATTTCGGACCACTTCGCCATTATCCCCACCGGTGTCGCTCCCAAGAGCCTTTCCGAAGCAGAGGCGAAGATTTACCAGATGATTTGCCAGCGGTTCATCGCCGTATTTTTCCCGCCCGCAAAATACCTGAACACCACCCGCATTACCACCGTCGAGAGCGAGACCTTCCTTACCGAAGGCAAGATTCTGGTGGACCCGGGTTTCAAGGCGGTTTACGGCAAGGATAGCGACGACGAGTCCAACATTCCCAAACTGAACGGCAACAAGGCGAAGACCGTTTCCATCGAAGCGGAAGAAGACTTTACCAAGCCTCCTGCCCACTACACAGAAAGTTCGCTCCTTTCCATGATGGAAAGTGCGGGCAAGCTGGTGGAAGACGACGAACTGCGGGACGCCATGAAGGAACGTGGCCTCGGCACCCCCGCCACACGTGCCGCCATTATCGAAAAGCTGGTCAGCGACAAGTACGTGGTCCGCGACGGCAAGGACATGATCCCTACCGCCAAGGCCTTTGACCTGATCAAGGTGCTTTCGGCCATGAACTGCGAAGCCCTCACCAGCCCGGAACTCACCGGCGAATGGGAATACAAGATGGACTTGATTTCCAAGGGCAAGGAATCCCGGGAAGAGTTCATGAAGGGCATCGTGGACATGACCCGCACTATGGTAAAGAACATCAAGGGATTCAAGGAAGAACACACCGAAGGCGAAGCCAAGTTCAGCCCCGTAAACGGCAAGAAGGTTTTCGAGACCGTGAGCCGCTACAAGACCGAAGACGGCATTGTCATCCGCAAGATGATTGGCGGAAAGCGACTTACCGACGAAGAAGTGGTGGAGCTCTTGACCAAGCGCAAGATCGGCCCCCTTACGGGATTCCGCAGCAAGAAGGGTTCCGAATTTTCGGCGGTGGTCATCATCAACGACCAGAACAAAATCGAATTCGTCTTTGACGACAAGCCCGAAGAAATCGACACCGGCAAGAAGGTGGGATCTTCTCCCGTCGACGGAACCGACGTGTTCGAGACCCTCACGGGCTACGTTTCCCAAAGTTATGTGGACAAGCTGCCTTCGGGAATCTCGCTGCCCAAGATTCTCCTGGGCAAGGAATTGCCCTTCGAGGCCATCCAGAAGCTATTGGCAGGCGAAAAGACGGAACTTATCAAGGGTTTCCGCAGCAAGAGCCACCGGCTATTCGACGCTTACCTGTACTTGGAAAAAGGCAAGCTCAAGTTCGATTTTCCGCCCCGCGAATTCAAGCCCAGGCGGTTTGGAAAAAAGAGTAGCTGAGTAACTTCGGAATTCGGATTTCGGAATTCAGAATGAAAAATAACATAGTACCAGCAATCGTTTTTCTGGCAACGACTGTTCTTGTGCAGGCGGAGGATTCTCTGTCGCACGAGCAATTCATTCCGCTAAATTCGTTGACTGAATCCGTGGCGAATCAAGAGACGGAACCCGCGAGCAGTTCCGCCGGTGTCACCAGCACGGCCGACACACTCCAGCAAGACACCACCCGCACCGACAGCATCGCCGACACTACTGCCGCAATCATAGAAAACCCCTACGGTCTGCCCGACGAACTGATGCCCCTCTGGAATTCCATGAGCATCAAGCAGAAGGCCGCCCAGATGGTCATGGTATACCTTTCACCGGCCCAGTTCTTGATAGAAAACGAATTCGGAGCCGTACTGGTCATGAAAAACCACCTGAAGGACACGGCGGCATTCAAGGCCCGAATCAGGGAAGCCAACGAAGGCCTGAAAATCCCCCTGCTGGTTGCAAGCGACCAGGAAGGCGGCTTCGTAAACCGTCTAGGCGGCATCTCCGAAAAATGGAAGCACGCCCCCAGCGCCAAGGAAATGCGGGACATGCCCACAGACTCTGTTCAGTTAATCTCCGCAGAAATCGGCGCTGAACTGATGGAACTGGGCATCAACATGAACCTGGCTCCGGTGCTGGACCCGGCAAAAGACCACCGGAAAAAGAATTCCTTCATGGAAGAAAGCGCCCGCAGCTGGGAAAAGGATTCCACCAGTACCGAAAAAGTCCAGGCCTTTGTCCAGGGTATGCGCCAAAGCGGTGTGGTATGCGTGTCCAAGCATTTCCCGGGTTATGACTCTTGGACCAACAGCGACCATCAAATCGCCATCAGTGCAAGTCCCAAGAATAAAATCGCCTACAACGTGGAATTTTTCAAGCGGCTTTCCGACGACATTCCCGTAACCATGATGAGCAGCGTGCGGTTCATCCGCATCTCTAGCCGCCCCGCCGTATTCGAGCCGAAAATCGTGAAGATGGCACGGGACATGAACCCGGAAACGGTGATTCTCACCGATGACCTGTGGGGCGTTTCGCTCCGGGCCTGGGTCAGCGGCACCGAACGGGTCAAGAGCAAGGGATATCCTCGCAAGGATTTCCGCAAGCTTATCCGCACGTCCCTCACTGCCGGAAACGACATGTTCATGATTACCTACCCCGCAAAGGCGGTAGAGATGGTGAACTACCTTGTGCAGATTTCCAAGAACAACAAGACCTACAAAAAACGCATAGAAGAATCCGCCGCCCGCATACTCAAGATGAAGTATAAGGCGGGAATGCTCAAATTGCAGTAAAAGTGGAAATAGGGCACATTTAGCAGCAACCTACGCGAAGATCGGGAACTACAAAACCAGCATCAAGCTGGGCGAAAATACCATTGACTGTGGAACGGTAGCCGTGGAAGGTCCTGCTGTAACGGGATGCAAATGTGCGGTTGACCCCGTAAAACCCGATGTCAAGAACGGCGATGTGACGGTCACCTGGACGGTCTCGGGTTGCAAGGCCGGAACAGATTCTCCAAACGAGGACTGGAAGTGGGCATGGACAGGACCTACAGGATCAACTACCTCTGCTACAGCGACTGTTTCTGCCAAGGGCGATACCAAGACCGCTTCGGTGAAAGTCACTAGTGCCGAGAATGCGTCTATGAATGTGACCTGCCCACAGGTGAAGGCTATAAATTCTAATATACCAGACTATCTACTGACGGAGAAAATGAACGACCAGAATACATACCTAAAGGATACGAAATGTGTCGAAACGTATGAAGGCTATTGCGTGAAGGTCCCCAATGGACAAACGGTCGTACTTTCTGGAAACGCAGCAAGTGCTTCCAGTATTAGATGCATCCATCCATGGCAACAAGAGAGTTGTTATGTAACCCTAACATCTGGTTCCGAATCTATGTCATACAAGGATCAAAACACTAAAAAAGAAGAAATTTCCAATTGTGGCATATACTGGCCAGACCCGTTTGCTGTTTCCTCGCTAACGGATCATGCTTTTACTGTGGAAATCACTAACGCAACAGAAGTTTATTGCTTTGTGCAGTAGTTCTTGAGTATAAATCCATTGCGTTTAATTCAGGATTTTTCGGCCCTCCCTTTCGGGAGGGCTTTTTTTGTTCTCCTTGTAAAAAGAAACTTTACAAGGCTCTTTTTGTTTCAAAAATACGTCTTATACAGTACGGGGCATTCCGCCTCGCCGTTCACCGGGGCGCACCCGGATTAAGACGCTATGAGTAAAAACAAGCAAAGAAAAACCAAACCCGTCCGCAAGAGACCTATTCCCGAATCGCTGCAGGGGCAAGTCTATCTGGACCCCAGATACGACACCGGCTTCAAGGAACTCTTTGACAGCGAAAGCGCCCTCAAGGATTTTTTGGACGGAGTCCTGCAACTGGAAGGCGACGACAAAATCAAAAATCTCACTTTCACCTTCGACAAAACCATAACGATGCGTTCTGCCCGCAGCAAGAAGGTGATCCTGGACATCTTCGCCACCACGGGCACAGGACGGTTCATCGACATAGAGATGCAGAAGGCCGAACACGACTTTTTTACCGACAGGGCGGTCCTTTACAAGGCTTTCTTGATTATCAAGGGCAAGCAGGAGATGGAACGGACCAAGGAGTTCCAGGCACTTCCCAGGGACATACGAGAAAGCAAGCGGTACGAGCTTCCGGAGACAGTCTCCATCTGGATTTGCGACTTTGACCTGTCAGGCTCCAGAGATGACGAATACATAGACGAATGGGCGCTATATAGTCGCAATGCGCTAAAAAACGGCAGTGCGGCACCCGTTTTCGGGAAAAATAAGTATATTATGATTAGTCTGCCCAAGTTCAAGAAATCCGAAAGCGAAGTCTCTGGATCCGTGGACGCCTGGCTGTACCTGCTGAACCACGCCGGTGATGGCAAGGAACTGCCGCATTTTGGCAACGAGATTCTGGAAGAAGCCCTGGAACGCATCCGGGTGGACAACGCAGACGACGAACTCTTGACGAGGCAGGAGAAGGACATGGTAACACGGGAAGAGATAGATACGATTATTGCCAGCGGCATACGTCGTGGCACGGAAAAAGCCTGTGCCGAAGCCTGTGCGAAAGCTAGTGCCGAAGGTCGTGCAGAAGGCCTTGCAAAAGGTCGTGCAGAAGGAATCGACATTCTGGAGTCCCTTGGCGTGCCGGCTAATCTAATCGAAAAAGCTCGGAAAATCGTAGCGGAAAAAACACACGAAGAACTAAAGTAGTTGTAGGGTTAACTACAGAAAAGCCCCACGGATATAAAAGTCTGCGGGGCTTCTGCTTTTCTGGTCTTGAAAGTTACCAGCAGTTACTGAGAGTAACCCAGCCACCCTCAGGAACTTCCAACGTTATTGGGAAAGTTGCCTTAAATTGACCGCTGCAAGTGCTCCAAGGTCCGCCACTCCACGAGGTTGCCCCGAACCATGTATTACAATCTGCAGCAGAGCCTCCGTTAACTTGGACAGTCTTTTCGCCGGTAGCGGAACTGCAATCGGTTAGTGTATAAAAACCAGGTTCCAGCCGTTCATTTGCCTTCCAGGACATAGTCTCGTCGATATGCTCCGAATCATATACTTTTTTGGGGGAGGCGCAAGTTACTGTTGTATCCGATTCGGCAGTACTCACCTTCACTTTAGGTGTACGAGTCTGCTTAGGAGCAGTAAAGGTATATGTGGCAGAAGCCCCATTGCCATCTGCATCTGTCCATTCGTATCCCGTAATGGTTTCATTTGTTGAAGCGCACGCCACGGACCAGGTCCCAACGGGATCGGTAGCAATATCTACGGTTTGAGGGGCTGTACAAGCACAGCCCGTTACCGGCAAGCCCTTCACCACGACGGAGCCGCAAGGGATCGTTTTATCGCCAAGTTTAATCGATGCGGCGAATCCAGTCTTACTTATACTCGCGTAGGTTGCTGTGACGGTTTTGCCGTCACTTCCGCAAGCACCACTGGTAGTAAGGGCCTTCCCGTCTTTGCCGGCACCTTCGATAGTCCATTCGCAGGTGGAACTAGCAACCAGCTCGTTATACTTGTTCTGCGCTTCAAGTTTTTCGGTAATGGAACCACTTATGGAGGACATATCCAGAGTTTTCGCCGTAAAGGTCCAGGTGACCGAGCCTTCCTTGGTAATCGTCGCTGCACTACCTGTGCATGTTCCGTCCGGAACAGAGGCGTCGGTTACTGTAGAGGGGCTAGACGTGGGGGGCTGGTCCGAAGAACCGGAGGAACCCGTTGACGGATTGGAAGATGGAGTCGGCCTAGAGGTACTGGTGGTGGGTACAGGACCGCCACCAGTACCGCCATTTCCACCATTTCCGCCTTCATCGTCGCCGCCCGGTGTTGGCGTATCGCCACCATCACCGCTGCTTTCAGGTTCGGGAATCTTATCGGCATCGGCCATCTTCGCTTCGCATTCGGGGCTTTCCTGGCAGTCCTTGATGGCCTTGTCCTTCAACTGGTTTATCATTTCTTCATCAACGATTTCGGCAGTCTTTTCGTCTTCGCCTTTGGTAAAAATGTCTCCGTTGCCGCAGGCCCAGAATCCAGCCGCTACAAAAATAGCCGATACTCCTACAAGAATCTTCTTATTCATAATAAAACCTCTTTCTCCTAAATATATCCTTTTTTTTGCCTAAATGGGAGGGCAAACTCTCTAAAAAAAGCCATTTTGGACTTTTTTATGTGTTTTGTCACGACAAAACGCATCGGTAGCATTTGTATTATTGTGTAGAAAAGTTTACAAAGTGAATGCGCAGAGCTTGACCAACGGAAAAAACATTCCTTAAGTCACAATTTTTTGTTTTTTGCTTTTTTTTTTCAATTTTGCGTTTGCTTTTTCGGTAATAAAAGAATAGATTTTGGGGGGTATTTTGTAGCGGGCTCACGCCTGCTGCATTTGGTTGCATATAAAAAAGGTGAAAAATCTATGTTAGAAAGGTTTTCCATTTCGGGTCTAGGGAATATGTTTGGAAAGGTCTTACCGGCACTGCTGGTCGCTGTAGGTGCGTTTAGTGGCACGACAGATGCAGCTTGCTCGGGAACCCTGTATTTCAAGAAGCCTGCGGGCTGGACTGGTGCATATGTTGTCTACGAACAAACAACTTACCCTATAACGCAGCAGGATGGCAGCTGGTATACTTTTAACTTGAGTCAAGCCACTGGTAAGGGTTGGAATAGAGCGGGCTTCGCTATCGCCGCAGACAATAACTTGTGGAACACTGCGGGGATGATTACTAACAAGGTATGGGATGTGCCGGGCAATGTGGGTAACACCGAGGATGCTTCCGCTATTGCTTGCCCAGGTGCCGGCGTTACAATTTATGTAGAAGAGAATCCATTGCAGCCGGGTACCACACGTGTGGGCGACAACCCTTCCGGAGCCTACTTTATCTACGTCCTGGTTCCCGACGACAAGGAATGGCAGTCCGACTTCATGATGATTGAAATCGATGGGGCCCCCGGTGTCCAGATGACGGCTTCGACAGAGCTATGTGGCTGGTACCAAATGGCATTCGAGAATCCTCCCAATAACGTGTTGTTCTACAGAAAGAACGATCCTAGCACCAAGTTGGGTCAGCAGGGACTTTGGGGCGATGTCTCAAATCCTGCACCGTTGCCGCTGAAAGCTATTCTTGACGGTTTTGGCACAAAGGCTCTTTACTTTATTCCGGACGACGCCCAATGGCCTGATGGCAGGGAGGCCGACCAGGGATTGTTTGTCGATGATCCCGGTGTGAGTGGAATCTGTAGCTTTGAACTGGCTGCCGTGATTTACGATACGGACTGCTCTGTCAATAACCTGTTTAGTCTGTATACTGGAGAAAATGGTGAAACGGTCCGTAATGCGCAGTGTCCGGATGGCCCTTATGTATCGACTTGCCAAGGCGTAAAGAAGGGAATCGTCATGGAAGATTTGGACCCCACCACCAGGAAGCCTGCGTTGAATGTTGGTAGCCCCAATGCCCAGGCGTGCTTTGGTAATGATCCGGCCCTGTTCAATACGCTGTTCAATTATACGCCGAATAAGAACGAGGTGATATGTTACAACCTGCCTTTCTCCCGTGCCAAGGATGGCCGCTGGACCTTTGACTCTGACCAGCAGGTGCTCGCCGGCCAAAAGGGAGGCTTCTCGCCTCGTGAAAGTCCCACCGATGCTGAGGTGATAACCTCTATCAGTCCCGTGATGTGCCCGGCATGCCGTACCAAGAGCCGTGCGGATGGCCCGGCTCCGGCCAGCTTGAAAACGACCATCGTCAACAACCTGGATTCCCTGTGCAACGGTCCTGGTTGGGATGGTGGAATCAATTGTGATGGCTATTTTGTTACGGGTGACGCCTATGTGGATTATAACTGGGATGCCAGATGGCAGAACGGCTTGCGCAACCAGTTCTTCTGCTTTGAATCCCATGCCACCTTCACCTATAGCGATGACCAGGTGTTCGCCTTCCGTGGCGACGATGACATTTGGGTGTTCATCAACAACAAACTCGTGGTGGACAACGGTGGCGCCCACCAGGCCGCTCCGGGTCTAGTGGTGCTGAATAAGCTGAATGCCAAGTGGGGCCCTACTTTCTTGGTTCCGGGTAACGATTACCCATTGGATATCTTCTTCTGTGACCGTCGTACAACCCAGAGTAACGTGATTATCAAGACCAACATGTTCATCAAGCAGACTAGCGGTCTAACGGCAAGTGGAGAAAAACAGAGTGACGGAACGACCAAGTATAATATGTGCTACGAACGTAGCGGTGACGGAACCTGCGCCTCCGTGGCTCTGGGACAGTCCGGTGGTGGTGACGGTACGGTTAGCGAATGCGGCGCAGGCATAAAGACATATGGCGACCTAAGATATAGTATTACGACCCGTGCCGGCGAGAAGAAGGGTGAATTGACCAGCGGACAGGCCGGATATCAGTGGGGCGGCATCAATATCGAGGATCCGTTCAACCCGATTATCAATGCAGAAAAGATTAACGGCTTGCCTCCGGGAAGTTACCGTCTGGTTATTGACTTCTTTGACAAGCAGAAAAATGCGCTTGACACTACCGCACGCACCTATATCAGTTTCCGTATCAAGGGTAATTTGGATGTGATGACACAGACTTCTGTCTACACGGTGAATGCTGGTGACGAAAAGAGCGATTTCTATGAAAATGGAGCCAAGTGGGAATTTGTTGGCGAAGGCCTTGCTGGTTCTCGCGTGCCTGTGTATGTGTCCGCCTTTGCTGATGGCGGTGTGGATCTGCTGGGCGCTATTGGCCAGACCTATTCGCTGGTGCTGGACAAAGGCATGACTGCTTATACCTCAGAGACCGGCGATGGAGTGGTAAGCTGGCCTAGGTCTATTGGCCCAAGCGGTATCGATACGGTATGGGTTTATCAGGGACTTGACGGCTTGACCACAAACCCCGAAGAAAAGACGGTGTCCCTCAAGTCCCAGGCAAAAATTAAGTTCTATGCTCCGCGCTTGGACTTTGCCGAACCGGAGACCGTTGATTCCACCGGTCGCGTAACCAAGTGGAACTATCCTCTTCCTGGAGATCCAGATTCTCTGGATGGCGATGAGTTCTTCCACTGGATTGGTTCTGATGTGGATTTGTACGTGTTGATTGTAAACCCTGTTAATAATCAGATTTGCAAGAACTGTGTACTGAGCTTGGAACTTAAGGATTACTCTACAGGCTTGAGCATGCCGAATGAGTCCATTTACCTTGGAGATGGTGCGTATATTATCTCGATTCGTTCCCGCAAGGAATACATGGATACTACAGCTTACATTACTATCGGTAGTGCCGATGATGTGAACAACTTAAGTTTGTCCTCTTACGTGAACATGCGTTTCCGCAAGCCGCCGGTACCGTACCCGCAGCTGGTGGACATTTTTGATGCCCGCGGAACGGGCTTGGGCGCTCTCAGTATCATAGAACCTTATTATTCCAAGTCTAAAGAATACCTGGATGGCAAGGCGGACTCTATTGCAATCTACTACGATAGACCCTTTGTGCCGAACCCGCAGGGCGAATATAAAGACTCTCTGCCGTTCCTGATATGCCTAGATTGGGACGATAATCAGTTCGATGAATATAATTTCGCTACAATGAAGTCTTTTGGCAAAGATCCGGGTCCTGCTGATACCCTGGTGTTCTCCAAAACAAAGAAAGACACCGCCGTGGCATGCTCCTACATGATTGACTCGGTGTCAATTTACAAGGCTTTTGAAACTCGCTTCAAAGCTAACGGAAATAAGAGCGATAGTGTGCTGACTTTTGCGGCTCCTGCCGATTCGGCGTTCTCTGTTGGCGTGAAAACTGTTGGACGCGGCAAGGTGCTGAACTTTGCCACATACGAAGACCGCAAGAAGGTGACGAAGGGCCACTTTGACGGAAGCGTCACGGACCGTATCGCACCTGTGATTGTGAGTGCCCGTATCGAGAACTCTTCTGACGATATCAACCGTTTGACCGTACAGCTTTCTGAACCAATGAAATTGCTGGATTCATCATATAAGATGGCTCCCTTTACGTTCTATATGAACTCAGCGACGGATGTTTCGGATACGAAGAAATACGCATCGTCTGAAGCTCGACGCGAACCGACAGGTGTTGGAACAGACAAGATAATTGTATTGTATGACAAGACTCAAGGAGCGAAGAATCCGACTCCTCGTGTGGGAGACTATATCCGCCTGCGTGCAGATTCTTGGATGTGGAGCGATACAGTGAATACAAAGAGCGATGTAGCTAGATCTTCGGGTGATGCCGATATGCACTGGAATTCTCCGACGGATTACAATTCGTCTAAGCGTTTGCCCTCTGCTTGGGTAAGCATCTTGGGTGAATATTCTGTAGAGGTCTCGGCTATAAAATTGGCCAGCATCAACAAGGACCTGCCTCCGAATACACCTGCTGTAGAACCGTTTATTATTCCGACTACATTCAACAAGGATTCCATTATGGCTAGGTATCCCGGCACCCTGGGGTTCATTGTGCAGTCTGATATCGCAGCGTTTATAAACGGCGATGAAAAGATTGATTCTTGCTTTAATGCAAACCCTGATGCTTTGGAAGATGTGTATTTCCAGTATGAAGTACAGTATTTTACCAACTTGGGTTCCTATGTGGCTGGCGATAAGCAGAAGATTTACTGCAAAGATCCGAAGTTCTTTGGAGAAGGAAAAACTTGCCGCGAGGTTCATGGGAACTTCTACATTGCCTGGAACATGCTTTCGGACAAGAAGCGCTTGGTGGGTACCGGAGCCTATATTGCAAAACTCAAATCCTTTGTCAACCTTGGAGATAAGTGCGCCGATGGCAAGGTCAAAGCCAGTAAGGCCGAAGAGACTGATATGTGGGGCGCCAAGCGCGGCAAGGGTGTGATAAAGAAATAATTTGTTTTAAATGCGATATAGAAAGCCTGTGCAAATGCATGGGCTTTTTCTATTATTATTTGTATGAAATTGAAAATAAATTTGTTTGTTTTTCTTGGCGCGCTTTTTGCAGCGTTTTTTATGGCTTGTGGCGATGATGGCCCTGCAAGCAAACCCGATGAATCTGGAGAGGTAATTGGACCCGACGGCAAGGTAATTCCCGATAGCGTCTTGGTATCGGATTCTTTGTATGACTGGTACATGGATCAATTGATTAAGGAAAGGAAATCGTCTGGCAATTCAGGTAAGGTGTCTCCCGCGTCCAGCAGTTCTAACAAGGCTGGCGGAAAAGACGGTGGTGAAGAAAAGGACATTACCGGCGATGATGGCGAAGAAACAGAAGACGCGAAGGTTCGCCTATTGCCCCCTGCCGGATTCTACAACGGAGAATTGACGATTCCTGTGCCGGTGGCGGTAAATGGTGGCAAGATTTACTGTACATTCAATGGGACCGCTCCTACGGAAGGATCTTGGGAGTTTGCTGAACCTTATACGGTGACCAGGAATACTCCGGTCCGCTGTGCGGAATTCGTGGATGGTGAAAAGGTTCGTGAGTCGAGTCATACCTTCTTTATCAACGAGACTGTCAATATGCCGGTGGTGGCTATCAGTGTGGATCCGGTGTTTTTCCAGAACACTTATATCTATAGTCCGAGCTGTGCTGGCCGCGACCCGGATTATTGCGGGGCTGGCTTGATGGCGGAATCTGAATATCCGGTGCATGTGGAATTTTTTGAAAATGGAAGTTCCAGTGCAAAGAAAACTTGGCAAATCGACGCGGGAATTTCCCTAATGGGGGGGGTGGAGCCGCACCTACGAGAAAAAATCCGTATCCATCAAGATGCGAAAGATTTATGAGGATGGTCGCCTAAAATACAGCATGTTTACGGCAAGGCCCGAGGCGAACAAGTTCAAGGGATTCAACCTGCGCAATGGCGGAAACCGCTATGTGGGTGACTATCACGGTGATGCGGCTCTTGCAAGTCTTGCCGAGGGAACCTCTGTAGATTATCAGCGCAGTCGTATGGTGGTGGTGTTCTATAACGGAAAATACTATGGTATTCACGATTTGCGCGAGAGGCTGAACGAGCATTTTGTGGAGACCAACTACGGTATAGATTCCAAGCAGGTGGACATGGTGAAACATCTGAATGAGGACGTGATTCCTACCGGAGGAACCGTCGATTCTTACAAAGCCATGCTGGCCCTTTTTGCTGGGACGAACCATTTCAAGACGGATACATCCGATGTGTCCGAGGCCCAGAAAGCAAAGACCAACTATGCACAGGCGCAGGGAATGTTGGATATAGGTAGCTTTGCAGATTATATTGCCTTGGAATTATATATTGGCAATACCGACTGGCCCGACAATAATGTCCGTGCATGGCGTTCCGCAGATCAGCCTTTCAAGTACATGGTTTTTGATGTGGATCACGGATTTGACTGGCCATGGAGAGATTACTTTCCCGGTGGCACCATGCTTAACTGGTTAAAGAGAGGTGGTCAGCGTAACTGCAATGGTGACAATTGCGTGGCGGGCATATATCTCAAGTTGATTCAGAACCCAGACTTTAAGAGGCTCTTTATCAACCATGCTGCTGTTCTGCTCACCAGCTACTTGACCAGCGAACGAGTCAATGCTGCTGTGGCACAGATAAACCAGCAACTTTCCCCTTCGGAAATAGATCGTGACCTAAATACCTTTGTGCGTCCAGCTTTTGCTTATAATGATGGTTTTGACAAGACAGGCTCACATACTACGTCTTATGGATTGACCCGAACAAGTGTTGTTCGTAATGAGTACCGCGAAGAATTTGGCTTAGGTAATGACATAAGCGTCACAATCGCGTCGCAGGGTAGCGGCAAGGTTCTTGTGGACGGCATGACGCTGCCCAGCACGAATTATACCGGCAATTTCTTTACAGGGAATGATATGCTGCTGGAGGCGGTTGCTTCTGGAACGGCGGTGTTTACGGGTTGGACCGACGGTAATACGCAGAACCCGCGTCTGGTGTCGCCTAAGGATGGCGACAAGTTTACCGCCAAGTTCCAGTAGTGTTTAGGAGGAATCTGTATGATAGGAACTAAAAAAACAATTTTCGGATTGGCTTTGCTTTTTGCATTAGGTCTTGCTGCTTGCGGAGACGATTCCTCCGGAACGGGCGCGAAAGATGCCGAAGACACAGGGGAAGATTCACTTGTCGCCCAGGGCGAGGTTGATGGAGTTTGCCATATTCCTCAATGCGACAAGAGCCTGGAAGGCATGAAGGTCTTGTCTAGGGATATAGGAATAGTGTACCAATGCAAGTCTGGAGCATGGATCGATTCTTTGGACAAGGGCTTTGCTGAGAAGGACTTTGTGAGTTGCTTCTTGGATGCAATAGTCTTGGATTCCGTGGCTGCCTTCGACGATTTGAAAAATTGCACGGTGAATAAGGAAGGAGACCTTGCTGCAGTTGGAAAAAATTTGGTCGTTTGTGTTTCGAAACAATGGACGGAGCTTTCGGGTCAGGTGGTGTCCGAGGTGGACCTGCCAGAATGCAAGAAGAATGGCAGCCTGACTTACGTGTTGAGCAAGATGGCGGCATACCAGTGCAAGGATGGTCTCTGGTATAGGGACGGAAAGGCGGTGACTCCCGCACAACCGGAGTTGTCTTCGTCGTCTAGCAAGTCGGTCAAGTCGTCGGCTTCTGTAGAACCTCCTGTTGATGATGGCACCAAGGTGCGGGGGATGTGCATCGCGTCTGAAAGGGCGGTGGCGAAAGGTCAAGAAGTAAAATACTCGTTCTACAATCTGGGCGGTACCGTTGTGTCGTATTCCTGGACTTTTGACGGTGGGGCTTCGGTGTCTGCAAGCAGTGCGGCAGCTCCCAAAGTTAGCTATACCTCCGGTGGAATGCACAAGGCGAAACTGGTCATCAACAAGGGGAAAAAATCTCAAAGTGACGAGATAGAATGCATAGGCGTGACAGTAGAGGCAGTTCCTGTAACAGGGTGCACATGTACAACGGATGCAGACGGACTGGTTCTTCGGGGTGAAAAACCCGCCGAGGCCGTGTGGAGCGTTTCGGGGTGCGCTGGTGCTTCTCCATTTACCTACCAGTGGGGAGGCGGGGCAACTGGGACTGGCAAATCTGCGTCGGGAAAGACGATGGAACCAGGCAATTATGCTCCCTCGTTGACGGTGACTAACAGCGATGGCGGAACCATGGAGCCTGTGTGTCAGGCTGTTCGCGTGATGGAGAGTGTTCGTGGGAAATGCTCTGTTTCGGGAAGCACATTCCAGATTGATCGTATCACAGGAATAGCTGATGATGTTCCGTCTATTGCGACCACCCTTGTATCGGCGCTTGACGATGTTTCCTTGGAATGGGAGATAGAGGGTTATGAGCAATCTCGATGGAATTATGATACGCATGAGCTCGAGAACTATTATGACTATTCTATAAGGAGGTATTCCGTCGAGGTGGAATCGGGAATATCTATTTTCTCGGTGTATGCCCTAGTTCATGCGGGCGATACGGTGTGTACCGCCACAAAAGTTTCTTGCGCCCCTTCGGAGAGAAGAGTGGACAAGGACGAAACAGTTACCTGGGGCTTGCAATACCTGGGATGGACGGATGCTGTGCCAAATTCTTACTTGTGGACCTTTACAGACAAGGATGGAAAGACTATTTCGACAAGTAGGCTGGCGTCGCCAGAATTTACGGCTTCGACCTATGGAACGGTCAAAGCCACCCTTGTTTTGGATAAAGGACTTGTATCTGAGAATAGGCTTGAGTGCTCCAATTTGACCGTGATGAAAGCGTCTGAGGTCTTGACGGATTCTCGCAATGATCAGACCTATAGGACAGTCAATATTGGTTCACAGGTGTGGATGGCGGAGAATTTGAACTATGCAGCGGAGGGTTCAGCATGTTTTGACAACGAGTCGGACAACTGTGCAAAATATGGAAGGCTGTATTCGGCAGAGCAGGCTCAGACTGTTTGCCCCGAGGACTGGCACCTACCAAGCCAGACTGAATTTGAAGAACTTCTTGAAAGTGTAGGTGGAAATTTTGAAAACCTGAAAGCAGAAGAATGGGGCGGTGAAGATGCCTATGGTTTCTCGGCCCTGCCTGCAGGCAAGAATGACGTGATTGCAGGTGAATTTACGACTTGGCAGTTTATTACGGGTTGGTGGCTGCAGCGTAGCTCGAATTCCTATGGTTCGCCGCTTTATGGTGTTAGTGATGAAGAGTATTATTCGGGATTTACCACGGACAATAGTGAAAATGGTTTTTCTGTCCGCTGTGTGATGGATTAGAGTATGAAATTCGAGAAAAAAAATAGTTGTCTTTTTCTTCACCTTCTTCGCGTTGCTGGCGGCCTGTGGCGATGATGCTACGAGTAAGGTTGACGAAATCGGCGAGATAATCGGCCCTGATGCAAGGTAATCCCCGACAGCATTTTAGCTTCAGATTCTCTGTACGACTGGTACATGGATGAACTTTCCAAGGGAAAGAGCCCGCTGAAACCTGATGGATCCAGCAGTTCGGGTGATATTACTGGCGACGAGGACGAAGATGATGCGAAGGTCCATATGTTGCCTCCTGCCGGGTTCTATTCCGAGATGACGGTACCGGTGCCTTTGCCCTTGTACGGTGGAAAAATCCGTTGCACGTTCAACGGCTCCATGCCCACGAAAAACACTCCGGAATTTACGGAAGCCTACGAGGTTACCCGGAATACGCCGGTCCGTTGCGCCGAATTTGTCAAGGATACCATCGTCCGCAAGTCTAGCCACACCTTCTTTATCAACGAGACTGTCAATATGCCGGTGGTGGCTATTACCGTGGACTCCGTTTTCTTTAGAGAAAGGTATGGCAACACAGCTGACTGCTATGGTCAGGATCCTTATAGTTGTAGCGTCCCCATTATGAAAGAAGCGGAGTATCCTGTTCATGTAGAGTTTTTTGAAAAGGGAAGTGCAAGTGTTAAGAAAGACTGGCAGATTGATGCGGGAATTTCCTTGATGGGTAACTACAGCCGCACCTATGAAAAGAAACCCGTGGCCATCAAGATGAAAAAGGAATATCAGGATGGCCGCCTGAAGTATAGCCTGTTTTCTACCCGACCCGAAGACAATAAGTTCAAAGGATTCAACCTGCGCAACGGAGGAAATCGCTATGTGGGTGACTTTGTGGCCGACCCTGCCATGACCAGCGTGGTGGAAGGTTCGTCGGTGGATTACCAGCGTAGCCGTCAGGTGGTGGTGTTTTACAATGGTGTGTACATGGGTATCCATGACTTGCGTGAACGAATCAATGAACATTTCGTGGAGACAAACCATGGAATAGATTCCAAGAGCGTGGACATGATTAAGCAGGTGAAGAATTCTGTTACCGCCAATGGAGGATCCGCCGACTCTTATATCAATATGTTGAAATTTATCGGGGATAATCATTTTAACGCGGATACTTCCGATGCCAGCGAAGCAAAGAAGGCTGCTGAAAATTACAAGAAGGTGCAGACCATGCTGGATGTGGGTAATTATGCCGACTACATGGCTGCACAATTTTACCTGCGGAATGGGGACTGGCCCAGTAATAATGTGCGTGCTTGGCGTTCGCCTGATCAGCCGTATAGGTTCATTTTATTTGATGTAGACCAGGGTTTCGGTTGGGAATGGAGTGCCTTGTGGCGGGCCGGTTCTGTGTCTATGTTTGACTGGATTAGGGATGATCGGGGATCAGGACGGACCGGCCCTAAATTCTTTGCCCATATTTTTATCAAGCTGCGCAGAAATCCTGATTTTTGTAGAATGTTTATTAATCATGGTGCAGTGATGCTTACGAGCTATTTGACATACGAACGCATTTTGGCTTCCGTAAATAGGATAAATTCCGAGATTCCGTCATCAGAAATGGATAGAGACTTGAGAACCCTGGTACGTCCTGGAGGTCCGTATGCCTTTGACCCTACGGGAGCGTATGTTGTTTCTTACGCGCAGACAAGGACTCAAGGGACACGTGAAGAGTACCGCGAAGAATTTGGTCTGGGAAGTGATATAGATGTCACTATTGCCTCGAGTGGAAATGGTAGTGTGCTTGTGGATGGTATGCGGCTCCCCAGTACGAATTATACCGGCAAGTTCTTTGCGGGTAATGATATGTTGCTAACGGCGGTTCCAGCGGCAGGTGCTACATTTACCGGTTGGAGCGACAAGAATACGGATAACCCGCGCCTTGTGTCGCCAAAAGACGGTGATAAGTTTACCGCCCAGTTCAAGTAAAAACGTCATGGCGGTTTTGTGCACAATAGCCACTTGCAGCTTTGCTGCTTAGTGGCAATGATCCTCGGCAACGGGGACGCCAACTAGCCTTTAATCTTGGGCTCCGTAGACAACGGGGCCTTCGTCATCCTCCGCCGTCCCCTTTTCGTCATCCTCGCGTAGGCGAGGATCTGCTGACAGTTGTGACTGCTCCGCAGGTTGCTCGGTGGATGGCGCTGGTTCCTGCGGTTGCTCCATCGAGGCGGTACCAGTCGGGGCTTCTGCGGTTCCTGTGGAGGTATTCGCGACGGCGGCCGTATCATCGGTGGCATCACCGAAGGGGTCTTCTTGCACCTCGCTCAGGTCTTCGCGACCTTCCAGCATGGCCATCAGGTCGTCTTCGGTTACGTCCCGGCCACGGCTGGCCCATAAAAGGGCCTCGCGCATCACGGCAGCGATGTCGCCCACGCTCCCAGCCTGGGAGCGTGCCGTGGCCTCCCGCCGGATTTCTTCTACAAGGCCGGGCTTTACGTCCGGGTCCTTGGAGAGGAACACCGTCTCGTGGGCCATTTCTTCGGCGTATTCTTCGTTGTTCTTTTTGCGGTAAATCCAGATGGGGCCAAAGAGTTCGCTCTGGCGGAACACCAGCTCGTCGGTCTTGATCATCTCCAGCAGGGCCATAAATGTCACCGCCGCCACGATGGGGTGGCTGTCGTTGTCCAGCAGGTCTTCGAAGAGGGCTCGGCCATGGACGTTCAGGTAGTTGTTGATGGCCTGCTGACGGTCCTGGATGGTCACGTAGTCCAGTTCGATGTGGTGGATGGTCTCTGAAATCTTTGTCTTTAAGCTTTTCTGGTAGGCCCGGAACAGCTGCCATATATTGGCATCGGCCAGGGTCTCATCGTCGTTTTGGGTCTTTTCCAGGCGGCCACGGCTGTAGGTGCCGTAGTTTTCGCTTTCCATTTCTTGGAGGCCACCTGCCACCTGCTTGTAACGCTGGTATTCCAGCATTTCCCGCATGAGCTGTTCGCGGTCTTCGTTGTACTCTTCGATAATGGCCGGATCACGTTCTTCGGCTGGCAATAATTCCTGGACCTTCAGGGCCATGAGGCGGCTTGCCATGTACAGAAAATCACCCGCCTTGGAAAGGTCGGTGACCCCGATCTTGTTGACCCACATCAAAAAGTCGTCGGCAATTTCGGCAATAGGAATCTGGTCCAGGGACATTTCCTTTTTCTGGACCAGGTACAGAAGCAAATCCATAGGGCCGTTGAAGGACCCGATGCGTACTTCGTAATCTTCCTGTTCTTCGATATCGGTCATTGTGAGATAATGTAGAAAAAGAAATTCGGCTGCGAGTTTTCAGTTGTCGGTTATGAGTTGTGAGTAGTGAGATATGAAAAATAAATCTTCTTTTTCGCCATACTTAAGTGGTCCGGCAAACTCACCAACCTTAGTGAGGATCCGCTTGCAAGTTCTCTAGCGGATCCTCGTGATTCTATCGCTGCGCTCCAGAATGACAGCGAGGATGACTAGCTTAATAACTGGTCGAAGGCCTACTCCACCGTCACGCTCTTGGCCAGGTTCCTCGGCTGGTCCACGTCGTTTCCGCGGAGTACGGCAATGTGGTAGGCCAAAAGCTGCAACGGCACGCAGGTGACGATAGGCATGAGCATGGGAATGGTTTTCGGCACCTTGATAAGGTGGTCCGCAAATTCGTCCAGGGGCTTGCAGTCCTCGGTAGTGACTGCAATGACACGACCTCCGCGGGCCTTGATTTCGCGAACGTTGCTGATGACCTTGTCGAACAGGGCATCCTTGGGGGCGATGACCACCACGGGCATATTCTCGTCGATGAGGGCGATGGGGCCGTGTTTCATTTCGGCGGCGGGGTAACCCTCGGCGTGAATGTAACTGATTTCCTTGAGCTTGAGAGCCCCTTCCATGGCCACGGGGTAGTTGAAGTGGCGACCCAGGTACAAGAAGTTGTTGGCCTTCACGTACTGTTTGGCGATTTCGGCAATGCTGTCAGAAAGCTTGAGCGTTTCTTCTACCAAGGCAGGGAGTTCAGTGAGGGCCCTGGCAATGTCGGCACCCGTTTCGAAAGAAAGTCTGCGCTGGCGGCCGAGCAACAGGGCAATCATGGCAAGCACGGTCACCTGGCTGGTGAAGGCTTTGGTACTTGCTACGCCGATTTCTGGACCGGCGTGCAGGTACACGCCGCCGTCGCTGGTGCGGGCAATGGTGGAGCCCACGCCGTTACAGATGGCCAGGGCGGTAGCGCCTTTCTGCTGGGCTTCTTTCAAAGCCGCAAGCGTGTCGGCGGTTTCGCCGGATTGGGAAATGGCAAGGACCAAGGTCCCCGGCTTGATGATGGGGTTCCGGTAGCGGAACTCCGAGGCGTATTCCACTTCTACGGGTACACCTGCCAAGTCCTCTATCATGTATTCGCCTACCATGCCGGCGTAGTAGCTGGTGCCGCAGGCGGTAATGATAATGCGGTTGATGTTTCTCAGTTCCTTGATGTTGGTGTCAAGGCCTGCCAGTTTTGCGTTACCCTCGGCAATGAGCAAGCGGCCGCGCATGGTGTTCTTGAGTACTTCGGGCTGCTCGAAAATTTCCTTCAGCATGAAATGGGCAAATCCACCCTTGGCAATAGATTCTGCATCAAAATCCACGTCCTGGATGTCGCGGGTCACTTCATGGCTGTTCATGTTCACGATGGAGTAACCGCTCCGCTTGATTTCTACCACGTCGTTGTCGTCCAGGTACACCACCTTCTGGGTGTGGTTGATGATGGCGGACACGTCGCTGGCCAAGAAAAATTCGCCTTCGTTCCCGATACCGAGAATCAAGGGGCTTCCGCGACGGGCGCCAATCAGGGTGTCGGGTTCGTCGCTGCATATCACCGCAAGGCCGAAAGTGCCTTCGATAAGGGAAAGGGCCTTGAGGACTGCCTCTTTCAGGTTGCCGTTGTAGTTCTTGGCAATCAGGTGGGCAACCACTTCGGTATCCGTTTCGGACTTGAAGGTGACGCCCTTTTCGATAAGTTTCGCCTTGAGGCTCGCGTAGTTCTCGATAATGCCGTTATGGACGATGGAAATCTTTCCGTCAAAACTGGTATGGGGGTGGGCGTTCTGTTCGGTAGGGGCACCATGGGTCGCCCAGCGGGTGTGGGCGATGCCGATGTTTCCTTGGACGGGGGTTTCCTTGAGCTTGGATTCCAGGGCGCTGATTTTGCCGGAGGCACGGACGGTTGCAATCTTCCCATGGTCGATAAGGGATACTCCCGAACTGTCGTAGCCACGGTATTCCAGCTTTTTAAGACCGCCCACGAGAACAGGAAGAGCTTCATTTTGACCGATATAGGCAACTATTCCGCACATATAGAATCCTCGATAAAACCGTTATGCCCAAACAATATACGAAAACCTTAAACCGAAATTTAGCATTTTGGGCACCATTTCTTGTAAGATTTACTATTTTATGGGAGTCAATTCAAAAGAAGAGGACAACTTATGAATAAAAAAGTGATTGTTGCTGCAGGTGCTCTTGCCCTGCTCTTGACAGGTTGTGATCAGTTGTGCCAGGGCCCCAAGACCAAGACCGCTCTGGTCACCGAAAAGGATAAGTATAGCTATGCCCTGGGTGCCCATTTCGGAAACCAGGCCCAGTTCCAGCTGGTGGCTCGCGATTCCATCGATTTGGATTTGGACCTCTTTATCCAGGCCTTTGTGGAACGCTACAAGCAGGATAGCGCCAAGTACCTGATGGCCGATTCCACCATTTTCCAGACATTGACCGAACTTTCCCAGTCCCGCCAGGCCGAAAAGGCCCGTAAGGATAGCGTCGCCGCCGCCGAGAACAAGGCTAAGGGCGAAGCCTTCTTGGCCCAGAACAAGACTGCCGAAGGCGTGGTGACCACCGAAAGTGGTCTCCAGTACAAGGTGATTACCGAAGGTACGGGCGCAACGCCTTCCGATAGCGATGTGGTGAAGGTCCATTACACCGGCACCCTCCTGGACGGCACCAAGTTTGACAGCTCCGTTGATCGTGGCGAACCTCTGGAGTTCCCCATCGGCGCTGTGATCCCCGGCTGGACCGAAATGCTCAAGCTCATGAAGGTGGGCGAGAAGGTCACCGCCTGGATTCCTAGCGACCTCGCTTACGGCCCCCGCGGTCGTGGTCCGCAGATTCCCGGCAACAGCATGCTGATTTTCGAAATGGAACTGATTGATACCCACGCTCCGGGTGCACCTTCCAACGCTGTCGCCGCTGTCGAACCTGCTAAGGAAGAGGCTAAGGCCGAAACCAAGCCTGCTGAAAAGACGGCTCCTGCCGCAGCTCCCGCTGCTGCTAAGGCCGAAGCCAAGCCTGCTGAAAAGGCGGCTCCTGCCGCTAAGGCCGAAGCCAAGCCTGCCGAAAAGACTGCTCCTGCTGCCAAGCCTGCTGAAGCGGCTGCTCCGAAGGCTGCTCCGGCTGCTAAGCCCGCCGCTGAAAAGGCCGCTCCTGCCGCAGCCCCCGCTGCCAAGGCCGAAGCTAAGCCCGCTGCCGCTGCTCCTGCCGCTGCTGCCCCGGCTGCCGCTCCCGCTGCTCCGGCCGCTCAGCCTGCCGCTGCTCCTGCTGCCGCTCCTGCCGCTGCTGCACCTGCTGCTCCGGCTGCTGCACAGTAATCGGGATTTGTATTTTAAGGAAGGCTTCCCTTTGAGAGGGAGGCCTTCTTTTTTTGGGGGAGAAGGGTGTTTACTGTATTTGAGTATATTTCACCTTATGAAATCGTTTGATAATAAAGTGATTGTGGTAACAGGTGGGGCCCACGGGATTGGCGCTACTGTCGTGAGTGAATTCGAGAAAGAGGGCGCGAAGGTCGCCTACATCGACATCCGCGAGAATCCCTGTTTTGTGGGTGACCTTTCCAAGAAGGATGTTCTTGAAAGATTTGCGCAGTTCGTTATTGAAAAGTACGGGCACGTGGATGTGCTGGTGAACAACGCGCTCCCGCTGATGAAGGGCATTGACGAATGTAGTTACGAGGAATTCAACTATGCGCTGGCCGTGGGCGTGACAGCCCCGTTCTACCTCGCAAAACTTTTCGCTCCGCATTTTGGGTCGGGCGCGAGCATTATAAACATTTCTTCGAGCCGCGACCGCATGAGCCAACCGCAGACGGAAAGCTATACGGCGGCGAAGGGCGGAATTGCTGCCCTCACTCACGCACTTGCCGTGAGTTTTGCGGGCCACGTGCGCGTGAATTCCATTTCGCCCGGCTGGATCGATACGGATTTCAAAACCTACGAAGGACCCGATGCCACCCAGCAGCCCGCAGGCCGCGTCGGTAACCCCTTGGATATCGCCAACATGGTGCTTTACCTCGCAAGCGACAAGGCTGGATTCATTACCGGCGAAAACATCTGCATCGACGGCGGCATGACCCGCCAGATGATTTACCACAATGATTGCGGCTGGAAATTGGAAGGGTAAAATGCGAATGAATTTGCGTTATTCGTATGAAAAATGCAGAAACTATTGCAAAATTGATAGGAGTCTTTTGCAAGAGGTTTTCGCCTAAGAAAGGATTCGTACTTTCGCATAAGAATACCGCCGTAACGAATGACGGACAAACGGAAACTATGTGTTTGCCACTTTACCTGTGCGGAAAGATTTTCCGTTGACCTTGATGTGCGGGCGACGAACACTGGTTCCACACCGCTGAGCAGATGGCGTTATGGGACAAGTGGATTAGAACAGAGGTTTTATGAAGAAGTTTTTTGAACTGCCGTCTATGAATTGTAAAATTTTCTTCGGTCCCTTGCCAATTTTCTGAAACTTAGGTACATTAATGCCCGAACGCATCTCGTCTAAGGAAAGGCGAGATGCGTTCTTTTTTTATTCTGAAATTTGGATTGAAGGGAACGCCTCTAACAATAAACCGGTTGCGATCTGCGACCACAAAACGGAGGCTATATGAATAACGACATCGAAAAATGCAAAGGGGATTTCCCGTTTAGGGTTGGTAGTGCTCATATTTAAAGCATGCTTGAAGGAGTATGGCGAAAAAATGACCTATTGACAGTTATTAAATAATAACCTATATTAATTATGCCGGAGATATTTGAAAAAGATGGATTCTCTTTTTTCTTTTATATGAACGAGCATGAACCAGTGCATGTACATGTGAGAAAACAGGGGAAAATTGCCAAATTTGAAATTGTCAATGGATGTGCCGTACCGGTATTTGGAAAATTGTCAAATGCGGACATGGCAAAAGCAAAGGAGCTAGCGACTGAGAATAGCGAACTTATCGTGAGAAAGTGGTTCGAAACTTTCGGGTTGGGGTAATTATGAATGAGATTACGGAAAAAGATGTAAAAAGGCTTTGGGTCGAAAAGGACGCTGTTTGTGTCGAACTGAAAGACGGCCGAATCGGGCGTGAACTCATTCGCGATTACGAACCGCTGCGGAAGGCCACGCGAAAACAGTTGGAGAACTGCCGCGTTGATTGCG
>CAMHDS010000034.1 GCA_946183925.1 uncultured Fibrobacter sp. | reverse complement strand
AACGGCAAGGACTATGACCACGGGGTCAGCTCCGACTTCCTGCTTGACAACTGCATTGACCTTGACGAAAGCAAGAATGACTTGGTGACCGTCCTTGACGGAAAGGAAAAGATTCTCTCCTACAAAACGAAATAGACTCCGAATGAACACGGGGGAGCATCACTCCCCCAATTTTTAATTTTCAATTTTGACCCCAGGCCACCGTGTATCACCGGTGCCCGAACGGGAGGCACCCTGCAATACATCGTGGGAACGTTCAATCAAGGAGCCAGCCATGAAAAAGAACCTGTTAGACCAGCCGCACAAGACCATCAAGGTCTACCACCTTGAAACCCGCAACGCCAATAACGATGGCGTGGACAAGTGGTTCACCAGCAAGAAGAAGGCCGAAGCAGCCCTTGCTGACGAAATCAACAACGACATCAACCTCTCCCTTCTTGAAGGTGGCTTTACCGGATGCTCGGCCATCTACCTCTCCGATGGGCCGACTATTGACAACGAGAATATTGAACCCTATAACAAGGAAGCGGGAACACACTACAAGAGCTGGCGTGAAGCGGCCATTGACCAGTGGGGCTTTACTGCTGAATGGGGCTGTTGCAGTGCCATGGCCGGCCTCGCTGAACATGACGCCATCAAGATGGAAAACGGCGACATCTACATGCTGTCAAAGGTGTACATCACAAAGGACGAGGGGTGACCCTTTTCCTTTTGTTAATTTTTGGCTCTGACCACCGTGCACCAAGGGTGTCCTTTCCGAGGGCACCCTGCGTCATATCGTGGGAATGTTCATTCAACCAAGGAGTCCAATATGGGAAACAACGAACTTATGGCTATCGCCAACGCAAGGGAGATTGAAAAACTCCCCTATGAAACCTTAAAGGCGATGTTCCCCTCCGTTCGCTACCACGTGCAGGGCGAGATATGGCATCGCAAGTTCATCGGCCACCGCACCAACGAGATTACGGGCAAGGAAGAGACCTATGCCTCGGGCGAATGGCTGACCGACATTAACGGCCAATCCTTTGAGAACCCGACAATGGCTCATATGTGGGCGGAGATGACCTACTCCAAGGGTCACTACAAGGTCTATGCGTTCGTTCCCGAACTCCATAAGGTCTGCAACCAAATCGTTAGCGAATAGGGGGTAATGATGGCTGAGAAGTGCGTAAACGGACAAACCATGCCTTGCGAGCGGTGCAGGTTCTTCAAAAACTCTAATGGTGCAAGGTTCTGCCATTTTGGACTAGACGGAGACGGCTATCCCGAGAATGGGGATTTTCACGGGGAGACCTACTCCTGCGACCTTTGTGGTGCGCCCATTGACGAATATACATATTTCCACAACAACGAATTGTGCCACGAATGTTCGCGGTCGCACTAGGGAACATATGTCACAAAAAGTGTATGCTTTTTGTGACAAAATTTTCTAATTTTGACCTGTGCCCACCGTGTATCACCGGTGCCCGATCCGAACGCACCCTGCGATACATCGTGGGAACGTTCAACAAAAGGAGTCATTACCATGCAAATCAAGATAATCAGTGACGAAATTAAATATCAGAGTGATGACAGCATTGCTCGGTATAATGGCAAGGCCACACTTAAATACCACAATTTTAACGAGAATCCCGCTATTCAGCAACGGGTCAACGATTTCTGCAAGAAACATGACGTGGTCAGTATCACTCCGTCTGTGGCCGTTCTCGGGAACAACCCGCCCTGCGCCTGCATGATTTACACCATTGTCTATAAGGGATAGTTTTCCCAAAAAGGAGTCTACTATGGATATCAAGTTCAAACGTGAAGAGTTCTTCAAGAAGTGCAAGGATGACCATGACCGCCTTGTCAAGTTGATTATGGATGCGGGCGAAGTGTCGGTGTCTAGTGACATTGTGGGCGTTGTCAAGACTCAAACCAAGACGGGCACACGCACCTATCCCGTCTACCTCTACAAGATTGGCGACAAGGAATACCGAGTGAGCAAGAAACTCCACGAGTTCCTTGTGGAGCACGGGGCGCTTGAACGTGAGGGGGACGGCCATGAAGCATAACCGCCCGCCCGTATACGCACCGCCCGCTGTATTCAAGGGGTTCTTCTCCGTGTCCCCCAAGTGGACGGACGTGCTGTTTGCCGACCTGCTCATCGTGTGGAGGACGCTAATGGGCAAGTAGACCGACCGTGATCGGGGTGCGCCGGATTGCCGGACACCCTGCTGCACATCGTGGGTATGTTCAAAACGAAAAGGAGTTAATCATGAGCAAGACCAAGATTGTGTATCAGAGGCACGGCAGTGGCGAACGCTATGCAGGTCTTACCCCCACGCAGGTTGCAAAGGCGATGTGGGGTGAATGGAAGACGCTGCCAAGCGACAACAAGAGGCAGGTGCTGGTGGACTTCGCCTCCGACACTGACGAGAAGGACGAGGTGTCAAGCCACCACGGACTGCTCTTGCAGGCGCCATTTGACAGCCCAATCCTAATCACCGGCGGCTATGGCGGCTATGACTTCGGTTCTGCGGAACTTGTGGACGCCGAGGACGAGTTTGGCTACGGCACCGCTTGGCAGGACGACTATCCCGACATGACGAGGAACGAGGCAGTCCTCCAAAAGTCCATTGAGGACATCCTGTGGGACGAATGGAAGGACGAGGACGGACTTCTGTGGTGCGAGGTCAAGGGTTGCATTGAAACCTACCTTGAAGCCCTGCCCGAAAGCGAACTTGAAGTAATCAACAATACGTAATTTACGACTCCGAATGAACAACCCTCTCGGGATTTCTCCCGAGGGGCGTTTTTGTAAATTTTATTTTTCATTTTTGCCCCAGTCCCACCGTGTATCACCGGTGTCCGTTCCGGTGACACCCTGCGATACATCGTGGGGACATCATTCAGCAAGGAGAAAAACATGACGAAAACCCCCAAGCCCGATGTAAAGTTTGAAGTGCTGTGCGACATTTTTCCCGGGGACAATAGGTGGCGCAATGAGACCTGCGGCAATGACGTGTTCGTCCCGTATGAACTCGCCAAGCAGTACAAGGACAAGTCGCATGATACCGAGTTCTTTGCCTTTATACAAAAGGCTGTCACCGACCATATGATTGAAAAGTGCGCTAGTTGGGACAAGACATTCCCCGAAGACGCACCCCATCGTTGGGTTGTGGACACGTGGATACGCAAGAGGAATATACCGCACCCGCTCGGCATGTTTACGCCCGAAATCATCAAGGCGTCACAAGTGGCCAAGAAGAAGTGGAACACCCGCAGTCAGCACACGGGATTGTGCATCTGCACCCCCGAAAAAGACCGCCACATCTACTATCAGACCAAAAACGTGGAAACGAGACTTCGTGAAAACCAATATGGCCACCTTGAAGTCGCCACCTTTGTATGGGGTGAAGATAGTGACAATGGTATGCGCATGGTCTACTGCGACGTGACCGCACCGCTTGAAACTGAACAGGAGAGGATTGATTTCCTCACTATGCTCGTCAAGGGTACGGAAGACATGGAAGAGCTCATGGGGAAACTCGTGAAGCGTGCCGACCAACTCTTTGACGCAATCTAGCCAAAGGTGCTCAGCCGAGCACCATTTCCAGCATGTCACCGCTAGACCACCGTGTATCACTGGTGTCCGATCCGGTGACACCCCGCGATACATCGTGGGGACATCATTCAGCAAGGAGACCTACATGGCAGAAAGCATTTGGGTAGTAGTAAACTGGTGCGAACCCACACCGGAATCGGACGCAGGTTGCTTCGGGACATTCTTCCCGACATTTGACGCTGCATTTTCCTTCGCAAAGAAGGACGCTGCCGCCTTCAAAGAAACCAACTGCATAGATGGCGAAATTGCCGTCAATGATGACGATGGCAGGGTGGAACTCGAATGGGGTGACATCATGCACCATTGGCTCGTTGAAGAACTCAAACCCGCAAATGAGGCATAGGCCGACCGTGTGTCATGGGTGTCCGTTCAGGCGACACCCTGCGACACATCGTGGGAATGTTCAACCAAAAGGAGCAAACAATGACTTTCAACGAATTGACCGAAGAACAGAAACTTGAACTGAAACAGAATTTCCTCACCAAAGATCACGATGTGTCCTATGGTGAATTGGCCGATGCCGATGAACTCGTCTCCGACGAGGAACTTGAAGCCGAATATGGCCACGTGGAATTCAGCAACGATGACTTCTGCTGTACGGCAGGGAGGTAATAATGCCCGTCATCACCATCACGATTTCCATTGACACCGGAAAGGAAACTCCGGCGCAGCGCAAGGTGCGTATCGCCGAAACACAGAACGGGCGCAAGACCCGCACCCGTGCAATACCCGACAAGCGCCACAAGGCGCCGAAACACAAAAAGAACCCCATTGACGGGGAATAGGAGACCATTATGCTCAAACTCTTCAACAACAAGTTCATCAAGTTCGCCAAGTTCGCCGCAAGCGCAAACGGAATGAATGTTCAGCCGTCCGTGGTGGTAGTCCACCGCAACGGAACTTCTGACATGTTCGGCAGGTTCGGCAAGCACCGCTAGGCCGAGCATGTTCAACCAACAAAGGAGGCAAATATGGGTTGTCTTGCTTTCATCGGGGGCTTGTGCCTCTTCTGTTTCCTCTACACCATACATCCTGTCTTTGCTCTCCTGTTCATCGTGTTCATGATTGGGGTATGGGTGGGGAAGAAAAAGTAAACGGAAGTTTACTTTTTTTAATTTTTGATTTTCGACCACCGTGTATCTGGGGCATACCGATCAGCTGGCACCCTGCGGTACATCGTGGGAACGTTCAACAAAAGGAGCAACAACATGAACCCAACGTACCATATTGAAGTGATAGATTGGTGTGGCCGTTCTTACATGGTCAATGTGTTCAGTATTCCCCAGGTGGGTGACGATTTGCAGGTTGGCTATGCCGACGATAAGCGTGTGCGTGGCATCGTGTCTAAGGTGGAGCGTACCATTGGCGAATTTTCCAACGCAATACGTGTCTATATCGCTGACAACGAAGACGCATTAAATGACGGCTCCTCGTTTGAGGAGACCCAATGGTGGAGCCGGACTTAACCAAAGGAGCAACAGCATGAAACGAGAAGAACTCTTCGTGGTGGTGGAAACCATCGACTACAACAATGGCGAAACTTTGGCCGAAAGCAACATCGTGTGCATCGGCAGCGAAACGGACTGCAAGGCCAAGGTTGCCGAATTGCAGAAAGCGTGGAAAAAGGTGGCCGACCTCAATGACGTGTCCGAAACCTACTTTTGGGTTGAGGGCGATGATGAAATCAAACACTCGTTTGCGGTCAAGCGTCCGCTTTAAGGGGGTAAACAATGGAAAAACTTTTTTCAATGATTTCCGAAGATTCCAAGCGCATCGTGGGCTATATCCAAACCTTTGTCGGTTCGCAGGGACTCTATGGCCGTCTGCTCAACGACCTCATTGAAAATGCCGAGCAAGCGGAAGAATGGCTCTCTAAGTACCATCACTGCAAGGACTGCCTTGGCTTCGTCATGGAATTTGAAGGGGGGTAAATCCACTTACTCCAACCGTGTACCGGGTGCCCACGTTCCAGGGGCACCCTGCATCATATCGTGAGTGTGTTCAATCAAACAAGGAGCCGCAAATGAAGCACGAAATCTTTGGAATCGGATTCGACCACGATGTTCTCAAGGCATCCGACCTTTTCGACACAATCCGCGACAGCGATGACGAGGTAATCCTCGCCTCGAAGGAAACCTATCACCACAAAGAGGACGATGGTTCCCTCGACTTCGACTACAAGTATGTCATGCACGCCGAGAACCTCTACGAGATGACCGGCGAGGCCGTAGACGAGAACAAGTGGGGCATAGAGCTGAAACTCGTTCCCATGCCCAAGAGCCTGCTCACCAACGAACTCTCCGACACCGCAGAACTCCATGATGAGGACGAGGACGATGTGGAACTAATTGACCTCGTTGACGATGGCAAGTGCGTCCAAATGGGCTTCGAGACGGTGGACGTGTCCGATGGATATGACAAGGTCATGCCCGCAAAGTTTGACGAGGGCGCTTCCGTGGTGGAAACAATCAACGCCATGCGCGGCTTCTACCTCGACAGACCTTGGAACCGCATCGGTTCCACAGGCTGGGATATTCTCAATAACTATGTCGGAAACGGCAAGGATTTTATCAGTGCCGCCTTTGACCGACTTAAATAGGGTAGTGCCCTTATGGGCACTATTTTATTTTTCAATTTTTGCCTTCAGCCCACCGTGTTCCACATGTGTCCGATCGAGTGACACCCTGCGGAACATCGTGGGAACGTTCAACAAAAGGAGACCGATATGGCTTACAAGACCCCGAACTTTGCACCTACAGGAAAGTGGCACACCGAATGGTGGTCTTTCCGTCACTGCGACAGCCGTCGTGAAATCAGTTTCATTCACTCTGCCGCCCTCGTTGACCCCAACGGCAACATCGTAGTCCGAGCCAACATCGGCTACTGCAACCGCACATGGGAGTGCTACTCGGGCGACTCCGTGCGCTCCAAGTTGGCCGACACCATCAAGCGCAAGCACCCGACCATCGCTGCCATGGCCGAAGTCAAGCCCCTCGTGGAGCAGCTTGAAGTCAGTCAGCCCGTCCCCTCGGTCTCCTGCGACCCCGGCACGAGCATCGGCTTCTCGCTCTCCATGTGCTGCCCCATGTAGCCCAAGCCCCGCAAGGGGCTTTTGCCCAATGCGCCATCATGTCCCACCATGTGTCAGAAGTGCCGGATTCAGGCGCACCCTGCGACACATCGTGGAATCGTTCAACCAAAGGAGATGCACAATGCAGAATATCAAGACCAACGGAAAGAAGTTCCTCGTAGAAATGAAGAATGACCTGGGCGAATACGAACCGCTCGGGGTTTTGGAGTTTAAGCAGGCCACCGAACTGCAATTCAAGACCCATAGGGCCGTGCGCTTGCAGGCTGTGAAGCCTATTGAAGAGGAATCCGACTTCGCTCCCGTCAAGTGCGCCCGCGACCCCGTAGGCCGTCAGTTGTTCACCCGCGGTGAACTCAACATGGCCATCAACAGCCTTATCGACTGCATCAAGCGCGACCCCGGCTTCGACGGCAACCTTGCCCTCCTAGACCTCCGCAACGGCTACTCCCTCACCGAGAAGCGAGACCTCTGCGAGAACGAATGGTGCAATTCCGGCATGACTATCGACTTCGAATCCGCGCTCCGCGCATTGGAAGAACCGGACAAGGTGATTACCGAGGGCAACCTGGAAGTCTACTATAACGACAAGGAGACCGAGTCCGCGTACCCCGAAAACCACGGCATTTGGATTACCGACGGAAAGATTACAAAAATTTACTAATGGCTCCTGTTAGGGGGCGGGCTTCGGCCTGTCCCCTTTTTGCCGTTCCCGGAACCTGGTGCCCACCGTGTTCCAGGATGTGTCAGATCCGCGGACACCCTGTGGAACATCGTGGGCACACTTTCAACACGGGAGAAACCATGAAAAAATTTTTAATTTTGCCAATCGTCCTGCTCATGTGGGCGTGTGCCACTAGCCCGACCCAAGCGGGGCAGTCCACTAGGGTAATCGGTAGCAGTTCCACTAGCTACACCACGATAGCCCGTATCGGCTGTATCGACCGCGTCCCGCGTGAAGAGGCCGTACACTATCGCTCCCATGTGGAGATTACCAAGTACGAGGATAGGTCATGGGTGTGCTTCCGCTTCCAAAGCGACGAGAGGTGCTTCGAGGCCACAACGCCCTACGATGACCACGGGGTGTGGGAGGTCTACTACACCGACATGGGAGACACCCTCGCATTGGGCGTGGACTCGTTCCGTGTGACGGGAGGCAGGGGTTGCTACGTGCTCGGCAGGTAGCCACCGCCCGGCTTGCCGGAGAAAAATTTTATTTTTTAATTTTGCATTTTTGATTTTCGTTACGATATACCAAGTGACACCGTGTTCCCCGCACGGCAAATCCGCTGATACCCTGCGTCACATCGTGGAATCGTTCAACCAAAGGAGACAACATGAACAGCAACAACGTGAATGGCGCAAAGAACATCAGCACGGCCCGTCTCGAAACCGCCCGCAAGGACGCGGTGGAACTCAATGAAATCGTCGCCGGAATCTATGTGGAATACGGCGGTTGGAATATCCGTTCGATAGAGAAACTTATCGGCACGTTCCGTGAACAAGTCGAAATCAACGGGGACACCTACTACGAGGGCGGAGCCCGCTATGCGGATTCCAAGTGCTTCTCTTGGAACGGCGACCCTGCGAAACTCGAAATGATCCGCTTGGGCTCATACAAGTCCCTCGCCTACATCTACTTCAACATGAAGCCCGGTCTAGGCGGCAACCTTATTGACCGATTCGACATCGGCTACGAGGACGAGCCGGAATGGGGCGATTCGGTCACTTTCGGCGAAATCACCGCCGAACTCGAAGAACGCAAGCCCATTATCCACAAGGAAGTCTTGCAGGAAGCGATTAAATTGTTCACCGACTTGCAGTCCCTGCTTGGCCGGAACGAACTTTCCCTCTGCTATGACGAGGACAACGCAGCCGTGTTCATCGGCCCGAAGGACATGGCATGGAATGTAAGTCAGACCCCCGGTGAACCCGGTTCGCTCCGTGACCCGAAACTTCGCAAGTTCGTCACGAACGAGATGATTAACGAATATGCGGAAAAGGGGCATATCGCAAGCGACGCAATCTGCCACGTCCACATCAGCGACCCCGACGAGACGTTCAGCGGTTGCGACCTCACCTACGCAGTGTAGAATAAGTGCCCAAACGGGCACTTCTTTTTATCCCGAGTGACCAAGACCCACCGTGTATCATGTGTGCCGGATCTCTTGGCACCCTGCGTCACATCGTGGAATCGTTCAACCAAAGGAGACACACCATGAAAATGACTTGCCAACAGATTGAGGACAGACTGCGTGCTGACTTTGAAACCCTCGACCCCGAAAACCCGATATTCGTGACCCACCAGGATTTCCTCTCCGAATTGGGCAAGATTGCCCGCGAACAGTTCGACGAGGACACAGTGGTGTTCCCCGGGCCAAACCCAACGTTCCCTGAACACGCGGGGCTTCATCAGTATTCGTGGTCGGTGCATATCCGCAAGGAACTCCCGCCTATCCAAACGGGGGAGCACGGAGAACCCGTCCATGTGCCGAACGCCCATGTTTGGCGCGATGCCTTCGAAGTTGAAGCCATGGTCGAGATTGATTGCTGTCACTCGTTCAAGGTGTTCAGCATCAGAGTGTACTAACCCCCGCTTCCCTCGGGGGCGCCCACGGGTGACTTTGGCACACTTTGCCACAACACAATGCAGTCACCCGTGGGCAACCGTGTTTACCGGGTGTCCATTCCCAGGATACCCTGCGTCACATCGTGGATTCAGTTCAACCAAGGAGACAACTATGGAACGACCCTACCGCATGAAATGGAGCAAGGAAATCAACAAGATGTTCGGGAGCAAGAAGGCCAAGTTCTTCCCGGGCCGTAAGGCTACCGTTTACCCCGGCTTCTGTGGCGCGGACAGCGAAAACGGATTCAAAGGATCTATTTGGCTAGTCACGGTCGCATTGAAAGCATGGGAGGAGGGTCTGAAATGCCCTCACTGCGGAAGCAAGCCCGACCCGGACGAATGCATGACCCATGTGGCGGACATGGAAACCGGGCTGTATGGCACGGACATGAAAGACCCCTACATCAAAATGGAGTGTCAATGCGCCAACTGCAAGAAGTGGTGGTCAATCCGCAAGCACGAAACCGAGGTCTGCCTTGACTTCAACGCTCCCCGTGACCCAAGTTTCCATGACGAATGCGAGGTCTACCGCCCACTCTAACCCGACCGTGTTCCGGGTGCACCCGAAATCGGGACACCCTGCATCACATCGTGGAATCGTTCAACCAAAGGAGACAACGATGTCCAATACAATCAAGATTACCAAACTCTGCGTAGACGCAAGAACCCCGTATCGCACCTGCGACAATTTCAGTTCCCTTTTGAACCGCGTGAACAAGATGTTCAATGATGCGGTCAAGGAAGCGGGTGCCAAATATCCCGACCACCGCAGCAAGTTCCATTGTGCCCCGTTCTACGATGAACACGAAACCGAAAAGGTCTATGCCGATGAATGGTTCCTGCCGGAAGCCATTGCCAAGGCGACCATTGGCAAGGTGAACACAATGCTCCAAGAGAACGAACGGCTGCTCTCCTCCTCGTCCTACATCAAGGTGGACAAACTCGGAAGCGAGGAAGTGGTGCTCAACGAGGTCACGGAAGCCGACCGTCTTGCACAGAAGTATGCCGGAAAGTCCCCCGCGCTCTTTACCAAGGCCGTTCGCCGAATTGACGGACACAAGTCTTGCTTCATCGACTACACTTTGAAAAGTCACATCAAGCAATTCATCAACATCGAAGATTTTGAAGTTCGTGGAGTAGGTTTTTACTCTACCAACGGTGCCAAATCCGTCTATGACTTTGACCTGCTCACCTATGTTTACAACGGGGTGTCTACCGATAGCCGGAAGCGCTACATCGAATACGCCCGTGCCTATCCCGATGATGTTATCATCGCCGAGGACTACAAGAGCGACAAGGTATTCCCCAAGGACATTCCTCTCGGAAATGTCACAAAGGCCGAGTTCCTTGAAGCCTATTGGAAACTAGCGGACGAACTTGGGAGGTAATCGTCCGACCGTGTCCCAGGTGTCCCCGTTCCAGGGACACCCTGCGACATATCGTGAAAGCACAATCAACCAAGGAGACAACCATGAGAAATATCTCAATCATCACAATCATGCTTCTCTCCCTTACCATGCTCGTAGGGTGTGGCGAGGATTCCAAGAACGCAGCCAAGGAAGCAGCCAAGGCCACGGGCAAACTCGTAGGCGCGGTTGTCACCGACGCAGCCAAGTCCACCCTTGACATGGCCACCGAAGTCGCCTCTGGCGCAGGCGAAGTGGTCAAGGAAAAGGGCGAGGAAGCCCTTGACAAGGCAAGCGAAAAGGCCATGGAAGTCGCAGTAGACACCAAGGAAGCTATCGCCAAGAAAGCCAAGGAGACGGCAGACAGCGCCAAGAAGTCCGTCAACGCGAGAGTTGGCGAGATAAAGAAAGCAAACAAGGAGAAGATGAGCAAGAAGTAAGCCGACCGTGTGAGGGGGGTGTCCGATCCGTGGACACCCTGCGCCACATCGTGAAAGCAATTCAACCAAGGAGACAACGATGCGTAAACTTCCCGAAGAACAAATCAAGGCTATCCAGGACAAAGCAAAAGAACTCATGGAACTCGTAGACAAGGCCGATTGCCGTCTTATCGCATACCTTGACGGCAGCGATTGGGGCTTTGGCTTGAAAGTAGTGCCCTGCGAGGTCGAAATGGGCGAACGCGGTATCTACAATGAAAAGGACGATGTAGAAGCCGAGTCTATCGACAGCGATGAACTCCAAACCACGGGCATTTACGGAACCGTCTGCAACTGTGAAATCAACTCCCTCTATGAAGAGGGTGAATGTCAAGACCCTTACAATTTCTAAGGAGGATACCATGCTCTCTACAATCATGATTGCGGTCGCCTGCCACGATACCGCAGCGGGTGAACCACTAACCGCCTACGCCCACATCTGCAAGGACAAGGCAGATGCCGCGAAATGGATGGAGCAGGACTTCAACATCGAAGCAGGATTTCACGATTGGAAAAAAGTCCAGGTGACAGAAGCGCAAATCGAGGACGGATTTGAAATCCGTTCCCCCTCCGACGATTCCGACCATGACTACGTGTGGAGAGTGATTTTTCAATTAGTCAAGTAATCAAGGAGAATCCATGAAAACACCCAAGAAAAAATTTGATTTTATCGTCCACCGCAACGGCTTTGACGAGAACGTGGCGGTGTTCGATGAATCCAAATGGCTCGCTATGGCGCAAATGCGCGACCTCTATCCGGGGACTGCGTTCACCCTCGTCGCGGGCGCTAAAAAATAATTTTTCACTTTCAACCCCGCGGGAGACCCCCGTGGGCTTTTTCTGCATCATGGATCCATTGACCCACCGTGTGCCATAGGTGTCCCGATCCGTTGACACCCTGCGGCACATCGTGGGCACATCATTCAGCAAGGAGACACGAAATGAAAAAGCAGGAAATCAAGATTGGAAACCGAATCCCGTTTGCGGAACTCGGCAAGGCAATCGGAACTACCGACAAGGAATACAAGGCACACATGGACAAGGGCTTTGCCGTCAAGGACCCGGTGAAGCCGAAGCGCAAGCACGAAATCTGCCGTTCCGACTTCGAAGATGTGTTCGAACCGATGCAGTGCTGGTTCCTCTCCGATGAAACCATGCAGACCATCGCCGACCAAATGACACAGGCCATGGCCCAATACGAGAAGGACTATATCCGTTCCAACGATGACTTCGATGCCGCGTTTTGGCGTGAAGAGGAAGAGGCCCTCCGTGCGTTCGGTGTCCCCTACTATTCCGACGAGGTGAAGGCACCGAAGAAGGGCGCAAGGGTGTTCAGTGTGGACTATGGCTATGCAACCTACCTCGGAAAGAACAAAGAGGGCAAGGCGAAAATCCTTACCGATGATGGACAGAAGAAAACCACCTATATCGGGCTTATCGTGGAGGAATACTGATGCTAAAATGCCCCGCAATCGACCAAGTTGAACATGACACCATAGGACAGGCGGACTCCCGTTTCAGACGGGTCGCCCGTTCCCTCGGTCTCGAAGTCTGCGGCTTTATGACATTTGACAAGTTCTTCAACCGCAAGTATTCCGCGTTGCAGGCTCGTCTCTGTCGAACCGTCCACAACCGTGTAGAGAACAGTCCCCGGTAGTGGACACCCTGCGACACATCGTGGTCACATCATTCAGCAACAAGGAGATAGAACAATGAACGCTATTCAGCAGTTTGCACAGAAATACGGCAAGGTTATTGGAAAAGAACTTGACCGCAAGTATGACGACATTGCGCCCGAATTTTCCACATCTGTCAAGTCCGTATTAGATAAAGGTGGAGAGTTCATTGTAGGTGACGCCATAAATGAAGGCACAAGCGAGGACTTTAACGTTTGGCAGGCTATTCTTACGGGGGTGGACGAACATCTAATCCCGATGAACCATAATCTTGTCCTTGTGCTTAATACCGACCTTAAAAGCGGAAGTTCACGGCTGGAATGTCATTACTACGATGATGATGCAAATTTGCTATCCAAGGTTGAGGGAGAACCCGGCAATTTCAATCCCATTCCAGTTATTGCCGATTGTATAGCCCAGTATTGGAACAAAAAACGGTCTAACAAAACTTGATGAGGAATACTAAAATGCAAGAATTTGAAGTGCAGGTTGAAGTTTCGGTGAAACTTACCTTGAAAGTCACAGCCCCTACCCGTGCAGAGGCAATCGCAGGGGCCGAGGAACGGGCTTACAGTGAATATCTCACGGCTGAACCCGATTCCATAGACGCACATGGTGTGTGGTGCAATGGCGAAATCGTTGACTGATGTTCCAACCGTGTACCAGGTGTCCCCGTTCGAGGGACACCCTGCGGCACATCGTGGGTCTGAACAAACAAAGGAGACAACTATGGCTACTTTCACCAACAGAAAGAGATTCACCACCCGTGAAATCGGGGCAATCCGCAAAAAGTTCCACGAATTGGAAAATGCCGTTCCGGGTCTTGACTTCGAGATGTGCGTGGACGGACATTACATCGGAAAGGTGGACTACGGACACGAAACATTCTTCCGCTTCTCCACCGAGAAGTATGCGATTGAACTCTGCCCGTGCAACGTGCGCCACAAGACGAACGAACCCGCAATCAGCGTGATTATCCGTTCCTATGACCCCGGTGCCACCATTGTCGCGGACTATGACATCGCCACAGCACAACGGAAGCCCGCAGAAATCCTTGATGATGCCTTTTTCATCGTGGCACAACTTGAACTGATGAGGGCATATCAAAACAACTCGTAGCACGACCGTGTGACAGGTGTGTCCGACCCACGGACACCCTGCGTCACATCGTGGATATGTTATTAACAAGGAGACAACGATGAAACTTCTCACTTCCTATTCCTGTGGCGACAACATTGACGGCGACCTCATACCTGTGGTAATCATGGCGCACGGGGAAACCACCGATGACCTCATTCCCGCCCTTTCCGACGACATTGCTGCCACCCTCGCGATGGACGACATTAAGGAGAGCACAATCGAGGACAACGAGGGGAACGCAATCGAACCCTGCGTGGCTGCGGTATGCGAAGCCATCGCCAATGGCGCCACTACCATCATGGTGAAGCAGACCTACACCCGCGACTACACCACCCGCACCGACGTATACACCATCAACGACTTCAACCCGTAAGGAGACCTAGACATGACAACCTACTACATTGTGACCCAGGCGGACACCGACGAGAACGGGCATATCCAGTACGCGACGGGTGTGTTTGCCAACGATGATGGACATACCGAACTCTATATCAACGGGGAAGAAGCCCGTGAATCCATTGCCCAAGATGTAGCGAATATGGTGGGCGAGGATAGCCTTGATTTCTCCATCAACGATGAAGATGAATTTACGGCTACCTCCTGGAAAGAAGCCTACGAATATGTGATGAAAAATATGAAACCCGAAGCGAGCCAGTATGTGCTTCTCACGTGGAGTGACGGCTCCGAGAGAACCTACACCATCAACGCAATTCAAATTTAATTTTTTAATTTTGGAGAACTATGAAAGAAGAAAAGAAATACAGCGCCCCTATGCTCGTAGCGGGTGCAGACGGACAGCTCAAAGTGGCAAGGGTCAAGGCCCCGAGCAGATCCAAGTAGCCGACCGTGTGCCAGGAGTGTCCGAACCGTGGACACCCTGCGGCACATCGTGGGTATGTTCTTAACAAGGAGACAACTATGAGCATTTACCTCACTACGGGCATTTCTGACAGCCACGGCAACTGTCGTTGCCTCGAAACACCGCAGGCGTTCCGCACGTTGGAATCTGCCGTGCGGAGCATGACCGACCGCATTATCGATTGGCTTGACGAGAACGGGGCTATCCATGACGGAATTATTGTACTTTCCGAATTGGAGCAGGACGGGATTTTTGACGAATTGACCGTTGCTCTTATGAAACGGGACAGCGACGGGAACATTCCCGTGTCCGCTTTCCGCGAATATACTGCAAAGGAACGGCCCTCCGTTTTCTATGCAGCGACGGGGTGCGAGGACACCATCACCCTCGAAATCGACCAGGTCGACATTCAAGACTGATTTAGGCCCCCGGCAGCAGGTTGAACAAAAGCCGTTCCCCCTTGCGATGCTGCCGGTGGCTCCTTAAGCGCAAGGGGGAACGCACCCCCGGTCCCATCGTCTAGTGGCCAAGGACACCGGATTCTCATTCCGGCAACGGCGGTTCGAATCCGCCTGGGACTACTACCGTGTACAGGGTTCCCCGGTTCCGGGGACACCCCGCGTCACATCGTGAGTACGTTCAATCAACCAAAGGAGACAGCACAATGCTTACCGAAAATTACTACTACCTCGGTCGTGACCTTAAAACCAAGCGCAAGATGTGGCTCAAAAAACCGTCCTGGGACTGCGGGTGGTACTGGGGCTTCGGCTACGTCCAGGCCATGCAGGGCGACCGCGAGCCGTCCAAGGCCAAGGACATAGACTTCCACACGCACTGGGATTCCCTGGTACGCGACAGCCGCAACAACGCACACGACTGGTTCGAGAGCCGCTTCGGCAAGTGCACCACCGACTTGTGGAACGAGAAGCGCAAGGACAATGAACCGAAGTGCCGCTTCACCGATGCCCAGTTGTGGAAGCTCTGCGAACTGATGGCTACTGCCTATACCCTCCGCGATACTGCCGAAGTCCTCGATCGCGGTGGTGCCCACTACACCACAAACCCCTGTGCCAAGGTCATCAAGAACACCCGCGAGACCGACCGAATCAACTCCAAGGTGCTCCCGGCAATCTTTGCCGAAATCGGCAAGATTTTCGACGAGGTGGACAAGGTGTCCGAACCCTCCAAGCCTATCCAGGGAGCAGGGTGGACAAAGCCGCCCAAGAAATAACAATAGTGCCCACATGGGCACTTTAATTTTTTATTTTTCAATTTTGGAGATTCAAATGGATTGGTTTGACAACTCCCACCCCCGTCCCGTGATAGATACGAGTTATGGGGAGACCGGATTCAAGAAGAGGGGAGATACTGCGGGGACGAAATACACGTGCAAGCACTGCGGTCGCCCGACTTACAGGTTCGTAGGCTCGACGCCTGTGTGTTCCTATTGCACCAACAAGGAAAACGACAAGTGGCCCTCGGCCAACCGTGCACAGTAGCCTCCCGATCCGGGGAGACCCTGCGGCACATCGTGGACACATGAAATCAAGGAGACGACATCATGAGAACTTTCAAGACAGGCCCCCTGGGGCTTTCAGACCAGGAAATCGACAAGGAAAAACGTGAACTTTTCGTAGCCATGTGCAAGCGCAACAACCTCGACCCCGATGACAGCGGGTCGCAGATTGGCTGCGGATGCAAATACACCCCGACCGAAATCCATCGAGAACAGGTCCTGTGGGCGATGAAGATGGCGAACACGATACTCTGCTACGACGGTGCCTTTCACGGCAAGTCCAAGTGGGACACCTATGCCTACAAGTATCAGACACAGCAGGCGTGGGACGACCGGGGCTACGGCCCGGTCCGCAAGTTCGGCTTCAACAAGGTGCAGAACGAGGCTTACCACCTGACCCAGGAAGAGACGGATGCCATCTGGAAAGCCCAGGGCGAACGTATCTCCAAGGCCAAGATTCGCACTGGGGTCCATACCGACGAGGACGGATTCTCATACAACGCTGTCCAATGGGACGCAAAGGCGGGAAAGTAAAATGAAATTTACTGTCAAGTTCAAGACCCTCGGCATGACTTTCATCGCCGGGGAAGTGGAAGCGGACAAGGTGGACAATGCCAAGCGCAGGGCCACCGAACTCCTGGAAGCCAGGCACATCAAGCGTATCGAATACGCTGCCATCCTGGCCCCCGACTTCACCGAAGCCGCCCTGCTCAATGTGACAAGATACAACCTGCCTTTCCGTAGCGTGGAATGGCTCACCGTGCACAAGTGATTTTACTATGGCAAGACTGACTAAACGTGAACGCGAAGAAATAGAACGCGAAGAAGATGAATGGTGGTGGATTTGCGAAGAGCGCAAGCGTGCCGAAGAGGAAGCCATGTGGGAGGAATGGGAACGCATGGACCGCGAAGAATGGGAACTCATTGACCGCGAAGAACGCATGAACCGCTAGCCAACCGTGTCCCAGGTGCCCCGGATGCACCGGGACCCCGCGGCACATCGTGATGACATCAATCAACAAGGAGACAACAATGGACAAGATTGAACAGAAGGTCATCAGGGCCGCCAAGAAATATTACGGTGTCAAGACTGACAAGGAAGCCCGCGAAGCCGTGGTTTCCGAATGGGACAGCATCGGACTCCGTGGCTATGCCGTGTTCTCCGGTGGCATCTCGCAGGTCGCCGATCTGAACGACAACGTGGAATACATCGCCAGGCTCGACGACTTCGGTGTCTACAAGAACGACATCGAGGCAGCGAAGCAGGCGAAGAAGGACGGCATCAAGGTAATCCCCTATGCTGAACAGCCGAAGTCCGGCGAACTCAAATACTTCCGCTTCGTGGACACCCCCATGAACCGCAAACTGCTCGGGATTTAATCAAAGGAGATACAACCATGCCGACCAAGTCCAAATCCAAGAAAACCAAGCCGACTTTCAGAATCACCTACCGAATGGAAGTCTACATCCAGGCCGATACCCAGGAAGAAGCCGAGGAAAAGTTCGAACAACTCGACCTCACCAACGTTCCCGATGCACGATGGGTTGAAACCTGCTCCGTCGAAAAACAGTAAAAAATATTTTAATTTTGTTGTCTCCCGCCCGACCTGGTTAGCCAGGCCGGGCTTTTTGCGTTCCCCGGGAATCGATCCGTCCCCGGGAACCCGGTCCCCACCGTGCCCCGTGTCTCTACTGTTTCATGGACACCCTGCGGCACATCGTGATGACATCAAACAAAGGAGACAACTATGGCTACCAAGAAGGAAATTCGCAACGCTATCTTCGGCAACGCCGACTGCGCTGCACCGTGGGAAATGAGCAAGAAGAAGTATGTCCTGGTCTATGACCTGGGTATGCTCGATGGCAAGGACATCGAGGAAATCGCCGACGAACATGAACTTGAAATCGAATATGGCGAATGCGCCAATATTGCCGTGGTCGCAACCGATGACCCGGAAGCGTTGAAGGAATTTACCGGGGAACCGTTTGAAGAATACGAGAATGCCGTTGTCCTCGAAAAGGCCGCGAAGATGGCAGAAGCCCTCGACATGGAAGATATTGGCATGAGCGACCCGAGCGAATACGCGGGCCAGTTGGTCACCTACTCGGACGACAACGAAATCATGGTCAGCGTGTCCCCCTGGCGCATCTGTGCATGGGACTGCAACCTGGAACGCCCCAAGTATCACTACACCGAGGACTTCGACGAGGCCGTTGAAATCGTCAAGAAGCTCCGCGCCAGGCAGAAATAATTTTTTCACTTTTCCGACCGTGTGCCGGGTGTGTCCGAACGACGGACACCCTGCGGCACATCGTGATGGCATCAACCAACAAGGAGACAACTATGGCTACAATTTCAATGTACGGGGTTTCCTATTACCGAATCCCGCGCCTGATTTACTGCGAGACGAGGGAGGACCTCATCAAGCACGTTGGCGACTTCGTGTTCGAGGGAATGGACAAGTTCCACGGGGTCATCGGGGAAATCGACTTCAAGGTGGCCGAAATCCCCGACAAGGAAGAATGGCTCAATGCCACCACGTCCAGAAAAGATGACCTCTGGAAAGAGGCCACCGGGGCTTACGGAATCCGCGAGGTCGGGCAGATGTTCGACGACAGCGACAGCCGCATGCTCGTCGCCAACTATCTCGGGGGGAACAACCTCATGGCCTCACGTATGTTCGACTTCGACATGAGCGAGGAAGAAATCCGCTCCATCGTGGAAGAAACTGTCGGCGACCAACTGGCCTACGATGACAACCAGTCCGGCCCGTTCCTCCTCCGAATCATTGAACTGGTGGAAAAGTAGGTCCAACCGTGTCCCAGGCGCCCCGGTTCCACCGGGACCCTGCGGCACATCGTGAATGCATCAAACAACAAGGAGACAACCCATGAGCAACTTCACTACATTCTTCAACAACATGGCGAAGATGGACCTGGAACACCAGGACCTCGATGCCCTCAGCAACCTTGCCCAGTTGGTCGTGAAAGATGACCTCGGCAGTGATTCCAAGGCCCTCATTACCGCATGGGCAGAAAAGAACGACATCTACTATGACTTTTCCTTCGCGCTTCGCCCTGATTATCTCGTCGGTACCCCGGACGACAAGCAGGTGAAGATGCGTGTGACCTTCAATGAAGGGGACTGGTATGCCTACATGGTCATGGACTGCGAGAATGGCGAATGCGAATCCTGGGGTGAAAAGGAGTTCAAGCGAGAGGAACTGGAAGATAAGGCCATGCCTGTCAAGTTCATGCTCGAAGAAATCCACAAGCAGTACAATGCGAAACTTGAACAGGAGAACGCCCGTACCGATGATGACATCAAAATCGCGGTTAAAGCCAAGAAAAAGATGATCAAACACATCGATGCCATCAATGCCATCGCGAAAGAAATGGGGGTGAAACTCTATGTGGACCGCAATCTGGATGGAGCGGACTGCATCTACGTGGTCCCGGACACTTTCACCATGGAAGAATCCGACCAGGACGAGGTTGCATTGGACATCATCCCGGACATCGACCTCGAAGTCCGCGGTTTCGACTCGAACTATGACCACTTCACCCGAATTATAAAATAAAATTTTCAATTTTGGAGGTACACCATGTCCGACATCAACGTAATGAGCCTGGCCGATGGAAAGGTCATCGCCGCCATCCGATACTACACCGGGGAGGAACAGCACATGTCCCTGGCAGAAACCATGGGCAAATACTGGTTCGAGCATGATGTACTCTTGCCGCTCTGCGCCAGGTACAAGTCCGAACGTACCATCGCCGCGGTCTACTTCAACTCCTCGCACTACTTCATCAAGGGCGCTGCCAGGTATGGCATTGGCGACACCCCCGAGGAAGCGGTCAAGGACGCGCTCAAAGGTGTCCTGGAACAGGTGAAGCCCGTGGTCACACAGGTCGAGCGGATATTGAAGAAACTCTCTTAACTTTTGTTGTCTCCCAAGGGGCGCCTGGAACCAGGCGCCCCTTTTCCGTACCTGGGGGCGCCAGACCCACCGTGTCCCCGGTTCCTACGGATCCATGGACACCCTGCGGCACATCGTGACTGCATCAACTCAACCAAGGAGACAACATCATGGCAACCATCACTTTCAAGAAGTTCCTCGAACTGAGCGACTACAAACTGACCTACCTCATTTCCGACATGTTCACCGGGACCGGGTACGCCATCAACGAGAAGAACGAAGGCGAATACGACCAGGTGAAGAAGGAACTCAAAGAAACCTGGCCCAAGGATGACCAGTTCGGCCCGTGCATTGAGGACATCTTCGCAGGGATGCTCGAACGCGGCATGACCATCCTCGTCACCGACCCGGAAGGCAAGGACCACGATGTCACCCTAGCCGACTTCGAGAAGGGTCTCCAAGCCCTTATCGACCATGCCAAGGAGTACGATGCGTTCGCCGACTACCTCAAAGGTAATGCCGATATGTGCTCCGCACTGAACTTCATCGACTGCATCATCTTTGGAGAACCTGTATATGGCTAATACCCCGGTAATCAAGAAAATCAAGTCATGGGCAATTCCCATGTTCGGAAACTCACATTGTGCCCCCTATGGGGTCCTGGTGGTTTCCGATGGCGAAACGACAAAGGAGTGCCGCACCCAGGAAAACCCATGTCATACCTACATCACGTTCAAGCGCAAGCGGTACATCGTGGTCAATTCCGGGCAACTATATTTCCCGAGGCTGCACATCGAACCCATCTAGCTCCACCGTGTCCCAGGCGCCCCGGAAACACCGGGACCCTGCGGCACATCGTGACTGCATCAATTCAACCAAGGAGACAACATGGCTAAGAACTCTGAACCCAAGGAATGCCGCATCAACTTCTCGAACCTCCCCAAGGACAAGAAGATTGTCTACATCACCTCCGACACCCCGGAATACGAGGACTTCAAGAGCAACTGGCTTGAATGCCATGACGAAGCCGACGAATCCGAATGCCCGGCGGAAGACTCTGCCGCATACTGGCAGGAAGTGGCCGATGAACGGGCACGCGAATGGGACGACTTCAAGACCAACATGAAATACAGCCCCCTCATGGGCAAGACCTGTCTGTTCTTCGGTCGCTACAACAGCCGCTACCCGGACTTTCAGCCATCCGGCCCCGCAGGCAAGGTCATCGAGGTCAACTCCGTGTATGACTTCCTCAAATTCAGCAGCGACTCCTCCGACGGACAGGACATCTACATCGACAAGGACGGCCTCCATGTGGCAGACTACCACCATGACGGCTCGCTCCACCTCGATGTCCTGGTCCTCACCAAGAAGGGCGAGGAATACTGGAAGCGGCATGACACCCAGTCCTACGAGGTCCACAAGCACCTCGCCGAGACCAAGGGCCTCACCCGAAAGGTGAACTTCTACCTGTTCTAAAAATATTTTTTGAAAACGGCATCGGTAGCCCAAAAATCCGTGGAAAGAGGCGGGACCATAAACACCGTGCCCTTCGGTAAGGCACGGGGTCCGTTCCAGGACTACCTGGTCAACAGTTGCGGGTTCGAAGCCCGCCCGGTGTCCTATGCCCACCGTGTATCCAAGGTGTCCGAACGACTGACACCCCGCGATACATCGTGTGGCCAGTTAGACAAAAGGAGACAACCATGCAGAACCAATACGAGATTTACGCCTGGATTGGAGACGATTTCCACGAAACGCTCCACCATGTCCGCGGCACGTACCGCGAATGTATGAAGGAACTACGTTCCAGGAAGTATCCCGGGACCCACCTCAAAATCCTGGAAAAGAACCGCATTTAAGGAGGCAAATCATGGCTATCAACATGAACAAGGGTTCCTGGTTCGGCCAGGCAGAAATCGGCAAGGAAGGAATGGTGAACCTTGTCGGCAAGGAACTGTTCCAGGAATACGTCGATTCCTATATCGACATCGGCGACCTCTTCGACACTGGCGACGACCTCTGCCGCATCCTCTCCGACCTCGCCCCCGAACGCGGCATACCCACTTCGGCCCAAGGTCGCCTCCAACGCTTCTACGATGCAGTCAAGGCCATCAAGGAAAAGGCCGAGAAAAACGGAATCTTCTTGAACATCGGCTACATCGACAACGACAACGAACTCACGCCGACGTGGCTCATTGACACCGACGAGGATCGAGACGTGTTCGAACTCCGACTCACCGCCTACGGTCGCAAGGTCGCAAGGCTCCTGGGTAGCCAGAGCGCCTTTTCCTTCAACACCGAAGCCATCGAATGTAAAGGACTCTAAACAAAAAGGGCCCGCACGGTTCGGAGGGTAATGGTCACCCATCGCCGGGCCGTACGGGCCCAAAGTCAAGCCAAAACCCCGGCGACATTTTAAAACTAGATTTTTAATTTTACCGCACAGGTAAAATTATTTTTTCATTTTTCGCACCCGGTCCCCACCGTGACCGGGGGCCTACAGTTTCATGGACACCCGGCGGCATATCGTGTGGTCATCGCAAAAAAGGAGACAACCATGAGCATTTCAACCCACATCAACGAATATACCTCCGTGTCCGACTTCCTCTCGGAAGTGTCCGCGTACGACGGCACCGACACCGAAGCGGTGGAAAAGTTCCTCCGCGGAATCTACCCGGACGACAGCTGTGACTACGACTACGACATGGACAAGGGCCTCGACGACCCCCAGTTCACCATCAAGGTCATCGACAACTCCATGGACGAATACGTGGAGGAGAACTACCTCACCATCAACCTCCCCTCCCGTAAGGAGGCCGATGAACTGGCCTCCATGCTCAACGGCACGGTGACCTTCGACAGCACCGAGAAACCCAAGGCCGATAAGAGTAAGGAGCGCAAGCCCCTGTACATCGTCAGCGTGGCCCGCTATACCAAGAACGCCAGGAGCCTCATCGCGGCGAATGACAAGAATGTCAAACTCTGGGTCCTGCCCCCGACCGTCCACCATACCCTCGAAGATGCACAGAAATACTTCAACGCCTTCGTCAAAAGCTATTCCAAGCAGACCACCCTGGTCAAGGTTCACACGGACCCCAATGACCCCCAGTACACGGTCATCGAACTCACCGACCAAATCTGCATCGTGCGACTCACCGAGGATACCCCGGAGGACTAGCCACAACCGTGTCCCAGGTGTCCCCGATCAAGGGACACCCTGCGACACATCGTGTGGCCAGTTCAACCAACAAGGAGAAAATATGCCCAGACTTAACCCCCTCTATAAGACCGGAAGGCTCGGCCTCACCGACCCCCAAATCGAAGCCGAGGAACAGGCCATCGAGGCTGCCGTATGCAAGCGTCGCAGGGACAAGAACTCCGAACTTCGCCACTATTCCCTGCAAGAAATCCACCGCGACCTCGTCCTCTATGCCATGACTATCGCCAACGCCCTCCTTATCTACGGATGGCACGGCGGTTGGCCCGAAGATGACAAGGAAAAATTCATGAACACGGAAAAGGACTGGGTTGGTACATACTGCCTCGACACCAAGGCGCAGAAGCAAGCCCACCTCCTCACCGAGAAGGAACTCGACCACATCTGGGCCGCACAGGAAAAGCGCGTGGCAAAGGCAACCATCAAGCGCGGCGTACATACCGACAACGAGGGATGCTCGTACAACTCTATCGACTGGTAAACCACAGGCCCCATACCGTGTCCCGGGTGTCCCCGTTCCAGGGACACCCTGCGACACATCGTGTGGCCAGTTCAACCAACAAGGAGACTACCATGAAAGTTATCGACCTCCACTCCATGATTAAGGGCCGCACCTGCTACCGCTCCACCTGGGCCCGAGGCATCCAAGCCTACATGCTCGAAATGCTCGATTCCATCATCAACGGTGACTACAGCGAGGTGAACGGGGATTCCGATGTCTCCCAGGTGAAACTCTCCCACCTAATCAACCACTGCGGGGGCGACTTCCTCTCCCTTACCGACACGACCGACACCGAATCATGGCGGAAAGTCAAGGACCTCTGCCGCGATGCCTCCAACGGAGGGAACTTCCTCATCTACAACGAGGACATCATGGAACGACTGTTCCCCAAGTCCGCAAGGACCAGGTCCCGCGAGAACAACGCCATCTACTTCCAGGGTCTCGCGATTACCGAGGCCGTCAGCAGCCTCCGCAGGGCCGTCAAGGTTCACCTGCAAATCCACGAACCCGAAACCTACGCCAAACTCTACGGCAAGAAGAACTAGGAGGTCGCCATGCTCACCTTTACACAGGATGTCGCCAGGAAAATTTTTGATTACACCAAGGCAAATCCAAGAAAATCCCGGGAATCCGTCTGGGGCTTCGGCTTCACCAAGAACCCCCCGAGACAGATTTTCTCCCTGTCCAAGATGTTCATCGCCGTCCCAGGTGTCTCCTACGGGTTCACCATGAAACCCACGGAAGAACCGCTCCGCTTCATTGTTTCATTCTTTGAACAACGGGGAGAAGAGGGAATGAGGAACCTCGGGGACGAGGTGCACCATGTCTCCCTGATCGACGATGTCCCGAAGGTAATCTCCAACGCGGCCAACCAGGCCAAGAACCTCGCCGATGCCCTGCGCATGGAAGCGGGCCTCCCACTCTAGCCACCGTGTCCGTGGATCCACCGTCCCACGGACACCCTGCGGCATATCGTACGGTCACATCAACAAAAGGAGACAACCATGATTCAAGTCATCAATCAGAACAACAAGCCCTGCATGTCCATCTTCGACAACATCACACTCAATGTCCTCGACCAGGCCATCAAGACCGTGGCTCCCCATGCCGCAGTCGATACCGTGGACTACGACAAGGGTATCGTCTACATCTCCCATACCTACAACCAGGGTACCCCCCATGAATGGGTGAACCACAAGTTCATGGAAATCAACGTCGCTTCCGACTCCGTGGCAGCAGCATTCTACGATGTCTACACCAGGGTCTACGAGCGCTGCATCTAACCCCAGGGGCCCCGTCCCCATGGGGCCTTTCCCCGTTCCCTTTTACCCAGGAGACCACTCATGCCTTTCCGCCAAATCATCAACCTCGTCAACTTCGCCATGAAGAACCAGATGCCCGGCGACCCGTTCCGCGATTCCAAGTCAATCCTGCGGGATGCCGTGAACCAGTGCCTCGAACCACAGGCACACGCCGACTTCATCGACGCATACTGGGATCAGAATGGCCCAGTCTATGTCCTCGATGTCCATGCGCCCTTCATGCCACAGGATTCCTTCGTCAACCTGTTCTTCGAGCTCGACCCCGACGAACAGAAGTGGACGATGCTCGCCAGGTTCGTCCCCAAGAACGGACAGTCCGGTATCTACGACTTCCTGAACGACAGGAACATCTCTGGCTCCGGCGCAATCTACCACCTCGTCTGGAACGTGGCGCACAAGGCCTGCGTGGACAAGGTTAAAAAATCTTTACAAATCGACCAGAAGGTCACCATGAACACCGATTCCCTGGAACCCCTGGGCGAGAAGCTTCCCCTGGAAACATTCTCCTACTCGGACGTGAACGTACAGTCCGGGCAGTGGGTATCTTCCAGGTCCTGCGGCGAAATCGTGGCCGAACACCTCGACGAACTCACAGTCACCGGGATATCCGAACACGGCGATGTCACCTTCGAGGAACAGAACAGGAAGATCCCATTCACCCTCACAGCCGAGGAAGCCGTGGCCATGCTCCACCTCTGATACCTTTGTTGTCTCCACCCGCCCCCTGGACCCCATGGTCCAGGGGGCCTTTTTTATTTTTTGATTTTAAGATACCCCCGGCCACCCTGGACCCGGGGGTCCCTTTTTGCCCCGGGACCCGCCGGACCCACCGTGTCCACGGGTCCTACGGTTCCATGGACACCCTGCGGCACCGGGGCCAGTTTCCCACCGTGTATCAAATGGTCCCGGATCGGGAGGGACCCTGCGATACAACGTGTGGCCAGTTCCACCATTCCCCATAGGAGACACAATGAACTCTATCGAAATCACATTCGACAACGGGGGCCGCACCATCATGCTCCTGGACCCCGCCGACTTCATCAAGGTATCATTGGACAAGTCCAGACCCTCGGACACAAGGGTGCGACTGGTCTACCTGGAACCGTTCACGCGGGACGTGAAGTCCCTGGACCTGTTCTTCATGGGTCCCGAGGTCCCCGATGTCCCCAAGGGTCAAGTCGGTCCCTTCGTCACATCGGTCTCATGGGACACTACTGAAACAGCCAGGTCGCCCGAGGACACCTATGACATGCTCCGTGCGAAGGGATTGGGCGTAAAGAGACCCGAGGAGACCCAGGTGACAGATGGGACACAGGGGACACAGGGGACCGGGGGACACATGGACACCGGGGACACGGTGTACGGATTGTAAATTTTAATTTTCAATTTTTAATTTTTGAAATTTCGGGACCCGTGGTGCGCCTTTCGATGTGCACGGGTTTAATCCCCCTCCGGCCCTGCATGTTCCCTCCCGTTTCCTCAATGCGCCCAAACCGTTGTTGCGCATG
>CAMHDS010000033.1 GCA_946183925.1 uncultured Fibrobacter sp. | reverse complement strand
CAATCACCGTGATCGGTGGTGGCGATACCGCTACGGCTGCCAAGAAGTACGGCGCAGACAAGAAGGTGACCCACACCTCTACGGGTGGTGGCGCTTCTCTCGAACTGCTGGAAGGGAAGGTTCTTCCGGGCGTCGCCGTCCTCACGGACAAGTAATTTTTCCATTTGCTTCGCATAGCGGCGTTCTCGACCTCTCGCCGTACGTTTTGTACGGCTTCGGGTCTGCGGCCTTGCTCTGCTCGCAACTGAAAAAATTTCTGGATTTATCAACTCCGCAACATCGTTTGCGGAGTTTTTTATTTCTAGACGAATTACGGTTTATGAAATATTGTATATTGTTTCGTAGGAATTTCAATGGGGAGCATTTATGTCTATCGCCGAGCTTTCAAAGAACTTTCATGCCGAGCATCGCGGCAACTGCGCCATGTCGGTGGCGTACGGCTACGCTCGCGCAACGGGCAAGTCCGAGGCGGAAGCGGTAGCATCTGCCGAGATGTTCCGTGCTTTCGGTGGAGGCAAGGCCCCCAACGGCCAATGCGGTGCGCTTTATGCAGCCAAGATGATGCAGCCGGACCATGCCGACGCTATTGAAGACTTTTTCAAGCGTGGCGCACAGAATTTTACCAAGTGCAGCGAAATCCGCCCGAACAAGGTCATCCCCTGCAACCGCTGTGTGGAACTCGCCGGCGAAGCTCTGGATTTTTTGAACCAGTAGCGGCGTTCGTGTAAAAACTCTTCGAGACAGGCGTCGTTAGACGCCCACGAAAATAATCTGCGTCGCCCAAGGAATTGCGTTCAGAATGTAGCAGATATTGAGTGTAGGGAGGGTCTTAGGGAGGGCTAAGCCCTCCCTTGTTGTTTCTCTGTCGCCTTTTCGTCGTGTTCCTCGATTTTACTGACCTTGGTGAACCAGTAGTCCTCACTGTTGATGGAGCTCATGTTGCCGATGAGGGCGTCGAGGTCGATGTTGCTTAAGTCATTGTTTTCGTTAGGCATGCTCTGAATATATATTTTTTCATCTCGTGTCGAAAGTGATATTTTTATATTATGCGTTACAATGTCCTAGTCAAGGAACAAGCGAAGTTTGAACCTTATGAAATTATTTTTCGGCTTTTTGCTTTGTTTTTTTACCATTTCCCAGGCACAGTTAGTACCTCCGGACATGGTTATACAACCATCGGAAAACGTTGCTGATTCTGGCGCTTCCTCGCTAGCTCCTGTTCCCTTTGTCGACGAGACAGTATCCCAGAGCGATGAGAGCGTTCAGGAAATACAGCCATTGAATTGGAATGGACCTGTTAATGAGGATAGTCTAAAGTATTACGAAGTGGAAATTTTCCGGTATAGTCGGGAATCGACCCATGAGCGTTCTATTTCCAATGTGTTGAAACTTGCCGCTTTGGGCTTGGGTGCTGTTGGACTGGGAACTGTTGGTGCTGGTTATGTAGTTGAGGATGATGGGAAAAGTCAGCTTTGCAACTTTGTGGGTTGGGGACTTTTAGCAGGGTCATTGACGGCAATGGGATTTGCTTTTGGTTTTGATGTCTCTGCAGATGGGCTACGAATCAAGGCAGAGTATTACAATCAAAAGTTGATAGATTACAAGAAGCGGCACTCCGTTTTGGGTTCAGGAGATTAATTCCCTTGAATTCTTGACGCTAACGAAGCCTGATGTTGCGGATATATTACTAACTTGTGGGCACAGACCAAGGATGGTATGGTTGGTGGTCATACAGATGGATTTTCCCTGGTGCAAGGAGTAAAAGTATGAGCGTAATCGTCGTGGACTACAATGCCGGAAACTTGACTTCGGTAATGAACGCTCTCTCCCGTATCGGGGTAGACGCAAAGTCCAGTCGGGATGCCGATGAAATTGCAAAGGCGACTCGCCTGGTGTTCCCTGGCGTAGGGGCGGCCGCGTCTGCCATGGAAACCCTGACCCGCACGGGTATCGGAGATGCCATCAAGACTGTGGTAAAAGCGGGAAACCCGGTGCTGGGAATCTGTATTGGCTGCCAGATTATTCTGGAAGAAAGCGAAGAGGACGGTGGAGTGAAAACCCTCGGTCTCATTCCGGGGCGTGCGGTGCGGTTTAAAGATGAACCGGGCCTGAAGATCCCCCACATGGGCTGGAACCAGGTGAACTTTACCCAGGATCACCCCATAATGGCTGGCATCCGGAACGGTTCGGACTTTTACTACGTGCATTCGTACCATCCGGTGGTGCCTGCGGAGAACGCCTTTGCGGAAACCACCTACGGCACCCAGACATTCCAGGGGCTTATCGGCAAAGGCAACCTGGTGGCCTCCCAGTTCCATCTGGAAAAGAGCGGCGACGTGGGCCTGAAGGTGTTGGAAAATTTCTGCAACTGGAACCCTTGAGGTGAGTATGGAAAAAGTTTATCGCTCCGGAATCGGTTTTGATGTCCATAAACTGGTAGAAGGCCGCAAGTGCATTATCGGCGGGGTGGACATCCCTTACGAGAAAGGTCTCTTGGGCCATAGCGATGCCGATGTGCTGTTGCATGCCATCAGTGACGCTCTTTTGGGAGCTGCCGGTCTCGGCGATATCGGGACGTACTTTCCGGATACGGACCCTGCCTTCAAGGGGGCAGACAGCTTGGAACTGCTCCGCAAGGTAGGGGAAGAGGTCCGCAAGGCTGGTTTTGAAATTGTGAACATCGACAGCATTGTGATGTGTGAACGGCCCAAGGTGAACCCCCATAAGGACCAGATGAAGGCGAATATCGCCCGGGTGCTTGGCCTGGACGTGAAACAGATTGGAATCAAGGGAACTACCACCGAAAAACTGGGCTTTACAGGTCGCGGCGAAGGTATTGCCAGCCAGGCAATAGCCATGGTTTACAGTTTGGTGTGATTTGGCTCAAATTTGCGGGTTTGTGCAGGATTGCGCTTGCTTGGAATAAAATATATATTTCGGTATATGAAGCGACTGTCTTGTGTTGTTGGTTTTGCTTTTGCCTTGGGTGCCGTTGCTCCCTTGCTGGCGGGGGATTTACCTGGCAAGATAGACGTGGTTATTGTTTCCGCTTCGAGTTCCAGTTTGGAGAATGGCGGCAGTTCTAGTTCGTCGGCACAGAAACCGGTCAGTTCCGCTTCGGTGAAAAGCAGTTCCAGCGGAAAGCAGAGCAGCTCCAGCCGTAGTCTGGACGACTCGCCCCTGGTGCCGGTAATTTCTCATGATACTCTTAGAGGTTCTTTGCCTGAGAATGGTGAGATTTCGATGGCGCTTCCCCGCAGTATTCCTGCGACTGCGGAGCAGACTGAGAGCCGGTGGTTCGATCTGCAGGGGCGCCTGCTGAAAGGTAAGCCCACGGTTAAGGGAACCTATTACCATAATGGCAAGGCCGTTGTGATCAGGTAGAAAAACAAGCTGAAAAGCGCGCTCGAGGTCAAATATCATTTGCGCGTTCTTTTGTCGAGAGGCTTTAAAATGACTTTGTTCAAAAAATCCGTTTTCGTTGTGGCCCTACTGGGTGCTGTTCTTTGTTGGTCGGCTGACGACCCTAAGCCCTATGTAGAAGGTGATGCGTTGCCCAACGCTCTCAAGTTTTATCCGCCTCCGCCGGACACGAATTCTGCGGCATTTGCCTATGACATGGCACAGTACAAGTGGGGAAAGTCTGTACGGGTGGCTGATACGGCTCGGGCAAATTTGGCCATCGCACAAGCTGTGACGGATGATGCCGAGATGGCGAAGATGTTCAGTGAACCCTTTGGCATGGAAATTTCGGAAAAGAACACGCCCGCCATTATGAACGTGCTTAAGCGCGGGATATTCACCATGCGTCTTGTTTCCCGCGTTGCAAAGAAACATTACATGAGGGTGCGCCCTTACGCCCGCTTCAAGGAGCCGACCCTGATTCCGAGTGCCGAAGAAAGCCACCTGAATAACGGCTCGTACCCTTCGGGCCATACTGTTCGTGGCTGGGGCATGGCGCTCCTGCTTGCCGAAATCAATCCGGCGGCCCAGGACGCACTGCTAAAGTATGGCTACGAATGGGGCCAGAGCCGCGTGATTGCGGGATACCACTGGCAAAGTGACATCGAGGCCTCCAAGGTCGTGGTTACGGCGGTTTTTGCCCGCTTACATGCCGAAGAGGCGTTCCTTGCCGACATGAAAAAGGCCAGGGACGAATTCAAGAGGCTTTCGGCCGGGCAAAAGAAAAAGGCGAAATGATTTGTCTTTTACAGAAATTGGATAGACTGCTTGCGTATAAGCGTTCTCTAACCAAAAAATAAGGTTGTTCCCCTTTGACGATTCAAGGGGGATTTCTATTTTTGTGTATAGATTTAGAAACAAATGATTCTACGACGCAAATCCGGACTAGCTGAAAGGCAGCGACGATGACCCCGGTAAGCGGCGCCAATGAATAGGAAAACCTATGACCTTAATGATTCTCAAGATGCTTGGATGCCTCGCGCTCCTCATGTTCGGTATGAAGACCATGAGTGAAGGCCTCCAGAAACTTACCGGTGGACACCTTCGTGCGTTTCTTGGCTCTATGACCAAGCACCGGGCCGGCGGATTACTTACGGGAACCTTTATTACCGCCGCCGTGCAGTCTTCTACTGCCACTACCGTCATGACCGTCAGTTTCGTCAATGCTGGTCTGCTTACCCTTAAGCAGGCCATTCCTGTTATTATGGGGGCGAATATCGGTACCACGGCCACGGCCTGGATCATGTCCATCTTCGGATTCCAGTTCAACATGAGTAATTTCGTGTGGCCTTTCTTTGCGCTGGGAATTATCCTCTCCTATGTGCGGAAAAGCAACGTCAAGAGTTTCGGCGAATTTGTTTTCGGATTTTCTTTCATGTTCCTGGGTCTTACCACCCTCCGTGAAAATGCGGTGGCCATGGACTTGTCCCACAATCAGGCGGTCATTGACTTTTTTGCGGCCAGCGGAAACTGGGGCATTCTGTCCACCCTGCTGTTCCTGCTTCTGGGAAGTGTCCTTACCATGTGCGTGCAGTCTTCTGCCGCCATCATGGCCATTACCCTCCTCCTTTGCAGCAGCGGAGTACTCCCGATTTACCAGGGCATTGCCCTTGTGATGGGTGAAAACATCGGAACTACGGTGACTTCGAACCTGGCGGCCCTTTCGGCCAGCACCCAGGCTCGGCGTGCTGCCCTGGCCCACATGCTTTTCAACGTGTTCGGCGTGGTGTGGGTACTGATTGTTTTCCACCCCTTCGTGAACATGGTTTGCCATATCGTGGGCTTTGACCCGAACTTTGTCCCCCAGACCCAAGAAGAAATTGCCGAGGCCAGCGTGCGGGTGACTTACGCCCTGTCCGGATTCCATACGGCATTCAACCTCTGCAACGTGGCGATCCTCATCTGGTTTATCAAACCCATGGAAAATATCATCTGCAAGATTATCCGTGAAAAGGAAGATGGCGAAGATTTCAGCATCAAGTTTATCAGCGCGGGTCTCATGAGCACTGCCGAACTTTCCCTGTTCGAAGCCCGTAAAGAAATCAACCTGTTTGCCGAACGCACCCTGAAGATGTTCCGCTTTGTGCCGGACTTGCTCAAGATGAAGGACGAGGGTGAATTTACGAAGCTGTTCGCCCGAATCGAGAAGTACGAGAACATCAGCGACAAGATGGAAATCGAGATTGCAGGTTACCTGAACAAGGTGAGTGAAGGTCGCCTGAGCCCCGAAAGTAAGCGGGTGCTGCAGTCCATGCTCAAGGAGATTTCTGAAATCGAGAGCATTGGCGATTCCATCTACAATATGTCCAGGGCTATACGGCACAAGTTCCAGAGCGCCGATGACTTTACCGAAGAGCAGTACAGCCGTATCGAAAGCATGATGAAGCTTTGCGACAAGTCCATGGCCCAGATGGTGGATATCATCGAAGACGCTCCCCAGGCCGATGTGAAGTCCACCTTGATGATGGAATACGAAATCAATGACTACCGCAAGATGCTCAAGCAGCTGAACGTAGACGACATCAATGCCCAGCGTTACAGCTACCAGATGGGCGTGCACTACATGGACGTGATTAACGACTGCGAAAAGCTGGGCGACTACGTAATCAACGTGGTGGAAGCCCATGTGAACCACAAGCTTTCGGGCTAGGCCGTCTTGGTTGACATTTTATAACTGTTTTTTCTCTTGTCATGCCCGTCCCGCATCAAGTGCGGGATAAACTCCAGCGGTCAACGTCTCGTTAAATTTGTATAATAGGCATATCATGCTTTTTGACGAAATCATAGACGACACCTACGAGGCGTCGGAATACCCCGCCCTTGCAGGCCTTACGCAGGAATGGCTTGAAACCAGGCCCTTTGCGGGCCTGCGCGTGCTGGCGGCGACACCCGTGTTCCGGAATACGCTGGTGCAGTACCGTGTGCTTTTGGCCGGCGGGGCTGATCTTTCTGTAGGTATTGCGAACGATTCTGAGGCGGGAGCCGAAATGCCCTGCGATGCAGGTGTTGTAGCTTTGCTGCGGGATTCGAACATTCCGGTGATTGGCCTGCAAGACGCCTTGAAGGCGGAGTCCCGCGGCGAAGGTTTTGACCTGATTCTGGATTGCGCGGGCCAGTTTTCGGTATGCCATCCGAAATATGGTTTTGTGGAACTTACCCGCAGCGGTGTGCAGTTTTACGAGAACAGCGAAAAGCCGGTGTTCGTGGCGGACAGCGGAATCGTCAAGCGTATCGAGACCAGCCTCGGGACCGGTGAAGGCTACGTGCGGGCCCTTTTACAGCTGGGCTACGGAAGTACGGATGCGGATAATGACGGTGCCGCTTTTGCCGGGAAAAACTTTGTGGTGTTCGGGAGCGGCAAGGTGGGCCAGGGAATCGTTCTGCAGCTCTTGCGGGAAGGCGCCCAAGTGCAGGTGGTGACGGATAAGGTCCGCGGTGTCAGCTCCTTCTTGGATGCAAACGATGTACCTGTTGCCGACTGCAACGACCTGAAATCGGTTGTAGCTCTTGTAAGTGCTGCCGATTTCGTGGTGACGGCCACCGGCGTGAAGGGGGGCCTGGACCGGCCAGAACTGACGGAGGCCTTGCTATCTTCGAAAGCGGTGCTCGCCAACATGGGTGTCGAGGACGAATATGGCTTGGGCGTTCCTGCAGGTCGTGTGCTTGCCGAAAAGAAACCCCTGAACTTTATTCTGGAAGAACCGACCCACCTGAAATATATCGACGCTTCCTTGGCGCTCCATGCTGCACTCGGTGAACTTCTGGTACGCGAAGCTGCGGATGCTTTGACCCCGAATAAAAATGCGGGCCCCATGGACCCGCCAACAGAATTGGAACAGCGCATTCTCTCGATGACCATGCAGGACGGAATTATCGGTCCTGAAATCGCCGAGATGCTGAGCCTTTAATTCGGCTATTTTTTCTTCCCCTCAAGTTTCTCGAAAAACTTCTTGGTTTCCCGGGCAACGACCCCGCTTAGGAGAATAAGGGCCACCAGGTTCGGGAAGGCCATGAGTCCGTTGAAAATGTCGGCGCTGGTCCACACGGCACTCACCGTGAGATAGGGGCCAATAAACACGGCCGCTACATAGAACCAGCGGAAAGTGAGAATGGCTCCTTTCTTGCCACGGCCCACCAGGTATTCTAGGCAACGTTCAGAATAATAGGCCCAGCCGAGAATAGTGGTGAAGGCAAAGAATACCAGGGCGGCGGTGAGAATGTAGGGAGCGACACTTGAACCGGCGGGCAGGTTCGAAAGCCCGCGGACAAAAGCTTCCATGGTAATGTTCACGCCCTGGAGTCCAAGTTCAGGAGTCCAAGCTCCGGTCACCACGATGGCAAGGCCTGTCATGGAGCAGATGACGATGGTATCAATGAAGGTCCCCGTCATGCAGACCAGGCCCTGACGGACAGGCTCCTTGGTCTTTGCTGCGGCAGCGGCGATGGGAGCAGAACCCAGACCCGCCTCGTTGCTGAAGATGCCGCGGGCGATACCCTTTTGCATGGCGATAAAGATGGTTCCTACCACGCCGCCGGTAACGGCGCTAGGGTTGAATGCCGCCTGGATAATCATTTCGATCGCGCTAGAAATTTTAGAGAAATTGAAACCGAGGATTAGTAGGCAGAAAAGAATGTAGAAGATGGCCATGAGGGGCACAATATAAAGGGAGACTTTCGCGATACGCTTGAGCCCGCCGATGATGACCATGGCCGTAAAGCCTGCGCACAGGAGGCCTGCAATGGCGGTGGATACGGAGACGGAATTACCGCCGATGTTCACGAATTCTCGGGAGGGGAATATCGTTGCCACCGCCGAGGTGATGCCGTTCACCTGGGTGATTGTACCGATGCCCAAAAGTCCGGCAAGTACGCCGAAGATGGCAAACAGCACGGCTAGCCACTTGAAGTTAAAACCGAAACGTTCCTTGATACCAGTTTCAATGTAGTAGAAGGGGCCTCCCAGGACTTTTCCGTCGCTCCCCACTTTGCGGTACTTGACGGCTAAAAGACCTTCGGCATACTTGGTGGCCATGCCAAAGAATGCGGCCACTTCCATCCAGAAAAGGGCTCCCGGACCACCTGTCCCGATAGCGGTAGCCACACCCACGATGTTCCCGGTACCAACTGTCGCCGCAAGAGCCGTGCAGAGGGCGGCAAAACTGGAAACTTCTCCCTGGCCTTCTTTTTCGCTGTTGAGCATGTAACGCAGGGCATTGCCCAGGTTTGTCACCTGCAAAACGCCGAGTCTGCTGGTGAGCAAAATGCCTACGAACAGGATGACGGCGATAAGGGGAATTCCCCACACGTAACCGTCTATGGTGTCTAAGATGGAATTGAGTGTTTCCATGTTGAAGTCCTTTTGTCTCTGAATGTGCGACCCGCTTGTCTGGTGAGCCGTAATTTGTTGAGTGACAAAAAGATAGAATAAATTGAAGCCTTTGCGGAATTGGAGACTTTTAGACGGGTTTGTTTAGTCTTTCGCTGGTGTAAATTGCTAATTTTTGACATGGAAAACTCCTGCGCAGAGTTGCGCGGGATATTTGAGTTTTTTAAGAGGAATCTATGAGCGAAAATTCTGCTACCCGTCCTGTCCGCGTCCGTTTTGCCCCGAGTCCCACGGGTTACCTGCATGTGGGCGGTGCGCGTACCGCTATCTACAACTACTTTTTTGCAAAACACATGGGCGGCACGTTCTACCTGCGAATCGAGGATACCGACCGTAAGCGTTACAACGAAACGGCGCTCCACGACCTGATGCGCGACCTCAAGTGGCTGGGGCTCCAGTGGGACGAAGGTCCGGGTTGCGAAGGCGACTGCGGTCCGTACTTCCAGAGCGAACGCCTGGGCATTTACCACCGCGAAATCAAGAAGCTTCTGGACGCGGGTTGCGCCTACTACTGCTTCTGCACCGAAGAGCGCCTGCAGGAAGTCCGCGCCGAACAGGAAAAGTCCCACGTACCGGTCACCGGTTATGACCGCCACTGCCGCAACATTAGCCGCGAAGAAGCGGAAGCCCGCATTGCTGCCGGCGAAAAGGCTGTGATCCGCTTCAAGGTGCCGGAAACTGGCGTCACCGAATTCGACGACATGATCCGCGGCCACATCAGTTACCAGAACGAACTTTTGGACGACCTGGTGCTTATCAAGCGGGACGGCTACCCGACCTACCACTTTGCAAGCGTCGTGGACGACCACCTGATGGGTACGACTCATGTGCTCCGCGGCGACGAATGGATTAGCTCCACGCCGAAGCACGAACTCCTTTACAAGGCTTTCGGCTGGCAGCCGCCCGTATGGTGCCACCTGCCGGTGATTCTCGACAAGAACGGCGGTAAGCTTTCTAAGCGCAAGGGAGCCGCTTCCGTAGGCGACTTCCGCGATCTCGGCTACTTGCCGGAGACTCTCGTGAACTACCTCGCGCTTCTCGGCTGGAACCCGGGCGATGACCGCGAAGTCATGACCATCAAGGAAATGGTCGAAAGCTTCACGCTGGAACGCATCAACCCGAAGTCCGCCAGCTTCGACGAAAAGAAACTGCAGTGGATGAACGGCCAGCATATTCACCTGTGCGACGACGGCTTCCTCAAAAACATCATGAAGGAAGGGTTAACCGCAAAGGGTATCGACCTCTCGAAGGAACCGGAAGAACGCCTCGACGAAATCGTGAAGCAGCTGAAGCCCCGCGCCCACTTTGTGCAGGATCTGGCCGACATGGCGGTGTACTTCTTCGTGGCTCCGACCACCTACGACGAGAAGGGTGCCAAGAAGCACTTCGGCGAAGGCTCCAAGGAAGTGGCGACCCTCGTGCGCGACATGCTTGCTTCCATTGAGGATTTCAAGACGCCTGTCATCGAGAAAGGTTTCTATGACCTGGCCGAACGTTGCGGCCACAAGGTGGGTGAACTCGTGGGTGCTCCGCGTCTTGCCGTGTCTGGCGTGACCGCAGGCCCTGGCCTTTGGGAAATGTTCGAAATCATCGGCAAGGACGAAGTGCTCCGTCGCATTGACGTAGCTCTCCCGCTGATGAAATAAGCGGGGCGTTACGGGGCCGGCGATTGAGGCCCCGTTCGAAGGGGTAGCGGATGCCCGATAGGGCAGAAGCGAGGGGGAGCCTTCCCCCTAACCCCAACCCCCAACCCCCAACCCCCAACCCCCAACCACTAATCTTGCGTAAACAGTTCCCCTACAAACTCCTGACCCAGAAAATGTTTTGCTGCCGTTGCCAGCGGGTAACGGAGCATGGGATATTTGCGCGGGAACCCTATTCTACCCATGGTGGCATGGAACCGAAAATTCCGCTTCTGTGTTCGTGCGAAGCGTGCCAGAATGTCATCATCTGCTTTTCCAACGAGTTTAGCTTTGGAACAAGCGTGGAACATGCGGACTACACGAAGATTTACGGGCACAACCGAATCCAGCCCGGGAACTGGCTGTTTTTCAAGGGCGGCGTAAAGCCGGGGCTTGTCAAGAGCTGTTTCCAGACTCACGACAAGGAAATTTACGTGCTCACCTACGGTGGCGCCCAGGACGAAAAGGTGGAATGCCCCATGTGCCATGTGGAATCGGAGGTGGCGCCGGGCGGGTATCGCCTGCTTCCGGCCCAGAGCGCCTTGACGCTTATCGGCGACCATGTGTATCACGCCATTCGCGATATGTTCGGCGTGGCGGTAGGGTATGTGAACGACGGCGAAAAGGACAAGCTTGCCGTACAGATGGACGATAAAAGTCTGCTGTTCATTACGCTGCCCCAGGCCATACAGAACCTGCCCAATGCAAAACTTTCGGACATGACCCGCAACAAGCTGATGCAGTTTTTCCCGGAAGATTCCCGCCGAGTCTCGGTGACGGTGGGGCAGGGGATTGTGTATCTCGACGGTCTTGTGAAGAATTTGTCCGTAAAGCGTGCTATCAGGGCCTGCGTCAACGGCATGCAGAGGGTTCGCGGCTGCGTTGACTTTATGAAAATCAGTGCGGAATCCTACACGTCGGACGAGCAGATTGAAAAGGCAATTCTTTCCCTCCTGGAAACGCCGGGGCTCAAGATTTTTAATTACAAGGTGCAGGTGGAACAGGGGCGCGTGCAGGTGTCTCTGGACTGCATTCGGGAATATTTCCCCAAAGAAATCGAGAACAAGATTGCGGAATTCCCTGGTGTGCAGGACTTGGACGTGAAAATTAATTCGATTCCCATGGACGAGATGGAAAATACCAAGGTCTGTAAGGAACTGGAATACGAGCTTTCCATGAATACCCGCTTGGGAGATTCCCTGATTCGCGTGAATTACGTAGATGAAAAGTTTTTGCTGGAAGGGAAGGTCCATTCCATGATCCAGAAACAGCTGGCCATGTTCTGCGTGGCAAGACGCGTGCTGAGCACGTCTATTGAAAACAGGCTGAGGATAGTTTAAACAAAGAGGTCAATATGGCTGGAAAGGGATACGAGAAAATCAACGATGTGAAGGCCCTGCTGAAAGAATACAGGACTGTAGAAGAAATTGCGACCCATATCGGGCGTGGCCCTCGCACGGCGTTCCGTTACCTGGAATACCTGCGTGGCGAAAATTGTGGACTCCGTAAGGGTAAGAATAGCCTGGGCCAGACTGCGTTCAAGATTCAGGTGAACGAGCAGGTTTCCTTCAACCAGGAATCCGTAAAGCAACTTGAAAAAATCAAGAAGAACATGACTGGCAATTCTCCCAGCGACGTCAAGAACCGTAAGCTGGTGGACAAACTGATTGCTGCCATGCAGACCACCAATCCCGACGATTTCAGGCCCGAGGCTATCACTACGGACAAGGACCTGATTATGGATTATGGCCCCTGGAGCGACAACAAGATTCAGGACCTGTACGTGAACAAGGTGCTGGACGCTATCCACAGCGGTGTAAAAATCCGTATCGCCTACCACCACGGCACCAAGAAAAAAGATGACGAAACTATTGAGATTAGCCCCGTAAAAGTGGTGATGCGCATGGACACGGTCTATATTATCGGTGCAGACGATTCCTTTGCAGAAACGGGAAACCTGACAATGTTCATGTTGGAGAACGTGATGAGCATTACGGTTACCAACAAGCTCGCTCTAAGTGGAATCTTTTTCGATGAACAGCTTTATTACAAGTATGCCTATGGGAAATATATAGACACAAAGCTTGAACCGCAGGATATTTCCCTGCAACTTCGTGCCGATGACAACAACTGGCTCAAGACCCAGTTCGAAAAGTCCCATTTCAATCCTCCTGCGGTTGTGCGCAAGGACAAGAACAAGAACGACATTGTGGACCTGAAACTCCGCATCACGCCCGACTTTAAGGCTTGGCTTATGGGAGTCTTGCCGGACGTGAAAATCCTGAAGCCGGAATCCCTGAAAAAAGAAATGAAGGACCTGCTGAAGAAGACCTTGTCCGAAATGGAAGACTGACGGAAAGGAACGTAGTGTGATGGAATCGGAACACAAGCTTTCGGATTACAATTTCGAGTTCCCGAAGGAACTGATTGCAAGCCGCACGGCAGGCAAGGGCAAGACCCGCATATTGCACTGCCCCAAGGACGGCGGTGAACGCCGCATTATGAAGGCCCCCGAAATTGTGGAACTGTTCCGCCCCGGTGATTGCCTTGTGGTGAACAACACCAAGGTGATTCCGGCCAGACTCTACGGTCACACCCTCCATGGCGGCGAAGTGGAAACCCTCCTGGTGCAGGCGCTGATTCCTGCAGAAAACGGAGAGGCCCGCTATGAGGCCCAGGTTCGCCCCGGCAAGGCTTTCAAGATTGGTCGCGAACTTGAAATCGCCGGTGTCAAGACCGTTGTGGAAGACATCAAGGAAGACGGCGCCCGGGTGCTCCGTTTTGCGGTGACGCCTGTGGAACTGGAAGCGGTGATGAACCGGGAAGGTCACGTGCCGCTGCCGCCTTACATTGACCGCCCCGATGACGAAGACGATAAGTTGGCCTACCAGACGATTTTTGCGAAGTATTCGGGCGCCGTGGCCGCTCCGACGGCAAGCCTCCACTTTAGCGAAGAAATGCTCGAGTCCCTGAAGGCGAAGGGCGTCTATGTGGCCGAAGTCACCTTGCATGTGGGCCCAGGAACATTCCAGAATATTTCGGTAGAAGACTTTACCCAGCACAAGATGCACGGCGAGCATTACGAGCTGACCAAGGAAAATGCCGAAATCATCAACAAGGCAAAACGGGAAGGCGGTCGTATCGTGACGGTGGGCACCACCAGCACCCGTGTAGTCGAGACCATTGCCGACGCGAATGGAATTGTAAGGGCGCAATCGGGCGTGACACACGCGTTCTTTTACCCCGGTTACCGCTACAAGATTGTGGATGGCCTCTTGACCAATTTCCACTGGCCGAAAAGCAGCCTCATTCTTTTGGTGTCCGCCTTCTACGGGCGCGAAAACACGCTTGCCGCCTACAAGATGGCGGTAGAGAACAAGATGAAGCTGTTCAGTTACGGCGATGGGATGCTGATTCTCTAACCCTGTGCTATTTTGCAGTAGAATCTGCTTCTAGGGTGGGAATCAGCTTGTTCTCTTGGCAGAGATTTTCTTCCCTGATTTTGAAGGTGAAGTCCACCAGGTTGTTCTCGAACATTTTCTGGTAGGGCTTCTTTTGCTGCACGCTCTGGAGGGCGCAAGTGCAGTAGTTGATACGCTGGACCAGCTTCGCCTCGTCCGAGGGAGTGCCCTGGGCAAAGACGCATTCGTGCATGATGGCGTATTCCATGGGCCGGTCGTAACGGCCCTTGCACTTGTTTTTCAGGTCGGGCTGTGCGGCCACCTTTTCGATAATTCCCTGGCTGGGAACGTCGTTGACAACCTTGCAGGTGACAAAGCCGCCTGCAAAAAAGGCGAGGCAGAGAGCCATGTTGATAAGGAATCGCTTGCCGCGGCTAATCTTGTTGTAGTTCCGCTCTACGGCTTCCAAGGTTTGGGTGGCGTGTAGCCTGACGTCATCTAAATCGTTGTTTTCCATGGCGTGTACCTTAGTTTTCGCTTTCCAGAGTCCAGATGTCGGGCATGGTGCGGTATTCTCCGGCGCAGTCCAGCCCGTAGCCCACTACGAAACCGTCTTCGATGGAGAACCCGACGAAGTCCGCCTTGTAGTCCACTTCCCGACGGGCCCGCTTTTCTAGCAGCACGCAACTGCGGACTTCGGCGGCGCCTTTTTCCTTAAGCAGGTCCACCAGTTTTTGCAGGGTGCGGCCCGTGTCCAGAATGTCGTCGATGAGCAGGACCTTTTTGCCTTTCAGGTCCAGTTCGTCCAGCAGGGAGACCTTCAGCTGGCCGGAACTTTCCGTAGAGTCGCCGTAGCTGGACGCCCTGATGAAGGAAACCTTGATGTCCTTGTTGGGGAAATGCCTGCACAGGTCCGACACGAACACGAAGGAGCCCGTAAGCACGCCTACGATGGTGTCGAACTTGTAGTTCCGAGCGATTTTTTCGCCCAGAAGTTGGACCATCTCCTGGATGGCCTCTGCCGTAAAGAGGGGCATGAGGCTCATCTTATACATTGCCTACCTCGAAATTCAGCCACTGGAACACGGGAATCATGGCTTTCAGCTTGCCCTTGGGATTCTTCTTGAATTCCTGGAACATGGGGAAGGCCTGGTTCTCGATGGAGGTCTTGTCGATATAGATGTGCAGCCAGTCCGCCAGAGAAATCAGGTTCGTGATGTAGAGGATCGTGGGCTGTTTCAGGTTCTCGAAAACCTGGTCCAGGCATTCTACAATTTTGCGGTGGACCATGCGGCCCGTCCCGCCGAAGGAGAAGGTGGCGTTCAGGGAGTTGGCTTCCTTGACCAGGGCCTCGATTTCCTTGAAGTTTTCCTGCTCCGGATTATCCAGGTATTCCAGCACCAGGTGGTGGATCTTGGAATTGATGTCCAGGGAAAGAATGGTCCGGATGGTGTCCGGCAGGGTATGGTCCGGGTCGGCCAGGCTGTCGATGGAAAGGCCCTTCTGAACGGCAAAGTCCGAGAAGGCCTCCGTAATGTCCTTGAGGCTCCGTCTGGTTTCCAGCTGGTTGATGCGCTTCAGGGAATCGCTCATCAGGTGACGCATCTGGACCACGTAGGCGGTGGGGAACTGGTGCTGCAGTTCTTCGGCGCTCTTGTTCGGGTTTTCTACGAAGGAGAGCTTGTTCACCTCGGGCTCGCCGTCGGCCACCACCAGGTTCACGCGGCCCATGGAATCGGACAGCACCAGGATTGTTGCCACCCGGGATTCCCCGATGGTCTTGTCGTCGTAGGTGGCCCGCACCAGGGTCTGCTTGCGGCGGGAGGCAATTTTTGTAGAAGTGAGCTTGGCGTTTTTCTGGTCGTAGCCCTCTTCCAGTCCCAGGTGGAAAATGGCGGCCCGTTCGGCCATGAGCTTCACCGTCACGGGGACCTCGTCCTTGGCATAGCGGGTGTAAACTTCGGCGCCGTTCCACTTGTGCTCATTGCTGGTGGCCCGGGCGAGAATGCTCATGAAACGGTTCTCGATGGAGTGCCCGAAGGGGAGGAACGGCTGCATCAGTTCCATGGCCCTGAGAGCGTAGCGCATGTTCTGCACAGGTTCCAGGCCTTCGATGTCGTTGAAGAACCAGCCGCAGCTGGTAAAGCTGAACAGGCAGAATTTCTGGATTTCCAGAAGACGCACGGCCTTGGCGCTTTCTTCGGCGTTTTCGGGATTGTTCAGGATGGTCTTCAGGAATGCGGAGAGGCGGGTTTCGTCTTCGGGAGCGACCAATGCCTGCACGTATCCGTTCCGGGCGTCCCAGGGATTCACCTTGCTCACCTTCTCGAATTCCCGCACAAAGATTTCGTCGGCCAGTTCCTTCAGGTGGTTGAAGGCGTCGCGCAACGGTCCGCGCCATTTCTGGTTCCAGCCGGGGCCACCTCCGGTGGAGCATCCGCAGTCCCTGTACCAGCGGCCCACCCCGTGGGCGCAGCTCCAGGCGCAACCTTCGCCGTGGAAATTCTTCAGCAGCACCTCGTGCTTGGGCGGGAACTTTTCCAGGTACCAGCCGTAGTTGACGGGCACCATGTTGTTCTCGGGAGCGAATCGGTTGTAAAGGTAGGCGGCGCACATGTCGCCGAAGGGCTCGTGGTGTCCGTAGCTTTCGCCGTCGGTGCCGATGCTCACCAGCTGCGGGTCTTCGCGGTTCGGGTCCCAGGCGTCCTGGATGCGCTTGCCGAACACGCCCGCATTGCGGAGCAGATGCTCGAAACCTACGGCGCTGCTGAGCCAGGGGTTGTAGAAGAACACGTCCAGGTAGCCGTCGCAGACCAGATTGCCCTTTTCGTCCCGCGGGTAAATGCGGTAGGGCCTGGTGGTGTCGATATCGGTATTGCTGCAGCCAATCCATTCTTCGGCCCCCAATTCACGGGAGGAATCCGCCTGGGTGGGGGAGAGGATGGTAAACTTGATTCCCGCCTTGATGAGTTCCACCACTGTCGGCAGGTTGATGGCGGTTTCGGCCAGCCACATGGCCTCGGGCATGCGTCCGAAATGGAACTTGAAATCTTCGATGCCCCAGAGAATCTGGGTCCGCTTGTCCTGCTCGCTGGCGAGAGGCATGATGATGTGGTTATAGACCTGGGCGATGGCGTTGCCGTGACCGTTCAGACGTTCGGCGCTCCGCTTGTCGGCTTCCTGGATTCTCTTGTAAGTGTCGGGGGTATGGGTCCGGATCCAACCCATGAGGGTGGGGCCCATGTTGAAGCTCATGAAGTCGTAGTTGTTGACGATATCCTGGATGCGCCCTTCTGAATTCAGAATGCGGCTTGCGGAGTTGGGGGAGTAGCACTGGCTTGCGATACGGTCGTTCCAGTCGTGAAATGGCCGCGCGCTGGGCTGGTTCTCGATGACGCCTGTCCAGGGATTTTCGCGGGGAGGCTGGTAAAAGTGCCCGTGAATAGTAAAATATAGGGGGTGCTTGTCACTCATAGGGACAAATATAGATTATGCCATTAAAAACCTATCCCCTAATCCCTAGATCCTAGCCCCTAATCCCTAGCCACTATACTATCTTTCCCACCATGCGTTACAGTGATATTTCATGTTTCCAGAGCGGTGTCGCCGTTCCCTTGTTCAGCCTCCGTAGCAAAAACAGCATCGGTATCGGCGAATACCTAGACCTGATTTCCTTTGCCCAGTGGTCCAAGCTTTGTGATTTCAACGTCATCCAGCTTCTGCCGGTGAACGATACCGGCGCCGAGGCCAGCCCCTACAGCGCCCGCAGCGCCTTTGCCCTGAACCCGGTGTTCATCAACATCCAGGCGGTGCAGGGTTCTTCCGAATTCGAAGACGACATCGAAGAGGCCAAGGAAAAGTTCGACGAGCAGGAACGCATCGACTACTACAAGATTTCCACTTGGAAACGCTCCATCCTGAGAAAAATTTTCGACAACCGTTACGACCAGCTCCGCAAGGACAAGGTCCTGCAGGAGTGGCTGGACAAGAACCCCTGGGCCAAGGCCTACTGCGCCTACAGCACCCTGAAGGCCGAAAACGGCGAGAAGAGCTGGAAGGACTGGAAAAATTTCAAGAACCCCACGGACGCGGACATCGAAAAAATCTGGACCAAGTACAAGAAAGACGTTTGGTTCCAGGCCTGGATGCAGTTCGTTGCCGAGACGCAGTTCTGTGCCGCCGTGTCAGAAGTTTCCAAGCTTGGCCTCCACATCAAGGGTGACATTCCTATCCTCATCAACGAGGACAGCGCCGACGTGTGGGCGAGCCGCAAGTATTTCTCCCTGGAAGACCGTGCCGGCGCCCCTCCCGACATGTTCAGCTACAGCGGCCAGAACTGGGGATTCCCCACCTACCGCTGGGATGTCATTGAACAGGACGGCTTTGCCTGGTGGAAAGCCCGTCTCGCCCAGGCGAGCAAGTTCTACCACGCCTACCGTATCGACCATGTGCTGGGATTTTTCCGTATCTGGAGCATCCCCCAGACCGAGACCACGGGCATCCTCGGGCACTTCAATCCCAGCATCCCGCTGACCCTGGAACGCCTGCAGGCCGCAGGGTTCAAGCAGGAATCCCTGGAATACCTGCGCAAGCCCAACTATTCCGTGGATCAGCTGCGGCAGTTCCTGGAAGGCGATACGGAACGCCTGCTGCCCCTCTGCTTCAAGACGCTCTACGGCACTACGGACCGCTACATTCTGAAAGACGAATTCCTCTCGGAAAAGGCTATACTCGGTCTTTCCGAACCCCAAGAAATTAAGGACAAGCTGCTGAAGGTTTACTGGAACCGCGTGTTTGTCCCTACCGGCGACGAACACACCTTCTACCCTTACTGGTACTGGTACAATGCCCCGGTGCTCTTCACCCTGCCGGAATATGAACAGCAGAAACTTCACGAAATTATCGGCGAGAACGAGTCGGCCCAGAATGGGCTCTGGGAGGCGAACGCCACCAAGCTTCTGTCGGTCCTTGCCAAGGAGACGGACATGCTGGTTTGCGCCGAAGACCTGGGCTCCGTGCCCCGCTGCGTTCCTGCGGTTCTCAAGAAACTGAATATCCTTTCGCTCCGTATCGAACGCTGGGCCCGCAACTGGGACGCTCCTTATTCTCCCTACTACGCCATGGAAGAATATCCCCGCCTCTCGGTGTGCACTACCAGCTGCCACGACACCTCCACCCTTCGCGGGCTCTGGAAGGAGCCTGACTTTGATAGGGCCTTCTACTGGTCTCACGCGGGGCTTCCCGGCAATGCTCCGGAGGAACTGACCCCCACCGTGGTGCGGAATATTCTGGCCCACGTGTTCTCCGCCAACAGCCTGCTCTGCATCTTGCCGGTGCAGGACTATTTCGCCCTGTCGCCCGCCCTTTCGGAATGCGCTCCCGAAGAGGAACGGGTGAACATTCCGGGCACCGTCGGTGGCAAGAACTGGACCTACCGCCTGCCCTGTTCTGTAGAAGACCTCGCGAAAAATAACTTCCTCTGTTCCGAAATCAGCAAGCTGGTGGACGCCCGCAAACGACGGCCCATGTGGAAGATCTAATTCAATGTGAAATGTGGGATGTGGAATGTGGAATGTATAATTAGACGTTTCACATTGCGGCGCAGCCGCTCGCATCACACACTTCACACTACACATTGCCTATGTTCGCTCCTGCTTGGACAAAAGACGCCGTATTCTACCAGATATTCCCTGATAGGTTCTGTCGCAGTCCCCGCTACCAGGCGGTAGGCAGGTTCGTGCCCTGGGGTTCCAGGCCCACCCGCGAAAACATGTTCGGCGGGAATCTCGCGGGTATCGAGGACCACCTGGACTACATCGCGGGCCTCGGCGCAAACGCCATCTACCTCTGTCCCATTTTCAAGAGCAATTCCAACCACCGCTACCATACCGTCGATTACTTCGAAATCGATCCGGTGCTGGGCTCCCTCAAGGATTTCGACCGCCTTGTCAAAAAGGCCCACAGGCTAGGCCTCCGCATCATTCTCGACGGCGTGTTCAACCACTGTTCCCGCGGGTTCTTCCAGTTCAACAGCCTGCTGGAACTGGGTGAAAATTCTCCTTACGTGGACTGGTTTCATGTAAAGGGCTGGCCCCTGAACGCCTATTCGGGCAAACCCAATTACGAATGCTGGTGGAACTACCCGGCGCTCCCCAAGTTCAACACCGGCTGCCCCGATGTCCGGGAATACCTTTTCTCCGTGGCCGAATACTGGACCCGTCGCGGCATCGATGGCTGGCGTCTTGACGTTCCCAATGAAATCGACGACGACTCCTTCTGGCAAGAATTCCGCCGCCGCGTCAAGGCCATCAATCCCGAGGCCTACATCGTAGGCGAAATCTGGGACGAACCCTCCCGCTGGCTACAGGGCGACCAGTTCGACGGCGTCATGAACTACATCTTCCGCAAGGCGGTCATGAAGTTCCTCTTCGACGAGAACCCCATTTCCGTCCAGGAATTCTGCGACCGGGTCCGCGCCGCATTCCCCGAGGGCCGCGGTGACATCCCCATGAACCTTTTGGGAAGCCACGACACCACCCGCCTCCTGTCCCAGCCCCGCGCAAGCCTCGAACGCATCAAGCTGGCATACGCCCTCCTGTTCTTTATGCCCGGCGCGTCCTGCATCTACTACGGCGAGGAACTCTCCATGAAGGGCGGCAAGGACCCCGACTGCCGCCGAAGCGTCCCCTGGGACGAACTGGAAAACCGCAGGTCCCAACCGCTATACGAATTTATCTGTAATCTGGTGAAAATGCGCCGCGAAAATTCCGTCCTCCGCGACGGCAGCCTCTCCATCGCAAACACCGCCGACGGCTTCACCGTCACCCGCACCCTGGGCAAAAAGACCGTGACCCTCTCCGTCACAACCTCCGGCGCTGAACCTTCTTTTGAAATCAAGTAAAGAGGCCCACTTAAAACAGGTCGCTGTGCGTTCCTGTCCGGACTAAGGTCAATATTAGCGAATCGCCAGAGATTTTGTATATCAACAGCCAATCTGGCTGGATATGGCATTCGCGAAAAGACTCCCAATCACCTGTTAGTGCATGGTCGCGGTGTTTTTCGCTCAGTTTTTCCCCTGAAGCCAAAACATCGACAACCTCTTGCAAGAGTGCGATGTTTAATCCCTTCTTTTTTGCCAGTTTAAGATCTTTTCGAAATTTCGAGGTGGTCCTGATTTCCATTATTCGTCCAAGATGTCCTTAATCATAGCTTTCGCATTTTTGTAAGACTTAACCTTGCGTTTACCCGAAGCGATTTCGTTTGCTTCAGTCATAGCGGCAAGGGTTTCGGCGTTGGGCGAATCGAGGGCAATCTCGAATGGAATCTTGCGGAGCCGAATGGCCTGTTTTAGGAATACAGTAATAGCAGTGCTCATATTCATTCCCAGTTCGTTGAACAGGTTCTCGGCCTGGGTCTTGAGTTTTGAGTCGATCCTTGCGCTGATTGTATTCATTGTCGTTTCCATAATTTGCTCCATTTTACTAAAATATATATAAATTTTAGTAAAGTAACAATACATTGTATTATAAATTGCGTTATTTCTCATTAAACCTCCTATAAACGCAAAAAAAGCCGTATTTTCATAGCCCGCAGCTTATTTTGGCTGCTATGGGATATGGAAATACGACTTTCGCGGGGTAATATACAAAACAAGATGCAAAAATTCCAAATAAAGTCAATTAAAATGGATCAAAGACACGCTTTTTAGTGTATATTTGATGTAAAAAGAGTTTAGCTCTTGTTCTCTAACCGAAATCTCGAAAATTTCATTACACGAGGACAAGGCGAACGCTCACGCAGGTGTGCCGTTTTGCGGTATACTTCGGTTTGCTGTATTAGCAACAGCCCTTTGGGGGCGTGGGTCGTTTGCGTTTATCGTGTAAAGGCATTCGAGAGCCTCGGTTAGGTAAATGCAGCGACTCGCGCCTTTTTTGTATTCATACAGATTTTGGCACGTGCGTTTGTAGAACAGGACGAACTCCGAAGTTTAAAACGATGGAGGAAGATGTGATTTACACAAAACTATTAACAGTTTCAAGCATTGTCGCATTACTCATCGCTTGTAGCGGCAGTTCTAGTTCTACTGGGCCAACCTATGAGCAGCTGTCTAGTGCCAAAGAGGGTCCGCTTGAACCAGAAAGTTCGTCATCTCAAAAACACGTTCTAGAATCTTCTTCATCAATAGGTACAGTTACCTTAAAAGATGTTTGCGATGCTGCTATTAATGTCATCAAAGAATATCCATATGAATCATTATTAGCCGCGTGCACTGATCTCTTGGCCCTACTTAGTGATAGCGACATACTTACAGATGGGGAAAAATATTCGTGCCTTGATTACGCAGGCTGCGATGCGCTTAAGAATACGTCTTCACCGACAGTTCCCTCCTCATCGGCATCTACAAATCAGTGCTGCTCTATGGGAAATGCTTTTGCTGGATTCAGCGATGATTACAAGATAAGGTCATGTTCTGCATATAAAGCTCAGCAGTACATACAATATCAAAGCTGTGACTGTAGCTGCGCTTATTAGCAATGTTTTCCTGACGGTTTATTTGTGGCGAAAAATACTGTGGTATTTCAGTTTCATTAACTTTCTTAGAAGGAAGAAAACCTACAAAAGGGATGACAAATAACTCTTGAATGAAACTCGCAGGGACTAACAGTCACAAGAGTTTCCTCCTACGAGAACGTCTCTTACCCGCAAAACGGTTTTTAGCCCAAGGGCACTTGTAAGCCAGAGCCGTTGTTTGTGTTTTTTGACTGAGATGTGTGCTTCCCGAGCGAACAGTCGAACAAAGTGAGTCCCTGTGAGCGAGGGATGTACACATCGAGGGAAAGATTTGTATAGGAGACTCTTGCTTTCGCTGGAATGACATTATGGGGCTGGAATGTTATCGGGGGTGTTAGGGGGCTGCCCCCTAGGCGAGGGGGTGGAGAGCAACGAAGTGCGAACCAGGGGGATTCTTCCCCCCTTTTTTTGAAAAACGCCGTTTATCCCGCCAATCTAACCCCAAAACTTTACCAAAGCCGTTTATCCCGCCTTTCCTAACCACTAACCACTAATCACTAACCACTAATTTTTCTATCTTTGCGCGCAAACTTAGCGTATAATGCCTTATTAAGGGATTACAAATGAACAAACATAAATTTGGAATGCGGGAATTTATCATTCTCCTTGTAATAGCACTTTCGGCCTATACCGTGTGGCCCTCGATCCAGGTCCACTCCAGGAAGGGCGACGAAAAGAAGGCTTTTCTTAAGGAAAATCCGAAGCTGGGCTCCAAGTCCATCAATTTCGGTCTGGACCTGGCCGGTGGTACCAGCATCACGCTGGAAATCGACAAGTCCGGCCTGAAGCCGAACGAGGACATCAAGGACATCCAGGCCCAGTCCCTGGAAATCATCCGTAACCGTGTGGACCAGTTCGGTCTTTCCGAACCCCAGATTTCCCCCTCCGGCGATGACCGCATCTTGGTGGAACTGGCCGGCGTGGACGACTCTACCGCCAAGTCCCTGGTGGGTTCTACCGCCAAGCTGGAATTCAAGATTTTGGCCGAATCCGAGAAGTTTACCCAGGTGGTTGGCCTTATCGACCAGTACCTGACCCGTCAGACTACAGACATCGTGGCTGACTCCGCCGCGACGGACTCTACGGCTGCCGCCAAGGATTCCACCGTGGCCGCTGCTAACGCTGCTACAGCCGACAGCGCCAAGCCTGCTGCCGACACGGCGAAGGCCCTCTCCGACGACGAACTTTTGGGCAAGGCGCCCGCAGCCGAAGTTGCCGCTAACGCTGCCACCGATTCTGCCAAGGAAACCGCTCCTGCCGAGGGTGAACCTGCTGGCGAGGTCGGGACTGCCCTCAGCGCCTATTACCTGTCTTTTGGCAACGGCGGCTTCATCGCCGAAGAGAACATCGAAAAGGTGAAGAAACTCCTGGAGACCGAAGGGGTCCAGAAGTTGATTCCCCGCGACGTGAACTTTGCCTTCGGCAGCGGTCTCGAACCGGTGCAGCGCGGCTCCAAGATCAAGGCCAAGCGCCTCTACTTGCTCAAGCGCCGTGCCGAAATGGGTGGCGACGACATCGTTGACGCCCGTCCCTATCGTGTAAGCGACGGTACCAACGCCGGTGAAGTGGCCGTTTCCCTCAAGTTCGGCGGTATCGGTCCCAAGAAGTTCTCTGCTGTGACTGCCGCCAACATCGGCAAGCAGATGGCCATCGTTCTCGACAACCAGGTGATTTCTGCTCCTGTGATTCGTGACCGTATCCCCAATGGCGACGCCCAGATTACCGGTCTTGACGACATGGCCGAGGCCAACCGCCTGGCCGTGGTGCTCCGCGCCGGTGCTCTTAAGGCTCCTATGAAGATTATCGAAAGCCGCAGCGTGGGTGCTACCCTCGGTGAAGAAAACATCGTCCAGGGCTTCGGCTCCGGTGCTATCGGCCTTATCCTCTGCTTGGTGTTCATGGTGGCCTACTACCGCTTGGGCGGCCTTATCGCCAGCTTCGGTATGGTCATCAACACCTTGGTGACTGCCGCCGTGATGTCCGTGTTCAACGCCACCCTGACTCTTCCGGGTATCGCCGGTTTCATCTTGGTGGTGGGTATGTCTCTTGACGCCAACGTGATTATTTACGAACGTATTCGTGAAGAACTGAAGAACGGCCTTACCGCTCGCGCCGCCGTGGCCAAGGGTTACGAACGGGCCTTCAGCGCCATCTTGGACTCCAACTTGACCACCGTGCTTACCGGCCTTATCCTCTACAAGATTGGTACCGGTTCCGTGAAGGGTTTCGGTCTCACGCTGACCATCGGTATCTTGACCTCCCTCTTCTGCGCCATCACCGTGACCCGCGCTATCCTCGACTGGCGTCTTGCCAAGGCCGACAGGACTACGCTCTCCATCGGTAACGGCTTCAAGGCCATCAACGAGGCCAACCTCCAGATTATCCCCAACCGCCGTCGTTTCGGCCTGATTTCTACTGTCCTGATTATCGCCTCCATCGCCTGCATCGCCGTCAAGGGATTCGATTTCAGCATTGACTTTACGGGCGGCCAGGTCTATACCGTACAGTATCAGGATGACGCCAAGCACGAGAAGGACCTGAGCGGTGCTCTCTCTGCGGCAGGCATCGACGGTGCGAAAGTTCGCACCCTGGGCGGAACCTCTGCCAATTCCTACCAGATTAGCATGCGCGCCTCCGACGACGTGAATTTCGAAGTCAAGATGGCCGAAGCCTTTGCCAAGGCAGGCCAGAAGTGCGAAATCGTGGCCAAGGACAACGTGGGCCCCACCATCGGTAAGGAACTCCGTTTCAACGCTATCTTGTCTGTGATTCTCGCCTGGCTCGGCATTCTGCTCTACGTGTGGTTCCGGTTCGGCAAGTTCGGTCTCGGCTTCGGTGTGGCGGCGGTGCTTGGCCTGGTCCACGACACCGTCATCACCCTGGGCTTCATCTCGGCCTTCAGCCTGTCTTTCGACGGAGCCCTGATTGCCTCGCTCTTGACCATGATTGGTTACTCCGTGAACGACACCATCGTGAACTTCGACCGTATCCGTGAAAACACTGCTGTGTTCGGCTCCGGCAACTTCGCAGAGACCATCAACAAGTCTCTGAACCAGTGCTTTAGCCGCACCATGGTGACCTCTCTCACCACCTTGTTCGTGTGCGTGATCCTCGCCGTGAAGGGCGGTTCCTCCATCCGCGACTTCGGCCTGGTGCAGTGCTTCGGCATTCTCATCGGTACCTACTCTTCTGTGTGCATCTGCTCTCCCATCGTTCTCTGGTGGAGCAAGAAGTTCAAGAAGGGTGTGTAATTAGATCGCTTCGCTTGTAGAACGCCGCTGCGCGGCTACAGACAACAAATGCGTAAGATTTCCCTGGCTTCGGCTGGGGATTTTTTAGACTTTCACGTGAAAGTAGTCGATTTCGGGGTGGCTGATGTAGAGGCCGCTGACGGAGGCCTGCGGGTACATGGCGCCGTTCTCGGTAAGCGATATTCCGACACTGTCGAAGTCGATGAGTTTCGCGACGTTGAAGATTTCCTTGATATTTGGAAGCACGGGGTAGCCGACGGCCGGGCGGATGCCTTTCCAGCCGTTGGTACGGGCCAGTTCCTGGCTCAGGTATTCGGCGCCCGCTTCGGCCAGGCGGTCGGCAACCGTCTGCATCAAAAGAACGTCGTAGTCGCTGCCGCCCTGTTCGGCCTTGAGCTTTTCGAGGCGTTTGACGAAGGCGTCGCTGACGGTGACGGCGAAGGCGCCCACGATGTCGCGGAATACATCCTTACCGGCGGGAGCGGCGAATACGCTTGCGGTACTCGCATTGGCAGGAGCCACGTAGTCACAGAGGGCAAGACAGGTGCCGACCGGATTCTGCTGGCGTGCCGTGGCGACTTCGACCAAGTCGGAGTCGGTGCCGGTACGGCCCGTGTTGAACCTGATGGAATTTTCCGTACCGGCGGCAGGGTAGAACGCCTGCACGGCACGCAGCGCGTACTCGGGCTTTGTGAGGCTCTTGATGAGTGCTTCGGCATCGGCCTTGAGCTTCTGTGCTTCTTCTTGATCGGGCTTGATTTTCCAGGTAAAGAAGAAGTATTCCCAGCTGATGAGCGGGATGACTTTTTCGAGCGCGATGGGCGGGAGTTTGCTTTCGCCCATGAACGGAGGCTCCACCGGCTGGTACTTGCTCCAGTCGCAAAGGTAGCGGCGTTCGAGCGGAGTCTTCTCTGCTGCGGCCATGGCGCTTGCGGCTTCGGTTTGGATGCCGTTTTGCTTGTCGCGAATGCGCTGCTGTTCTTCGCGGTTTTCCTGAATGGTCTGTTCGCTTGTCGCGGGGTCCAAGAGCTTTTGCACGAGGCCCGGGTTACTGGCGGCATCGCGCACGTGGAATACGGGGCCTTCGTAGCACGGGGCAATCTTTACGGCCGTGTGCGTGGGCGAGGTCGTTGCGCCGCCGACGATAATCGGGATGCGCTGGCCTGCAGCCTGCATGGCCTTCGCGACAGTGCACATTTCTTCGAGGGATGGCGTGATGAGGCCAGAGAGGCTCAAGATGTCGGCTTTGTTCTCGATGACCGCCTTCACGATGACGTCTTCAGGAACCATCACGCCCAGGTCCACCATCTCGTAGCCGTTACAGGCCATAATCACGGAGACGATGTTCTTGCCGATATCGTGCA
>CAMHDS010000032.1 GCA_946183925.1 uncultured Fibrobacter sp. | reverse complement strand
CGACAAGGTGCAGGAACTTGCAAGCAAGCTGCCGTATATGCAGTTCCTCAAGTAGGAATGAGGTGTGAGGTCGGCACTTCGTGCCTTTGACGTCTTCGACGTCCGCGGCTGCACTCGGTCATAGAAAATGCAAGCATTTTCTGCGACACTCGTTTTGCACGCTTTTGAGGTATGAGGTGTCATCCTGAGCGAAGCAACGCAAGTTGCGTAGTCGAAGGATCTAGTCACATTTGGAAAACGTCCAGGTTCAAAGCCTGGGCGTTTTTTATTAGATTTAAAACATTGCAAGGAGCATCACTGTGGCAACACCAACCGACAAACAAATATCCGGAATGGCCGGAGAATTTTTAACAGCAGGAAAATTATTCAAATTAGGTTTACAAGCTGCAGTAACATTGGGCAATGCAAAATCGGTTGATATTCTCGCTTACAATCCTCAAAATAAAAAAAACTACAATGTACAAGTCAAAACAAACAGGGAAAAAAACTGTTTCCTTATAGGGAAAGAGAATGTCTCTTCTGAACAAATATATGTTTTCGTCCTTCTAAACAGTCCCAATCAGAACGAAGATTTCTTTATCGTTAAAGGTCAAACACTACTTGACAATATCCATCACTTTTGGGGAGCATCCTACAAAGAAGGCAAAAAAACTAATATGCCTGCAATAAACTACGGTCCTTTAAAAGAATTCAAAAATAATTGGAACATTTTTTTTGAATAAAAAACATTAATACAACACAGAAAAGAAATGTCTTATCACAACATTGCAATCATAAAAGCCCAAAAAGGATTTAACGCAGCCGCTCTACTGCAGCAAGGCATTCATTTACAACCATTTCTAAATGGCAAATGCCTAGCTTTCGAAGTATCCATGGAACAATCAGGTAAGGAACTATATGACTATCTACTTGAATTTGATAAAATTCAAAAAATACTCGTCTATCAAAAAAATCCGTTAGTCGTTCATGCTGATTGGAATTATCCCTATGATGAACAATTTATCGGATATCTCTACCTAAAGCGACCTACCTGGATATTACCATGTCATAAACTATTCTTTGCACCAACTTGGCGCCACGTTGCAGACATATTAAACGATTGCGAAAACAATGAAAAAATTGCACAAGAAAAAATAGACAAAAAAATGTTTTCTTTATTAGAGAACAAACACCCTGGTGGCGGATGGTGCATGTCTGCCCTAGATGAAGAAGAAGCTTGGAAAATTTACGCAGCCTTGAAACATTAAAAACTTACTAATCGTTCATGCTCTCCTCACCCATCGACAACATTCTCGTAGAAAAGGCGAAACGCCAAATGCACTTGCGCAACGGCGAGAATATCGTCAAGACGTACAAGATTTCTTTGGGCAAGAATCCTGTGGGAGCGAAAGTCAAGTCCGGTGACAACAAGACACCCGAAGGCGACTACACCATCGTGCTTCACAACCCCAAAAGCAAGTTCCATTTATCGCTCCGAATTTCGTACCCGAACGAGGAGCAAATCAAGGCTGCAAAAGTTGGCAACTACGAACCCGGCGGCAATATCATGATTCACGGCTATCCAAACAATGTTCCGGCATTTCTTTTCAAATATTGGCACAGGTGGAAAGACTGGACCGCAGGCTGCATCGCCGTCACCAACGACGAAATCGAAGAAATCTACGCCGCCGTCAAAGACGGAACTCCGATAACCATTAGGCCCTAGCCCTACCTCATATACTTCGACTTATACCCGTGATTTTCCTTGGGACGGAGATCGTTGGGATACATCACGTCGGTGTAGATGTCTTCTTGCAGCTGTTTCACAAGCTTGTACACTTCTGCATAATTGGCAATGCTATCGATGGAAATGCCCGCATTGGTAGAAGTCCTACGCCCGTTCAGTGTTGCGGGATTAGCCTGAGCAGAGGTCGTAATGATGTCGCCCACGCCAAACCACTGGTCAAAAATGCCACGATGCAGGTCCACATGCGAAAGTTCCGCGAACGGCTTTGACTGGTAAGTCCTGGCAAAGACACCTCCGGAAGCGTAGATTCCTTTGTCCGTAACGATGTAGGCCTTATTGCGGTACCGCCTGAACGAAAGGAGCGCCCCGCCCAGGTAAAGCCAAACCGGCATCATGTGCAGTGCCATGAACGGGATGATAAAGAAGGCCGCCTCGTCCGCCTTGTCCGAAGAGAATGCTGCCCCGATAAAGAACATGTCAAAAATGCCCCACAATGCAGCAAACGGGAGCAATGGATTGAAAATGCATTCAAAGATAAAACACCTTTTGTCCGGTTTACCGGCATAAAGGATTTTTTCCCCTTTTCCGACCAAAAGCGTCAGTTCGTTGTCCATAAAAGTACTCCTGACAAGAAATTAGCAAAGAATTTCTTAGCCTATTTTGTCGAATATTCCAATTTGGACTATTATTTTGTAAAAAAAATTGCAAATATTCATATATATTAATGTATTATGTAAGAAAAAGGTGCTCTAGTACATGAGAGAAGTTTTTGCCATTATCTATATAGTGCTCATAGTCCTGCTTGGGCTTTTTGGTGTTATATCCAAGAAGTCTTCGAAGGCGATAGGCAAAGCTGTCTCCTATTTGCTATTCACGTTCATCGTTCCGATTGCGGGCAACCTGATACTCGTCCTCTCCGAAAACGAGCTTCTTTCCACCATCGGTAGCTACACCTATTTTATCGGCATGGACCTCATGGCGTTCAGCCTGTTCGACTTCACCCTGTCCTACTGCAATATTCCATGGCGGCATAACAAGAAAATTTATTTCATTTACACGCTCCTCACCATTGACGTTCTCCAATACTTTTTCAACCCTTTCTTCGGACACGCCTTCGGCATGGAAGCCATCACGGTGGACGGTTCCCTTTACTATAGACTCGTCCCTTACCTCGGCCAGACATTCCACCGCATCGCAGTCTACATCGCATTCATTACATCGCTCGGCATATTCATCTACAAGACGATCCGCGTTCCCCGTATTTATGCCGAAAAATACTACGTCATCCTCTTTACAATGGTATTGGCAGGCATCTGGCAGAGCTACTACATCTTCTCCAGAACCCCCATTGACCGTTCGATGATGGGATTTGCCGTCTGCGGCATGCTTATCTTCTATTTTTCGCTGTTCTACAGACCGTTCAGGCTTCTGGACCGAATGCTAGCCAACATTGCCTCCAAGATGTCCGAAGCGATTTTCTTCTTTGACGCCAGCAAGCGCTGCATTTGGGCAAACAGCAACGGATGCAAACTTCTGGAAGTCCGTGCTGACAACCTGGAGCACGTCAATCAAAGACTTTTTGCCATGTTCGATGACCTTGGCGTAAGCCAGGACAACTGGTCTTCTAAACAATCTGTCGGTTCCGGAAAGGATGCCCGATACTTTACAATCGACAAACACATTATTACTGATGCTAAAAACAAGAAAATCGGTTACTTTTTAAGCATCCAGGACGATACAGAAGACGTCCTAAAGCACCAACAAGAAATTTACGAAGCCACCCACGACAAGCTCACGGGACTCTTTACCAAGGAGCACCTGTTCAACCAGATCAAGAACAAAGTTTCTTCCGAGACGGAAACATCCTATTCCATCGCCTACCTCGACATCAAAGATTTCAAGATGGTCAACGACATCTTTGGTAACGATACAGGAGACCTTGTTCTGAAAAGAGTTGCCAACTGGATTAGGGAAAATGCAACCAAGGAGTGGATTTTCGGAAGACTTTCGGGGGACGCGTTCGGCATTTGCTATCCGACAGGCTCCGTAAGACTAGACGTCGTCGAACAGAGACTTTCGAAGTTCGTCATTTCGAACGGATCTATTGACCAGCACATTTTGATGCATGTGGGCATATACAACGTAACCGATCCCAGTATCGACATATCCATCATGTTCGACCGAGCCCACTTGGCCCTCACCACCATTAAGAACGAGTTCAACGTGCATATCGCCATCTACGACGACAATATGCGCGACCAGGTACTCTGGAATCAAAAAATATCCACGGAGTTGGAAGCGGCCATCGAAAACCGGCAGGTTGTCCCCTACCTGCAACCCATCGTAGACAACAAGGGAACCATCATCGGCGCCGAAGCACTTGTTCGCTGGATCCACCCCGAAGAAGGATTCCTCCCCCCGTTCAAGTTTATCCCGGTATTCGAGAAGAACGGCATGATTGCCCAGGTGGACAAGTACATCTGGCGCTCCGCCTGCGAGATTATCTCTTCGTGGAAAGGCGACAAGGCCAACCTGTTCATTTCCGTGAATATTTCGCCGAAGGACTTCTACTTCATGGATGTCTACGCCGAAATCAAGGCCCTTGTCGAAGAATTCAAGATTGAACCGTCGCGACTCCGTATCGAAATCACCGAAACGGTGATGATGACCGAAGCGGAAAGCCGCATGGCCATCTTAAGCAAGTTCCGCGAATCTGGATTTATCGTCGAGATGGATGACTTCGGCAGCGGATACTCTTCACTCAACCAGCTCAAGGACATGCCGCTTGACGTTCTGAAAATCGACATGAAATTCTTGAGCAAGGCCGAAGATAACCACCGTGCCGAAACTATCTTGCGCAACGTACTCAGGCTCTCGAGCGACCTCGGCCTGTTCTCGCTTACCGAAGGTGTCGAAACCGAAGATCAGTACAAAAGGCTCAATGAAATGGGCTGTAACCTGTTCCAGGGATACTACTTCGCAAAGCCGATGGCCGTTGCCGACTTTGAAAAACTTTGTGATAAAAATAAAGGATAAATTATGACGAATCAGAATCCACCGATGCCCCCCGAAATCCAGAAACAGATGAAAAAGGTTGGGCTCAAGATTTCCTTCATGATGGCGCTCATGATGAGTTTCGCGCTTTCGCTTACCGGAAACTTGACCGCCGAACATCCGCCTGAAATGCCGATGATTGCAATCATTATCGGATTCCTGGAAGGATTCGTCTTAAGTTTCTTAGTCAGTTTCGGTATCGGACTCGTTGTTCCGATGCCCAAGGTAAATGCGGCGTTAGCACGCAAGTTCCACCTGCAACCGAGAACGCTCAAGACCCACATCGTGGAATCGATCGTGTCGAACCTGATCTACACGCCGCTCATGACGACCGTCATGGTTACGTTCGTGTATTTCTTCCTGATTCCCCCTGGACACAAGCCGCCGTACCTGCCGATGTTCATCAGCTCGCAGGTCATCTGCTTTGTCGTGGCACAGATTCTCATTTTCATCTTCGAGCCGCTTATCATCAAGATTGCGATGCCGAAGATGCCGCCGCGCCCGCCACAGGCTTAAATACAATACTTAAGTCATCCTGGAGCTTTGCGACGGGATCAAAAAAATCCGCTTGGGGAAACCCAGCGGATTTTTTCATATTCAGTTAAAGAAAACCTTATGCAAGGCGGTTGTTGACTACGTTCCAGTCCACAATCTGCCAGAGTCCCTTGAGGTAGTCCGGACGACGGTTGCGGTAGTCGATGTAGTAGGCATGTTCCCACACGTCGAAGGTCAACAGCGGCTTGAGGCCCTTGGTGAGCGGGTTCTGGGCGTTGCCTTCCTGCGTAATCACGAGCTTGCCCTGGGCATCGGCAGAGAGCCATACCCAGCCGGAACCGAAGAGGCCTGCGCCTTTCGCCTGGAATTCTTCCTGGAACTTTTCGAAGGAGCCAAAATCGCGCGCGATTGCTTCGGCAATCTTGCCTGTCGGAACATTGCCCGCAGACGGAGCCTTGAACTGCATGAAGTACATGTAGTGGTTCAGGAACTGTCCCGCATTATTGAACACGCCGCCTTCGGCAGTTTTCACGATTTCAGCGATAGACTTGCCTTCGAATGCGCTACCCGGAAGGGCTGCGTTCAGGTTGTTGAGGTAAGTCTGCAGATGCTTGCCATAGTGGAACTCGATCGTTTCCTGGCTAAGTACCGGAGCAAGGTCCCCCGCTGCGTAAGGAAGCGCGGGCATTTCAAATTTTCCATTGATAGGTTGAATCATTTTTTTCTCCTTGGTTTTATCATTCAGAGCAGTCATCCTGGAGCGTAGCGACGGGATCCAGCACTGGATTTTCCCCGTCCGGGGACCATGCGCACTAAGGTTACAAGTAACCAAGTGCTGTCCGGCCTCCCTTCGGTCGAGAATGACGGTTCAGGATGACAGTATGTGTAGTTTAAATTGCGCTTTCTATAAATTCTTTCCTAAACGTGCCGTTGCCGAGCAGGATGTCAATAGGCAACTTCTTGAATTCATATTCGTAAGGCGGCTGTTTCCAAGCGAAATCCTTCGGGTATTCGTTGAAAATGTACTGCAACAGTTTCACCGCCATGTCAAAGCTGCGGAACTTATCGCGGTCGAGCACATGAATCTGCGCTCCGCCGCAAATCTGGCCTGCACCCTTGTGGAAGGTGGGCTGGAAGTAATTTTCGCGGAAATACACGCCCGGAAGCTTGAGGCCGTTCATATACTTGCAAAGCTTGACCGCATCGATAAACGGGGCGCCGAAAATTTCGAAGGGACGCGTAGTGCCACGGCCTTCGCTCACGTTGGTGGCCTCAAACAGACACATACCAGGGTAAACGACTGCGGTATCAAGAGTCGGCATGTTCGGACTCGGCAGAATCCACGGGAGTCCCGTCTGGTCATACCACATCTTTTTATCGTAGCCTTCCATACCGAGCACATAAAGTTCGCACTTGGGGAAACGTTCTTCCTTGAACTGCACCGCAAGTTCGCCAATCGTCTTTGCATGACGCGTGCGGATGCTGTGGAGTCCCACGAAACTCGTGTAGTTCAAGTCCAGTACAGGGCCTTCTTCATCGACACAGTTGATGGGATTCGGGCGGTCCACCACGATCACGGGGATTCCTGCCTTTTCACAGGCTTTCATACAAAGGAACAAAGTCCAGATAAACGTGTAGTAACGGGCTCCGACATCCTGCAAGTCCACGAGCATCATGTCCACGTGGGAAAGCATTTCGGCAGTGGGTTCACGGTGTTCGCCATAAAGGCTATAAACGGGAATGCCCAGTTCGGGGTCGGTGTAACCTTCCCATTCGATCATGTTGTCCTGGGTGTGTCCCTTGATACCGTGTTGCGGGCCAAACAAAGCCGAAAGCTTAAAGAGCTTGCCGTCGTATTCCTTGAGAAGGTCGAGAGTATAATGCAGGTCCGGGAGGACCGATGCCGGGTGCAGGACTGCACCGAGACGCTTGCCCCTGAGATTTGCGGGGAAAGCTTTTTCAAAGCGAGAAAGAGCGAGTGTAACCATGATTAGTTGATAGAGTCAAAAGATTTACTCAAAATATAAATGAAAATAATTGTAAAAGCAAAGAAAAGTGAAATTTCCTCAAAAAAAATGACAAACATTGTTTGCAAAATGGGATTTTTCCTGAAAATGGCACAAAATGACAGTCGGAATTTTTTATTTTTTACCATAGAACTAAAAAAAAACAAATAGGATGAATTATGGCATATTTGAATAAAGTGATGCTTATCGGCAATATCGGCAAGGACCCCGTCATTAGCGCAAGCGCAGCAGGTCGCAAGCGCGTATCGTTCTCCCTTGCCACCAGCCGTCGCTATCGCGATAATAATGGTGAACAGAAGGAACAGACTGACTGGCATAATATCGTTGGTTGGGGCAAGATTGCAGACACCATGGAAACTCTCGGCGTCCACAAGGGCATGACGCTCTATGTCGAAGGCTCCCTCACCAACCGCAGCTGGACCGACCAGACGACCGGCCAGAAGCGTTACAGCACCGAAGTCAACCTGGACACCTTCCAGCTCCTTACTCCGCGTGGCCAGAATGGAGGCAATTTCCAGGGAGGCAACTCCTACAACCAGTCCAGCAACTATAACCAGGCTAGCGCTCCCACCTACGATGCACCCGCACCTGAAGGCGTGGACGACGACCTTCCCTTCTAAAGATGAACCAACAGATTGCTGATATCGCCTTGATGATGGTGCTCCCGCTGGGCATCACCTTTACGGCGATACTCATGTCCGTATCTGCGGACACACGCACCCAGAAGATGCTGGGTGTGTTTTTGTCGATCCTGATTGTAGCCATGGACTGCATCTTCTACTTTGCGAAGAACTCGTTCATCACCTACAACTGCGACGGCGGGCTTCTGCTTTCATTTGCGAGCCTGTTCTTTTTCGCCATCATCAGCTTTATCCGTTTCGAAGACCGTGCAGCCAAGGCCGGAAACATTTTCCTCGCCTTCTTCATGTTGTCCGCCTTCATGGGTATCGCCTACTGGGACCGTCCGACCTTTATCCCCACTTCGGACTACACCGCTGCGGAACTCGCCGCGATGAACTCCCAGTACCAGGACTACATCGCCTCGTTTGAAAACGGCGAAGGCGGAAAGATCCTGCCGAACAAGTCCAAGGCTTCAGCGCATGCGGGCAACTCAGGTGCGTCCGCTCAAAAGAACAAGGAAGACGGATCGCTGAGCAGGTTCGAGAGTTACCTCGTCGATGCGGAGACGGTCATCAAGCGTATGACCGACGTCATCACGGCCATCGATAACTTTGAGCCTCTCGCATCGAACATTTCCGAAGCTGAACGCGAAAAGCGCAGCAGCCAGGCTCTCGCCATCAACAACAATGCCGTCGCCTTGAACAAGAAAGTTCTCGGACTTTTCCACCCGCACGAATCTAGCGAAGCTCACACGGAACTGATTCAGGCGAGTGAATGCGTGCGTCTTGCCGCATATGCTCTTTACAGCTACACTCTCCAGGAAAACCCGGAACAGCAGCTGATTCTTTACCGCCAGTCCAGAGACCAGATAGCCCAGATGAAGATCTATCTGAAACGTTTCTGGAGTGTCATTGACGTTTTACAATCAAACAATCAACAACAAACCGAACAATAAAGGTTAATTATGATTCGCAACGTAGCCATTATGGGCGCAACCGGCGCCGTGGGCCAAGAAATCCTCTCCATCCTCGAAGAGCGCAATTTCCCGCTGCAGAGCCTGAAGCTCCTCGCCTCCGAACGTAGCGCAGGCAAGGAATTCAAGTTCAAGGGCGAAACCCTCAAGTGCGAAGTCCTGAACAAGGATTCCTTCAAGGGTATCGACCTGGTGCTCAGCTCCGCCGGTGCAGCGATTTCCCAGGAATTCGCCCCCATCGCCGTGGAAAACGGCGCCGTGGTGGTGGACAACACCAGCTTCTTCCGCATGGACCCGAAGGTCCCTCTGGTCGTGCCCGAAGTGAATCCCGAAGATATCAAACTCTACAAGGCTGAAAATGGCGGCAAGGGCATTATCGCGAACCCGAACTGCACGACCATCATGATGGTCGTGGTGCTCAACCCCATCGAGAAGATTTCTCACATCAAGAAGATTCACATTTCCTCTTACCAGAGTGCCAGCGGCGCAGGCGCCATCGCCATGGAAGAACTGAAGCAGCAGTACAAGGACATCATCGAGACGGGCACCACCACCCACATCGCGAAGTTCCCGTTCCAGCTCGCATATAACGTGATTCCGCAGATCGACAAGATGACGGAAAACGACTACACGAAGGAAGAAATGAAGATGTTCAACGAAACGCGCAAGATCATGCACTCCGACGTTCGTACGAGCGCCACCTGCGTGCGCGTGAGCTCGCTGCGCTCCCACTCCGAATCCGTGTGGTTCGAAACGGAACGTCCGGTTTCCGTGGAAGAAATCCGCAACGCTTTGAAGAACGCCCCGGGCGTGACCCTCAAAGACGACCCGCAGAACTACGTTTACCCCATGCCGCTGGAAAGCGCCGGCAAGGACAACGTGTTCGTTGGCCGTATCCGCAAGGACCTGGCCGACGACAACAGCAACACGCTGTGGCTCACCGGTGACCAGATCCGCAAGGGCGCTGCCCTCAACGCCGTGCAGATTGGGGAGATTCTCGTGAAGATGTAATGGATTCTATCGGGGCTTACGCCCCTCCAGAATGACATCATACCAAAAGCCGTCCCGCAAAAAGGACGGCTTTTTTCATAGGATGACGCAAAGCGTCATTTTCCCAGCTGGTCCGGATTCAGGCACTTGAGTTCGTCCACGACGAACAGGCCATCCTTGCGGATGAGCTTGTCGTCGAACCAAATCTCGCCACCGCCGTATTCAGGACGCATGATGAGCACCAGGTCCCAATGGATAGAACTGACGTTCCCGTTTGGCGCTTCTTCGTAGCAGCGGCCTGGCGTAAAGTGGATAGAACCCGCAATCTTTTCGTCAAAGAGGATGTCACACATGGGAGCGATCACGAAGGGATTGAACCCGACGGCAAACTCGCCCACATAACGGGCTCCCTCATCGGTATCGAACAGGGCGTTCATAGCCGCATTGTCACCGGATTCGCAAGTGGCGTTCACAATCTTGCCATCCTTGAATTCCAGGCGGATATTGCTGAAATACTTACCATCGTAAAGGGTAGGCGTATTGTACTGAATGACTCCGTTTACACTGTTCCGAACCGGGGCAGTATATACCTCCCCGTCGGGAATATTCATGTTGCCGCAACACGGGATGGCAGGAATGTCCTTGATGCTAAACGTCAAATCCGTACCCTTGGCCACAAGGCGTACCTTGTCGGTTCGGTTCATGAGGTCCACCAGGTTCTGGGCGGCCTTGGCCATCTTCGGATAATCGGCCAGACAGGCCTCGAAGTAGAAGTCCTCAAAAGCTTCTGTACTCATCTTGGCCCCCTGAGCCATGGAGGGATTCGGCCAGCGGAGCACGCACCAGCGGGTCTTATCCACACGGTAGTTCAGCACGGGGTCCGTAATTTTTCGGTAACTGAGCATTTTGGCGCTGTCGATATCGCAGTTTTCAAGGGCATTGTCCGCCCCGCGAATAGCGATATAGGCCTGCATCTTCTGCATTTCGGCCAGAGCCAGGTCCGCCAGGAGCTTCATCTGTTCTTCTGTGGCGGACTTGATCATTTCGCGACGGACTCGTCCACGGTAGTTGTGCACAAAGGCGTTTCCGCCTGCTTTGGCCACAGCCTTCACCAACTCCGTAGAGACTTCGTCGGGAGTGTCCGTGGCCTCGATAAGGATATTCTCACCCTTCTTGAGGCCAATGGCGTTGTTAATCAGGTTCTCTGCAAGTTTTATAATTCTTGGATCAGTCATTTTATTCCTCTTTTTTTTTCAAATAGCTTTTCACCTAGATTTTGAAGCATTTATCAAAACTTGGGCCTGGTTTGGCGCCAAGGGCGCAACTATAAGAACTCACAACTCATTACTCAAAACTCGTAACTCATAACTCTTTCCCCCGGCGCATGGCCCGGATGTTCCTGGGCAAGACTTCCTTATGCCACTTTATCCACTCCTCAAAATAGATATAACGTTTTTCCCGCTGACGGAATTGCCGGCCATGAACCACCCGGCGGCCATTGCGCTCCTCTACAGGAATCACCACATGGAGACACTCGTGATAGACGACACCGGCCACAGCGTAGAACGGGCAGTTCTTGGCATCGTAGCCCTTGCTGATACTTATCAAATGAAAGTTTTCACCCGTCAGGGGGTCCTTTCGCATGGAGTGAAAACTGAGTCCACCCACCCTGTTGCTCCAGGTAATCCGGCAAGTCAGTTCACCGTTGAAATAGGTGTCATTGACCGCCGCCAGCACCTGGTTCAAGTCGTGGTAAGTTCCCTTGGGGCGTATAGGCGGAATTCTGCTGCGAGATTCCAGAGTCTTTTCACCCTTGTCCGCCAGCACCTGGTCCACCACCGCCCAAAAGCGATTCACCAAATCCTTGATAATAAGCTTATTCTTCTGGGTCTTGCGACGGATGGCGTGTTCCGCCCATTCGGCCGCAATTTCCCGAGCCTGGGCAAATTCCGGCGCCTTCATGTAGCCCGGCAACAACACCTCCGGATGACCAAACAAGAAGCCTCCTACACAGCGGATGCTCTTTTTCATGCGGGGGTTGTACCTGAAAGTCACCAGGCCATTCTCGGAACTTTCCGCAGAAATCTTCTTGGCCGCAGGCTCGTAGGCCTGGGTGGCGGCCGAACCGAACAGGTCCAACTGGCCGAACAAGTCCATCTGTCCCTCGCCCATCATGAGAGAATCCCCTCGTAAAGATTCATGGACAGGAGGCCACCGAAATAACTTTCGGGCAACTCCAGACCTGCATAATGCTCCGAAATACCGCACAGGGCTTCTTCAATATGGTCCGGCATATACACCACAAAGCTTTCGTTCTTTTCGGTCTGCAAATATTCCGGCACACAGAATTTCGGGAGAGTCTCGCTAAAGTACATGCGGCAAGATACTGGCCGCAAAGGGTAAATTTCGCAATCCCCCTTGGGAGAAGAGAACGGGCAGGGTTTCCACTGGGAAAAATAATCGTGCAAAGCCCCATCTTCGGCTTCGTCGTCGGACCCCGATTCAGCAATGCGTTTTTCAAGAAGAGATTCAAACAGGGTTGCCCGCATTTGACAGTCTTCCATGACTGACATAAAATCGTCTCGGAGCCTCAACTCCGAATAGAGGTAGACCAATTCAAAAGGTTCTACGGACATGGGATAATGATGGCAACAATTTCCACAAGAGGGGCCACACTGAATTCCATTCTTGTGCTGAGGTAACACAGCCTCCAAGTAGAGTGAATAGGCCTTGTGATACTCACGTGCAAAATTCACAATAGCATCAATTTGTTCAGCCAGGTTGTCTGGACCGATGGCATTTTTTCGCTCAAGAGAAAGGGCCACAGAATCAAGCCGATCCCGTTCCTTGCTCAAAAGCGACCCAAGCCTGCTCACCGCATTGGTGTACACTTTGGTCGGAAAATATTCCTCGCACAAGCTCATGGCACCAAATATATTTACTTCAGCAAAAACTTTCTTTTTTTTTGAAAAAAAAAGCATTTTTGCCCCATAAAACAATAAAACAAACAAATACTAACCCTTTTTTCTCTTTTTTAGTCCTTTTTTGTAAGAAGAAAGTTATTTTTATGGAAGAACCTGAACATCTAGTACGGCTTATGAAAATAAAAATTTTTCTCTGTTTCCTATGCACATTATTTTTAGGGATTATCGGTTGCAACCTTTTCAATCCTACCGAAACAGTGAATATCGACCTCGGCGATTCTGATGCGTTAACGTACGAAGGTTATAAAAACTTTCGCAACAACAATTACACCGATGCGGCCTACTATTTCACCAAAGCCATCGAAGCGGACTCCAGCCACTCCGAAGCGTGGTACGGCCTTGCAAAGACAAGGGTGAACCTCCTGGAAATTAATGTCTTTGAGCTTCTGAAATACGTAAACACCGATGAGAAATCCGCACTTCCCATTGCAGGGATGGACGATGCCACCGCGCAGAGATACCAGGAGGCTACCAGTTCCATACTGTACTTCTTGGCGGAATTCATTACCCAGGACACCACAGGCCGGCTAGACGGCGTGATAACCTATGACGATGTCTACAAGGATGTCATGGTGTTGGACATGTTCCAATTCATGCTGAACCTGCGCAAGGAGATGCGCTATGTGGCAAAATGCCAGGAGAAGAATCCCGTAACAGGATTGCCCAATTGCAGCATAGGCGACATCATGAACGGAATCCCGCCAGAGAGGTCAACAGACGTATTGAAAGCCGTAAACGGATTTGCCGAAACCTGTGCCAACAAGCCTGAAGCCGGAGGCACTCTCCTTGGCCAGGTGTTCCCCGGTTTTGGTTCCATGCTGTCAAGCGAAGGACAGAACACGGTAACATCAACCACATGCCGAATACTGGCCGACAAAACCAAGCCCTCCGAAGACGCCACTGAAAACCAAAAGGGGTTATCCATGCTATCCTCATTCTCCGGCAATAGTCCTTTGGTCGATGAAGATGGGGATGGCTGCAAGGACGAAGAAATTTTTGACGACAAAGACAACGATGGCGACGGCGAGATTGACGAAGACACACGCGATCAAACTTCTGAATATGCTTACGATCAAATGGCCATGACCAAAAATGCATTCCTGCGCCATAGTGATGAAATCATGATACGTTCTGTAGGCCCGAACGACAAATACCGCCATATCGATATCGACATGGATGGGCATAAAGCCAACGGCGAGGAGTGGGAATTCATCTACTCAGACTACAGCACTAGAGTTGTGAACAACGATCATCGATTCAGATTTGCTGCTAGTCTAGTATTTAATCCTAAAGGACTCCCCCTTGACGAATTCACACGACTAAAGCATGACGTTGCAAAAGATTACTACGGAACAAGCTATTCTCTAGAATACCGTAAAGAAAACATCGGCGGTTGCTGGGTCCGCTATTCCGAGGCGGATTTCCAGGAAGCCCTTCAGGCACAGAGAGCGAGGTACGAGTAATGAGACGGATTCTAATACTCCTGACGTTGAGCCTTGTTTCTTTTGCTTTTGCACTCAGGGCTCCAACCCACCATTCCCTACGTGCAGAAGCCATGGGTAACGCCCACGTAGCCGTAGTGGATGATAAGGAAGCCATCTACTTCAACTATGCGGGCTTGACCCAAATCAACAAGTTAGGAAACTACGACAAGTTTCCTGAAACAGGTTACTATCCCCGCAACTACGGAGACATGCGCTTAAACCTTGGCGGAGCGGGACCTTTTGAAACCTACTTCCACACCTACAATGTGGCAAAGGACTTGCAGAGCATCTACCAAGGAGCATCAAACGAGGCTGCGGCAAACGGTCTCAAGGCATCGTCCGTGTTGATGGATTCTCTGGCAGCTCATCCGGAACTTGTCCACAAGGTGAACAATTACGACCACAAGAGTCTGGCAATGAAGCTCAAGTTCGATGCAGAACTGGCTTTCCATGGCTTTGGTGGAGCTGTTTGGGTTGACGCTAATGTGGCACCATACCTAGATGCAGGTGTCGTACTCCCCAACATTGCCGTTGATACATTCTACGTCGATGGGGTGGTTCAAGGAGGTGTTTCTTACGGTTTTACAGATAAGCTTTCAATTGGTATCGGTGCAAAGGCCGTCAAACGTCACAAAGTGGAAATGCTTACCGTTGACATTTTGAACTACGACACCATGCAAGACACTCTTGAAGACCGTTATCACGATGCCACAGACCACATCTTTGATTTCAATTCCATCTCGATGGGTATGGATCTTGGCGTACTCTATCAATGGACTCGTGAATTCAGGGTAGGTTCATCAGTCAGAGACATTTACTTCAAAGAACTAGCCGGTGACAAGATTACACCTAACTGGTCCGTGGGTCTCAATTACAGCCCTCGATTTTTCAATAAGAATACAGGCTTCGGTCGCAAGTTTAACATCGCCATGGACTATGCCGACATCGTAAACAGTTCGAACAACTACAAACCTCTATCCCATTTGAACTTTGGCTTTGAGGTAGAACAGAACTTAATCGCTTGGCCAGGCTATTATTATGGCGTTCGTGCACTTGCTCTACGCCTATCAGGCGGTTTTAAAGGCGGTTACCCTGCAGGGGGTGTCGCATTGGAAGTTTTGCAGTTCTTTACCTTTGAGTTCGCAACCTGGGCTGAAGAATTGGGATACTACACAGGGCAAGACGAAGAACGTATTTATATGGTTCAGCTCAGTTTAGGTTTCTAGAATGAGCACAAACGAGCTTGAAACCCTCCCGATTTCAAGGGCCCAATTTTTGAAGACGGACATCTTCAAGAATGTGTCCTTTGAAAGTCTAGCAGGCTACCTGCTCAGTTGCAAAAAAATCTCTGCAGAACCAGGAACTCTGCTTATTGATCCAAACCAACCAGAAAGAAAGTTGTTGGTATTATTGGAAGGAAAACTAGAAGTCGTCTTAAGTTCTAAGGGCGGTTCATTTTCTGATTTCATTTTGCCAGGGCATTGCGCTGGCGAAATGTCCATCTTTGACAATGTGAAGCCCAGCGCCCAAGTCTTTGCCAAAGAGAAAAGCTCCTTGTTGGTCATCGATGCCGACATCGCTCTAGCGATGCTCAATGCATCCCATGACCTATGCCTGAATTTCTTACAGCTTTTGAGTAGAAGATTACGCAACAACAATAAAGTCGTTTGCGAAGAAGAATACCATATCCGCTGTATTGAAGAAAACGCCAAGGTTGATTCCTTGACCGGACTGCACAATCGTCGTTGGCTAGAGGAAACCTACACTCGAGAACTCAAGCGTAGTAATGACGGGAATTTCAACTTGTCCGCATTCATGCTGGACATTGATCATTTCAAAAACATCAATGACACCTATGGGCATTTGGCCGGCGACCAAGTTCTTATTGCTGTAGCGCAAGAAATTACCCGTTGTCTTAGACCCAGCGACATGCCCGTACGCTACGGAGGCGAAGAATTCACGGTATTCCTGCCCAATACCACTGTCGACAACGCCAAAATCATTGCAGAAAGATTACGTGCGGGAGTAGAAAAGATTCGCGTAGCCCTCGCTACTGGTGAGGTAATATCTGTTACCATAAGTGTTGGTTTTACTGAGCGACAATCAGGAGACACCGTAGAATCCATCATCAAGCGGGCCGACGATGCCCTTTACCATGCCAAGGAATCAGGCCGCAACCGCGTGTGCCTAAACCTGGGCGAAGGCTCCATGTTCCTATTCTGACCGGGCTGGCTGAAAGCATATCGGTTCTTACCACCGGCAAGCCCTCTCGCAACCACGCCTCGTTAATACGAGGCGCTTGTTGCTCACTGAAGCGACCGCAAAGCCTAAAAGCAAGAATAAAAAATGGTCTGACTTCGCTTTTTACAGTCTCTTGAGAACCGCGGCAGCGTGGTGGATAAAGCCTTCTTCGGTGGCGACGGCGGCAATGGCCTTCGCGTTCTTCTTGATGGACTTTTCGCTGTAGCGGATGATGCTCATGCGTTTTAAGAAGTCGTACACGCCGAGCGGGCTAAAGAAGCGGCCCGTGCCGTTGGTAGGCAGCACATGGTTCGGGCCCGCAAAGTAATCGCCCACCGGTTCAGAGGACCATGGGCCGATAAACACGGCACCTGCGTTCTCGATCTGTGCAGCCATGGATTCCGCTTCGGCGGTCATCACTTCAAGGTGTTCCGGAGCGATGCGGTTCGCGATTTCCACGCCGTCAAACCAATCCTTCACCACCAGAATGCGTCCGAAATTACCCAGCACCTTCTCAAGCAACTCGCGCTTCGGCGAATTTTCCACCTGGATATCCACGCAAGCGCTAATCATCTGAGCAGTTTCCATGTTATCGGTAATGCAAATGGCAGCCTCGAAGCCGGAACCATGTTCCGCCTGACTAAGCAAATCCGCAGCCACAAAATCCGGATCGCAAGTGTTGTCGGCCATCACCAGCACTTCGGAGGGGCCTGCCACCATGTCGATATCCACCACACCGAAAACTTCCTTCTTGGCGATGGCGGCAAATACGTTGCCCGGGCCCACAATCTTGTCGACGCGCTCCACCACGGTCTTTCCCTTGGCATCCTTCGCGCCGTAAGCGAGCAGACCTATGGCCTGAGCGCCACCGATGTGGTAGACTTCATCAATGCCCAGTTCCTGCAGCACGAATGCGACAGCGCGGTTGATTTCGCCCTTAATGGGAGTGACAACCACGATGTCTTCTACGCCAGCCACAAGAGCCGGGACCGCATTCATGATGACGGTGCTTGGGTAGATGCCCGCACCGCCCGGCACGTAGAGGCCCACCCGCTTCATGGGGCGGATGCGCTGTCCAAGAACCACGCCGTCCTTCCCTTCCATGAGCCAGGATTCTTCCATCTGGTTCTGGTGGAAATCGCGGACGTTCTTGATGGCCTGCTTCAGGGCCTTCTGCAGTTCCTTGGGGCACTTGGCAGCGGACTTTGCGATGGCAGAAACCGGCACGCGGATGTTCTTGCCCTTGAGACCATCAAACTTCTGGGCATAGGTGGTGGCCTTGGCGATGCCACCCTTCTTGATGTCGGCAAGGATTTGCATCACCTTGTCGTGAATTTCCTTGCTGGGGGCGACTTCGCGCCCGCAGATGCGTTCAATTTCAGCAGATTTCGGAGTAACCTTGACAATTTGCATAAACTACTTCCTCTTCTTCGCAGATCGAGTGATGTCGGCAAGGTTTCTCACCTTGCGGGCACTCAACTTTTTGGCCTTCGCCGGGGCGGATTCTTCCTTCGTTTCGGCTTTCGCGGCAACAGGCTTCACATCGATATGCTTGTAAGGCTTTTCGATAACCTTCTCATCCAAAAGAATCTTGTAGGTAAGTCCATCTACAAACGCCATCCAGGAAGCCTCGATGATGTTGCTGGAAACACCCACCACGTTCCAGTAGCCCTTCTCGTCGCCAAAGGTGGTCCACACACGTACTGTAGCGTCAGAAGCAACATTGCTACCAAGAACACGTACCTTGAAATCGTCCAGACGAACCTTCGCCATATTGGGGAAGAACGGCAGCAGTGCCTTGCGCAGCGCCGCATCCAGGGCGTTCACCGGGCCGTCGCCTTCGCTGACTTGGTGGCTGATCTTGTCGCCAATCTGGAGTTTGACTGTCGCCTGTGAAACAGACACGCCCTGAGTGGTCTTGTCTTCGATGACGCGGTAGCCCAGGACCTTGAACGGTTCCTGCACCATGCCCAAATGACGATAGACCAACAGTTTGAAACTGGCCTCGGCGCTGTCGAAATGCCAACCGGCATTTTCACGTTCCTTGATAAGCGTAAGCAGCTTGCCCACCACAGGGTCTTTCTTGTCGATGCCCGGCTTGATAGCCTTGAGCTTTTCCACAACGAGGGAACCGCCCGCCTGGTCGCTGGTGACAAACACGCGGTCATTGCCCACGGCATGGGGGTCAACATGCTCGAAACTACGGCTCACCTTCATCACGCCATCGATATGGGCGCCTCCCTTGTGGGCAAAGGCCGCATCGCCTACGTACGGGGCATGAGGATCGCTGGGCAGGTTCACTATCTGGTCAATGCTGCTACTCAGCTGACGGAGCCTTGCAATCTTCTTGGCGGCAAAGAACTTTGCGTCCATCTTGAAATGCAGGTCTGCAGCAATGGTGGTGAGGTTCGCATTTCCGCAACGTTCACCAAAACCGTTCACCACGCCCTGTACCATCACGGCGCCGTTCTTGACGGCATAAAGACTGTTGCACACCGCAAGTCCGGAATCATCGTGAACATGGATTCCGAGAGGCGTGGAAATATACTTTTTCACTTCCTTGATAATGCTTTTCAGTTCCCAAGGCATGGTTCCGCCATTGGTATCGCAAAGCACGATACAGTCCGCATGGCCCTTTTCTGCCGCACGGAGGGTCTCGATGGCATATTCCGGATTCGCCTTGTAGCCGTCAAAGAAATGTTCCGCATCGTAGATGACCTCTTCGGAATGTTCCTTGAGGTAAGCCACCGAAGACTCGATCATGTCCAGGTTTTCTTCCAAGGTGGTGCGGATAACGTCGGTCACATGCAAGTCCCAGCTCTTGCCGAAAATGGTCTTTACGGGAGCGCCGGACTTTACCAGGGCCTGTAACAGCGGGTCCTTTTCGGGCAGCACCTTGGGACGGCGGGTCGAGCCGAAAGCGGCAATCTTTGCATGTTTCAGTTTAACTTCTTTAATCTTCTGGAAGAATTCTTCGTCGGTGGGGTTGCTGGGGTTTGGCCAGCCACCTTCGATATAGTCAAAACCGAAACTGTCCAGGAGTCTTGCAATCTGCAGCTTGTCCGCCAGGGACAAACTGATTTTCCTATCCTGGTTACCGTCGCGGAGAGTCGTGTCGTACAAAAAAACTTTCATGGGCTAAAAGATAGAAAAACCCAAAACCCATAACTCACCACTCACAACTCATTACTCGTATATTTCCATGTAGGCCGTTTCTTCGTTCATTCCGGCCCGGACCATCTTGAGGCGTTCCGCCTTGGCATAGTAGTACCAAATCATCCACTCCCCCGCCATGTCCGTACGCTTGGTCTTGATAACCACGGGCTTTTCGCCTTTGTAGAAATCCCGCTTGCGTGGAATCATGTGTTCGAAGGGGCGGTACACGTGAACATCTTCGCCAGCCTTGCGTTCGATAAAACCCTTACCATCCTTGCTCCAGGTAATGTATACGGTGCCGTTGTCATCCTTAACCTTTTCGCAGGAATCAAAGCCACTACCACACCAGAAGTATTTCTTGAACTTGAAGGTCTTTTCGGGCATCACAAAGGTATCCACCCGGCGGGTGTTTCCTTTGTATGTATTGTAATTCCCCTCCAACTTGTAATTTCCGGAATTGTAGTCCTCGCAACCACGTTGTATCACCGTAATCTTGCGACTCAAGATGCTTATATCCAGAGCACAGCCTTCTTCCTTGTAAGACAACCGCCCTCCGTTGGACGATTCATCCATGACGATATCGCTCATCTCTATTTCGGCGCGGTCTCCCAAAGGACCGTTCTGGATGGTCACGGTAAACTTGCCAGGATTATTGGGAGATTTTTTCAGGAACAGGCTACCGGTAGTGGAGGCATACTCTCCACTTAAATCCATGGATTCCTGCTGGAAGCGGGCCAGTTCCGAACGTCTGGCATAAACATGTCCAATCTTGCAGTCAATGGGAACGAATTTGGGAGGTTCCTTTGGGTCCTCCATCACGTATTTCACCACTTTTTTCTTTTTGACCTTGGTCTTGGGCTTACCCTTCTTGTCCTTGACCACCTTTCCCTTTTTGTCCTTCACCTGCACCGTTTCCTTGACCCAGGAAACCTTCTTTACCTTGACCTGGGGTATAGGCAACTCCTTGATCCAGTCCGAACGATTCAGTTCGCCCACAGGGGCGTCTTCGTTGATTTTTCCCTTGACCATCTTGTAGACGGGCAAAGTTTCTTGAGAATAAACAGCTACCGCAAGGGACAAGAACAGAAACACTAAAATTTTCTTCAAAATAAACCTCGTTTGACTATAACATAACATTTTTTTAAGAAAATCAGTTTTTACAAGTCCCAAAGCCCTATTTTTTTTCTAAAATTCACACATATTGAATATTGAAAGGAGATTCTTTTTCATGAAAAAAATGATTCTATTGTCCTGCGTGTTGGCGGCATCTGTTTTTGCCGCTCCCGAAGCAGCACCTGCCGCACAGCAGCCTGCCGCCCCGGCTGAACAAGCCGCACCGGCAGCAACCGAACAGGCCGCCCCTGCCGCCGAACAGGCTGCTCCGGCTACTGAAGCTGCCGCACCGGCAACCGAGCAGGCAGCACCTGCCGCAGAGCAGGCTGCTCCGACTGCAGAAGCCCCCGCCGAACAGACAGCTCCTGCTGAACAGGCTGCTGCTCCCGAAGCAGCACCGGCCGAGGCTGCTCCCGCCGAACAGACTGCCGCTACCGAAGCCACACCTGCCGAAGCTGCTCCCGCCGAACAGGCTGCCGCTACCGAAGCCGCTCCTGCCGACACAGCCAAGGCCGCCGCTGTCGCCGAAGACGACACCACCGGCTTTGTTGCCGCTGCCGCTCCTACAAAAGAAGCCAAGGCTCCGGCCAAGAAAAAACGCAAAAAGAAAAAGATGATTGACAACGCCATGTTCGAAACCCAGAAGCTCTCCTTTGACGTGATGGCTGATTTCGAATTGGAAGCCGGCAAGGTCTTCTGGAATACCGAAGACGACGAAAACGGCGACAACCTGGAAACCTGGAATGGCGAAGCCAATTTCGCTATCTTGGCCGAAGGCGATGACTTCAAGGGCAAGTTGGGAATTTCCCTGCACCCTGGCGACCTGGAAAAGTCTGTTGATGACTACGAAACCAAACGCCAAAAACGCGAAAAAATCCGCAACGACGAATACACCAAAGTCAGCGATTACTTTGACCTGGAAGAAGCCTGGGCCTACCAGGAAACGGAACACCTGAGCTTCAAGGTCGGTCGTTGGGACAACACCGACAAGAACGGTGACTACTTCGGTGGCTACATCGATGGCTACCTGGCTGGATTCATGTCCACCCAGCGTTCCGAAAACCAGTTGCAGTTCGGTTTCACCCCCACTGAAAATATGGACTTCTTCGTCTCTCTCATCAGCACCGCGCCCCACCTGAACAAGGGTGATGTCCGTGCGGCATTCAACTTCCACGGCCTGGAAGGCCTCAGCGACTTGAATGTGCAGCTGGCCTACCGTGCCAACGTGTTCGACGTGGTTTATGATTCCGATGCCGAAGTCAAGCATAATGCCTCCTTGAAAGCAAATCTGCCCATCATCCGCAAGCACATGAACATCTTTGCGGAAGCGGCCTTGCTGAACATCGACCCCAACGAAGACATGGTGATCCCCGTGACTGGCGGTTTTGCCTTCTTCACTCCGGTGGTGGACCGCATCATCCTGGAAGCTGAATACATCGGCGACCGTCATGAGCACCCGGAATACCAGAGCTTCAAGACCAAGAACGTGAAGGACGTGCTGGGAGCCCTCTACCTGGAAAAGGCCTTCACGGACCGTTTCAGCCTGTCCGCCGGCTTCCACAGCTACGGCAGCTCTCGTGACTTCATGCTCTCCGGCAACTTGGTTGGCCGTATAAACTAGGACAACCTTTTTCTACAATTAGAAAGTCCCGCGGAATTCCGCAGGACTTTTTTTCATTTAGGAACTATTGTATTCGAATCTCAAATTCCGAAATCCGAACTCCAAATTCCGAAATCTGAATTCCGAACTCCGAATTACTATACGCCCTTTCGGTCCAGATCCAGCAACAGGGACTGGAGGCTGTCTTCTACCGAGGCGCGGAAATCTGCAGAACCTAGACTGCAGCTGGCCACCACGTCGCTTCCCATACAAATACGGATAACCGCAAAACCACCCTCTTCAGAAAAAGAAACGGAAAGCCCTTTTTTCAAAACCTTTTCAATCAGGTCGCGCATATAATCTCCTTTTGGCAGCCGCCTGGCGGCTCTTGGGGTTCAAACTTGTTTCCGGCGGATGCCGTAGCCATAAACTAGGCTTTTTTTTCTGAAAAAACAAGCATTTTTTGATTTTTGTTGAAATTCTTTTTATTTTGGTTCAAAAAACAGGTCCAAATGCCCCACAAACAGCTCTACGACAGCCATATCCACATCACAAGACTTCCCCATCCAAGGGAACTTGCCCAGGAACTGGACCGCATAGGCTACGCCTACAACGCCGTCGCCTGTGAACCCGGAGAATGGGAGCCTTTGTGGGAACTGTGGCAGGATTTGGATCTGAAAAGCAAGGGGGACAACCTGGCTTTCGGAATCCACCCTATGGCAATTGCCCAGGCGACAGAACCGCACAAGGCAGAGCTCCGCCGCATTCTGGAACGGGATAGCGGTTTCATGGTAGGCGAAGCGGGTCTAGACCGCAGGTTCCCGGAATACGGTGCTGGCGAATTGCAGGAGCAGTGGTTTACTTTCCAGGCAGAACTCGCTCTCGAATTGAAGCGGGATTTGCAAATCCATTGCGTAGGCGATTACGGACGGGCCATCGCCCTGTTGAAACAGGCGGGTTTCGGAAAAACCAAAGAAGGGCCGCGGCCTATCTTCCACCGGTTCGGCGGCGATGCCGGCACTGCCCGTCAAATCCTTGCGATGGGCGGTCTCCTTTCGGTCCACCCCAGCACCCTCACCAAGAAGTCTTCGCGAAAGGCCGTAGCGGAGCTTCCGAAAGAGGTTCTGCTGTTCGAAACCGATGCCGATGAAAGTTTTGTAGGAAAATTTTTCAGCGAAGGCGAGCCCAACACCGGAGACATCGCCCAGAAGTTGTTATCAGAGCTTCGGGATGTCCGCGAAGCTGCGGAAAATCTCTAAAATTTTTCCGGCCAGAACTTCGGCCGGAGCGGTCCCCAATTCAAAGACCGCCTGCAGGGGCGTTGCTCCCAAGTAACGCATGGGGCAAGTGCAACGGCCCGAAATTTCACCCAGTATGCGGGTATCCGGCGGCGGGAACTCCGTAAAGGTCGCCACTAGGATTCCCTTGCGCTGTTGCAACCCTTGGATGCGTAACCCGCCTGCAATAAGGCCGATTTCGGTTACCTTCATGAGCATCTGGGCAGGCACCGGTACTGGGCCAAAGCGGTCTTCCAGTTCCTGGGAAATACTTTCCACCTCGGCCCGAGAGGCAATGCGGGCGATCCGCTGGTACAAGGAAATTCTCGTAAGGCCGTCCTGGATGTAGTCTTCGGGCAGGTAAGCGTCCACGCCGATTTCCACACGGGGCTGAATGGGCTTGTCCGTAGGGCCACCCCGCAACTCCTCCACCGCTTCCTTGACCAGCCGAATATACGTCTCGAAACCCACCTCGGCGATAAAGCCATGCTGTTCCTGGCCAAGGAGGTTTCCTGCGCCGCGGATTTCCAAGTCCCGCATGGCCAGCTGGTAGCCGCTCCCCAGGTCGGTGTACTGCTCCAGCGCCTTTAGGCGGCGCATGGATTCTGGAGAAATTTCCGACTTGGCGGGAATCACCAAAAAAGCCTTGGCCAGCACGTCGCTACGGCCTACACGACCTCGCATCTGGTAAAGCTGGCTGATTCCGAAATGATGGGCGTTGTTGATGATAATCGTATTGGCGTTGGGCACATCCAGGCCCGACTCGATAATGCTGGTGCTCACCAGCACATCGAATTCCTTGGAAAGGAAGGCGTTCATGACGCGCTCCAAATCCCGGTCTTCCATCTGGCCGTGGGCCACCGCCACACGTGCCTCGGGCACCCAGGCTTCCACTTCTTCGGCCAGCTGGTTGATGCTCTGCACACGGTCATTCACCACAAACACCTGCCCACCGCGGGCAAGTTCGTCCTTCACCGCCTCTGCAAGAATCACGTCGTCCCGCTTCAAAAGCTTGGTCTCTACGGGCAAGCGGTTGATGGGTGGCGTATTGATGAGGGAAATGTCCCGAACACCGGTCATGCTCAAGTGCAAGGAACGTGGGATTGGCGTGGCGCTCATGCTGAGGGTATCCACCGACAGGCGGAACTCCCTGAGCTTTTCCTTCTGCTTCACGCCGAATTTCTGTTCTTCATCTACGATGAGCAGGCCCAAATCCTTGAAGTGATTCTTCTCGCTGAGCAAGGAATGGGTCCCTACCACAATATCGACCTTGCCCTCGGAAAGCCCGTTAAAGACTTCCCTTTTTTCCTTGGGCGTGCGGTAGCGGTTCACCAGGGCGATGTTCACCGGGAAGGCGGCAAAGCGTTCCTTGAAATTCTCGTAATGCTGGGCAGCCAAAATCGTCGTAGGCACAAGGATAGCCACCTGCTTCTTGGCGCAGACGCACTTGAAGGCGGCCCGCATGGCCACTTCTGTTTTGCCGAAACCCACATCGCCGCAGACCAGACGGTCCATAGGCCGCCTGCTTTCCATATCCCGCTTGATATCTTCGGTAGCCTTCACCTGGTCCGGCGTAGGCTCGTATTCGAAGGCGTCTTCGAACTCCTGCTGGAGCTTTCCGTCGGGCGGAAAACCGAAACCTTCCACCAGTTCGCGGCGGGCGTACAGTTCCACAAGTTCCCGGGCAATCTGCACCACCTTCTTCTGGACACGCTTCTTAACGGTGTCCCAGTTCCTGCCACCCAACTTGTCCAGCTTGGGCGGTTCCTCTTCGGAAACATCCAGGCGGTCAATCTTCTGCAGGTCTGAAACGGGAAACTTGAGACGGTCTCCGCCACTGTATTCCAGCAGAGCGCAGTCCACCATGCCGCCGTTGACTTCTACACGGACAAGCCCAAGATAGCGGCCCACGCCGTGGTCTTCGTGAGCCACGTAGTCCCCGCGGTTCAGGGATTCCACCATCAGGGCAGAGGCGACCGAACCCGCAATCTGGCGCTTGCGGGCCTTGCCTGCGTGGCGGTTGAAAATGCGGGTCTCCGTAAGGAAGGCCACCTTGTCGCTTTCTAGCCAGAATCCTTCCGTCAGGTTTCCCACAAAGTAATCTTCTACGGGGAGTCCTTCCAGCACGTGCCGGAGTCTTGCAAGAGCTCCCGGCGTAGGGGCCACCACATAGACCAAGCCTCCCGTAGCCGCAAATTCCTCAATCTGCTTGGCCACGGCGTCGGTTCCCGTGCTGGAAAAATCCTGAGGGGTTGCAGAGATCTTGTACCAGCTGTTGGACTGAGCCTCCACCCGCGTAAGATCCAGGCTTGCCTTGCCCGGGAACTGTCTGGAAATCTCACCGAATTTCCACCAGATTCTCTCCGGCGATTCCGTATCGGGGCGAGCCGTTTTCAGTTCGCCGAACAGGTCTTCAAAATGCAGGTACTGCCTAGCCGCCGTCTCCGACAGGGAGGAAAGTTCTTCGAACACCAGAGAACAGCGGGGCAGGTAATCCAACAGGCTGGAATTCAATTCCTGGTACCGGGAGCGCTGCCACCAGAGGCCGGAAATATCGGCGTCAATCTTGGAGGATTCCCGCAAGGGCAGGGTGAACTCTCCCATGGGGAACAGTTCAATGCGGTCCATCCTTTCGATGGAACGCTGGGTAAAAATGTCAAAGGTGCGGATGGACTCGATTTCGTCGCCGTAGAATTCGATACGGACTGGGTGCGGGTACAAGAAGCAGTTCACATCTACAATGCATCCGCGAATAGAAAACTCCCCCACGCTGCTCACCACGGGCTGTTCTACGAAGCCATGGTCCAAGAACCAGGGCCGGAGCGCAGAGGGTTCCACCACGTCGCCCACCTTCAAGGACCGGATGTTCTTCTGGAGCGTGCCCGGAGCGGGCAGGCGCATGAGCAGGGCATCCAGGGAGCAGACCGCCACCAAGGGCTTTCCCGGATTTCCGGCGTCCTTGAAAAAGCGGAGCCGTTCTTCGAGAACTCCTTCGAAAGGGACCTTCTGTTCGTAGGGTTTGAGTCCGATGGACGGGAAGAACCGTACAAAGTCCTCGCCTACGAGGCTCTGCAAATTTTCCATCCAGACTTCGGCGGACTTGAAATCCTTCGCCACTACCAGGATGTTGCCCGGATCCGTAAAGAAACGCCTTGCCACCATCATGGCTGCCATAGGGATCGTGGCTCCGTTTACATGAACAGCTTCATCCCCAGCCTCCGCAAAGAGGTTCAGGGTCCGGGGGACCGGGTTCTGCAGGTATTCTTGGATGGAGTCCATGGGGTCTGTAAAAGTAGAAATTTTTTTCTCCAGGATTCTGCTCACATTTAGTCGACGAGTCTCAACCAGATCGGTTACTTTACAATTTTCTTTGAACTTTGTATATTTGTCTCTTGAATCGGGGGTGATCTGGTTTGCTTCGAATAACGCTACTCGCGTTATTCTCACCCTTCGGGCTTTTCGAGCTTACGCTCTCAAAGGCTTAAACGCTCCTTAAGATCGCGTTTAATCGACAGGTCTCAACCAGATCACCCCCGGTGCAAGCACCGGGGGTGATCTGGTTTGCCTCACGTAACGCTACTCGCGTTATGCTCGCCCTTCGGGCCTTTCGCACACAAAGTGTGCTCAAGGGCCTAAATGCTCGCCTGCTCGCATTTAGTCGACAGGCCTGTCGCAACCAGATCTAAACTCGGGAATAAAAATACGGGGGTGATCTGGTTTCGACAGGGTTACCGAAGTGTTAGTTGCAAGCCGAGGTCTCAGACGAGGGCACTCGTAAAAAAGTCT
>CAMHDS010000031.1 GCA_946183925.1 uncultured Fibrobacter sp. | reverse complement strand
CGGTTTTCGTGGTGGCCATCAGTTGGCGGTTCACGTTGGTGACGCACACGCGGTCTGAATCAACGAGTACGAGTTCCTTGATGCCGGAACGCACCAGGCTTTCGGCGCACCAGCTGCCGACTCCGCCGAGACCGAAGATGATGACGCGCTTCTGGTAGATGTTGCCCATCACATCGTCCCCGAGTAGGAGCGATGTGCGGTTAAAGATGCCTTTCTCGATTCCCATACGAGTCCCGGTTAACCGAAGAGTCGGAGAACGCGCTTGATGCCTGCGATAAAGCGGTCGATGTCGCGCTTCAGGGTGTATGCACCGAAGCTGAGTCGAAGCGTGGCGTCGACACCGAAGCGGTCCATCACAGGTTGGGCACAATGGTGTCCGCTACGTACGGCAACATTTTCTTCGTCGAGAATCATGGCGGCGTCGCTGACGGCGATGCCGTCCAGCGTGATGCTGATGAGGGCGCCGCGTTCCTTCGGGTTCCCGAAAATCTTTACCTGCGGAATTTGCGCAAGCTGTTCCAATGCGTAGTTCGTGATTTCTTCTTCGTGTTTGCGGATGTTCTCGATGCCTACTGTATTAATCCATTCAATGGCCTTGCCGAGGCCGATAACTTCGGCAATCATGGGCGTGCCAGCCTCGAAGCGGGCGGGAACGTCGGCGTATGTCGTCTTTTCAAAAGTCACGTTCTTGATCATTTCGCCACCGCCGTGCCAGGGGGGCATGGAATCCAGAACTTCGTACTTTCCGTAGAGTACGCCCACGCCTGTCGGGCCGTACATTTTGTGTCCGCTGAAGGCGAGAAAATCGCAGTCCAGCTTTTGCACGTCAATCTTGATGTGGCTTGAACTCTGGGCGGCGTCAATCAGAATTTTGGATTGCGGGGCGAGACCTCGCACGGTGGCAATAATTTCAGCAATCGGGTTCACGGTGCCAACGGAATTGCTCACGTGGGTGACGGCCACCATCTTGGTTCGCGCATTCAACAAACCGGGAAGTGCGGCCAAATCCAGATCGCCGTTGTCCAAAACGGGAATCACCTTGATCTTGGCGCCCTTCATTTCGGCAACGAGCTGCCAGCTCACGATGTTTGCGTGGTGCTCCAGACCGCTAATCAAAATCTCGTCGCCCGCCTCGAAGAACTTGCGACCGTAACTCCACGCCACCAGATTGATGCTTTCGGTGGTGCCGCGGGTGAACACGATTTCGTCTTCGGTTTTCGCGTTGATAAATTTTGCCACATTCTTGCGGGTGGCTTCAAACGCTTCGGTGGTGCGGGCGCTCAGACGGTACACGCCGCGCTTCACGGAACTGTAGTGCTCGCGGTAAAAGTCGTCCATGGCGTCGATGACGCATGCGGGCTTTTGCGTGGTGGCGGTGCTGTCGAGGAATGCCAAGGGCTTTGCATCCTTATCGCCTGCGACAAGCATCGGGAATTCGCTACGGACTTTTTCGGCATCAATCATGGGCCCAAATATAGAAAACGGAGCTGGTATAATTAATAGTTCTAAGTTACTAGTTACTAGTTACTAGCATCATTAAGGTGGAACTTTTATATATTTACACCGCAAAAAAGAGGGTTACAATGAAAATTCTTAGAGGCTTGTTAAGTGTAGGAGTTCTTGCCCTAGGCGTTACAACTGCTTTTGCCCAAGAGGCTTTTCGCGAAGCGATAGACAACCAGGATATCGCCACCGCTAAAAAAATGGTGAAGAACAACGAAATAGAAGAAATCTATTGCGGCAAGTTGAATGCCAACGACGCCGTAGCCGTCTTCGAAAAAATTTTCAAGTCCATGCCCGACGAATCCTTTGCCCAGTGCCCGTCGCAATTTGCCTACGGCTACGGAGCTAAGGTTTGCGCCAACGCCAAGACAATGAACGCCTGTAACGAGGTGGTGAGCTACCTGCTCATGGAAGGCACCGCCGGAAACTCAAACGCCCTAGAGATCCTAGACAAGGTTGTCAAGGCCGCCCTCAAGACCAAGGCTTTTGCCAAGCCCGTCAAGGAACAGGTGGACACCACCACCTGGGTAGCTTGCCCCAAGAAAGGCAAAGACAAGGAATTCTGCAAGCTGCAGTGCGAAACCCAGGCCGATTCCCTAAACGACGAGGTCCGCAAGCAAACCTGCGCCACCAAGCCCGAACATTTCATTGAGACTACTATCACCGTTACCAAGCCCTCTCCCCTTTACGAAAAAATCCGCACAGGGCTTATGGACGGTTACTGGAAATCCCCCATGACGGTAGCAGAACAGTTCTCCAAGATGATTGAATCCAGCGCGAAGGTTCTTTCTATCGCCGACACCGCCATTCCAAACATGGCCTACGTGAACCGCTGGGCCGACAAGCACAAGGCGGATTCTACGGAACTGCCCGGCGGCGAACTGTTCCGGTTCTGCACCGCTTGGCAGCCGGCGGTAGATTCCATCTTAGCATCAAAAGAATTCGAGACCCGCTGCCCCGTATTCGAATCCTATACAGACAATCGAGATGGACAGACCTACAAGGTCAAGGAAATCAACGGCACAAAGTGGTTCGTGCAGAACCTGAACTTTGCCGTGGAAGAAGGTTCCATGTGCTACGACCGCGAAGACGACAACTGCAAGGTATACGGACGCCTCTACACCCAAGAAGCCGCCCAAAAGGCCTGCCCCGAAGGAACCAGACTTTCTACGGACGAAGACTGGAAAATGCTGGAGATTTATGCCGGTGGTGCCAACACTGCCGCAGAACGACTCCGCAGCAACGGAAGTGACAACTACGCTTTTACCGCCCTGTTTGGAGGCTACGCCAACAAGAACAACATTTCGGTTATCGTTGGCGAAGGCGCCTATTTCTGGACAAACCAGGATGGCGGCGACGGTCGGGGTGTAGCTCGATCCATGTTCAGCACCGATAAGGAAGTATCCACCATCTCCGTAGACAAGAAGTTTTCCCTGTCGGTCCGCTGCGTGGTTAATAATGAGTAATGTATAATGTGTGATGTGTAATGTGTAATGAAAAATTTCACATTACACATTACACACTCCACACTTCACGCAATGTTCTCTCCCACCTGCAATCGTGAAACCTGGATAAAGCGTCAAGACCTGATGCGCAAGGTTCGTGCATTCTTCGAAGCACGTGGAGTGTTGGAGGTAGAAACGCCGGTGCTGTCCAACGCTTGCGGCACCGACCCGCAGCTGGATTACTTCGAGATTGAATCGCCCCGCCGGTTCATGATGACCAGTCCGGAATTCCACATGAAGCGCCTGCTCTCGGCAGGTTTCGGCGACATCTTCCAGATCACCAAGTCTTTCCGCAAGGATGAATTCGGCGCACACCATAACAACGAATTCAGCATGGTGGAATGGTATCGCGTAGGCATGCCCCAAGAGCAGTTGATGGACGAGGTGGAAGCCCTGGTCTCGGAGATTCTCGGAAAGCCCGTCAACGCCCGCCGCACCCGCTGGATCGACGCCTTCAGGAATTACGCCGGCGTAGACCCGCTTACCGCCTCCGACGGAAACTTCGTCGCAGCCTGCAGGTCCAAAGACATTCCCCTCCCCGCCGACACGACGGACATGTCCCGAGAGGACTGGTGGGATTACCTGATGGTCTTTGCCGTAGAGCCTGCGCTCGCCAAGAACGGTCCGGAATTCATTCTGGATTACCCCCAGTCCCAGGCGGCTCTCGCCCAAACCTACGTTGGCGAAGACGGCCACACCTGGGCCAGACGGTTCGAGCTGTTTGTGGACCAGGTGGAACTCTGCAACGGCTATACGGAACTAACCGATGCCAAGGAACAGCGCAGGCGTTTCGAGGCCGACCTTGAAATCCGCCGTAAGATGAACAAACCTTTGCCAACCATAGACGAAAACTTCTTGCAGGCGCTGGAATCGGGGATGCCCGCCTGCTCCGGTGTGGCGCTGGGCCTGGACCGGCTCTTTATGCTGGCCTTGAACAAGGCAGAAATCAAAGACGTGATTCTTTTCCCAAGCCCGATTGCATGATTAATCAGCAATCAGCTTTTCAATCCGCCGTCGCAACTCCGATTCACTTACGTCGCCCACGAACACCTTGTCGATGTGGTCCTCTTTATCGACCAGGTAGCTTACGGGAATAACTCCTGGATTTCCGAGAGCATTCATGGCATCGTAGTTCCAGTGAACCACGGTCCAGGGCATCTCCTTTGCCTTCTGGAAACGGGCCATTGCTTTCAGGTTGTCGTCTTCGTCAATCATCAGAATCTTGAGCCCTCTGGGGCCATATTCCTGATAGAATTTCTGGAGCATGGGAATTTCCATGAGGCAGCCGGGGCACCAGCTGGCACTCAACACGATGAGGGTAGCCTCTCCTTTCTCCCTTGCGTAATCCGTACGGCTACCGTCGGCCTTCAGGGCCTCAAAGTTCACTACCGTCTTTGGGATTTCCCGAAAAGACCGTTCCAGGGCAACAGTACGGTACAGGTAGATTCCCCCTAGCAAAACAAGGGGAATCAAAGCCCATTTTAGTGTAGAAATACGCATTATGCCGTAGAATTTATGAAATTTCGCTCCTTTTTAGTTATATTCTTGAATATGGCATACAATATTCAAGAACTTCTTTCTGAAATGGTCAAACGCGGAGCCTCCGACTTGCATATCACGGCTGGTTCCCCTCCCCTCCTCCGTATCTCCGGCAAGCTCACCCCTATCGGGGCCGACAAGCTGAAACCGGACGAGACCATGCGCATGACCTACAGTCTCATGAACGAGATGCAGAAGAAGACCTTCGAACAGCAGAAGGAATGCGACTTCTCCTTCGGTATCGCAAACCTTGCCCGTTTCCGTGCCAACGCCTACCTGCAGCGCGGCTGCGTGGCTATTGCCCTCCGTATTATTCCCCTTGATATTCGCACCTTCAAGGAACTGGGCCTCCCGAAAATCCTGGCCGAATTTACTACCCGTCCCTCGGGTCTGGTTCTGGTGACCGGCGCTACCGGTTCCGGTAAATCTACGACTCTTGCCGCCATGATCGACAAGATCAACAAGGAGCGTCACGACCACATTCTCACCGTAGAAGACCCTATCGAATTCTTGCACAAGCACCAGGGTTGCATGGTGAACCAGCGCGAAGTGGGCAGCGACACCAACAGTTTTTCCCAGGCTCTGAAGATGGCCCTCCGTCAAGACCCCGACGTGGTGCTCATCGGCGAAATGCGTGACCTGGAAACCATCCGTGCCGCCCTGACCATCGCCGAAACAGGTCACTTGGCCTTCGCGACACTCCACACCAACTCCTGCGTGCAGACCATCAACCGTATCGTAGATGCCTTCCCCAAGGGTGAGCAGCAGACGGTACGCACCCAGCTGTCCTTTGTGCTCCAGGGCGTGATATGCCAGACTCTGGTTCCCAAAATCGGTGGCGGCCGCGTCATGGCCTACGAAATCATGAACGTGACTCCCGGTATCCGCTCCCTGATTCGCGAAGACAAGGTGCACCAGGTCGAATCGATGATTGAAATCGGCCAGAAGTTCGGCATGAACACCATGAACATGTGCCTCTGTGAACTAGTAAAGAATCGCAAGGTGGACCGTTTCGAGGCTCTTTCCCGTTCCCCCAGCCCCGACCAGCTGGAACAGCTGTTCGTGAAGGAAGGTGTGTAACCTATGGCAGAGTTTTTGTACAAGGCCCAAAACACCCAGGGCAATGTTTTCCAAGGTACCCTAGAAGCCAAGGACAAGGCCGAAGCCGAGTCCATGCTCCTGCGGCGTAGGCTTGTCATCACAAGCCTAAAAAAGAAGCCGACCGAAATCAAGATTAAAATCGGTTCTGGCATCAAGCACGCTGACATCGCCAGATTCACCCGTATGTTCTCGTCTATGAGTTCGGCGGGTCTTCCCATGCTCCAGTGTTTGAACATTCTGGAAGAACAGTGCGAAAACCCAGAGCTCAAGTCCGTCATCCACAAGATTACCCAGTCCATCAACGGCGGGTCTTCTTTGGCAGATGCCCTGGCTCAGCACCCCAAGGTGTTTGGGCCTCTGTACACCAACATGGTTGCAGCCGGTGAAGCGGGCGGTATCTTGGACGGAATTCTTGCCCGTCTAGCTGAAACCCTTGAAAACCAGGAACGCCTGAAGCGTAAGGTGAAAAAGGCTTTGACCTACCCGGTGATGCTGGTGATTGTGGGTATCCTAGTGGTGATTGCCCTTATGACCTTCGTGGTGCCTACCTTTGCCGAACAGTTTGCCGCCCTCGATGCAGAGCTCCCAGCACCGACCCTTGTGGTGATGAGCATATCGGACTTTATACGCGACAACGCAGCTTTCATGGTGATTGGCGTCGTTATCCTGATTGTCGGATTCAAGATGTCTATGAAAGTTCCGTCTATCAAGTTTGCATGGGACGGCTTTATGCTGAAAGTTCCAAAACTAGGTGACCTGCAAATCAAATCTACGACAGCAAGTTTTGCCCGTACCCTGGGAACTCTCTTGAACGCCGGCGTGTCCATTATGGATTCTCTGAAGGTGGTAGCCTCTACCGTAAGTAACAAGGTGGTGGAAAAGTCCATCAACAAGATTTCTATCGGTATTGCCGGTGGTAAATCCATCGCAGAACCCATGACCGATGTCGGCATTTTCCCTCCCATGGTTATCCAGATGACTGGCGTGGGTGAAAAGACTGGTAACTTGGGCGGAATGCTTTTGAAACTCGCCGACTTCTACGACGAAGAAGTGGACGCCGCCGTGGACGCCGTGGTGGGCATGATGGAACCTATGATCATCGTATTCCTGGGCGGTGCGGTCGGTGGCTTGCTGATCGCCATGTATATGCCTATGTTCTCCATGGGCGACGCTATCAAAGGGTAATCTTTCGCCAAAAGCCTTCGCGATAGTTCGTTGCAGGGCTACTCACGTACGTTTGTACGCTACGTTGCCCTGCGTCGTGTCCAAATTGGTTTTATTTCTTCAGCAAGAATCCCGAAACAGATTTTTCTTTAACGAAGGTCTTCTGAGCTATTTCCTGAACGTCGGCGGCGGTGACCTTAGAGAGTTCGTCGGCCCAGTTTAAGAAGATGTTATAATCCCCGTACATCTCGTACCAGGCCAGCATGGTGGCCACATTCTCCATGTCCGTCAGGCTACGGACCAAAGCGGCATAGGAATGGTTCTTCACCTTTTCAAAGTCTCGGTCACTCAGAGGTTCGGTCTTCAGCTTTTCCAATTCCTCCCAGACAATCTGCTCCACCTTGGCTTCGTCTGCATCGGGACGCAGGTTCACATGGACCCCGAATTCGGAGACGTACTTGTTGGGACTGTTGCTGGAACGGATACCAACAGCAAGCTTTTCCTGTTCTACAAGGCGCCTGTAGAGCCTACCGGAACGACCGTTTAGAACACCTTCGATAATGTCGAGAGCGTAAAGGCTCTTGTCGCCCACTTCTGCCGTCTTGAAAACAAGGTCGTACATGTTGGGAGCGTCAGGGCGTTTGACCACCAGGCGTTTTTCGCCGGCCTGCTCCGGATCACGAATGGTGAGAGGCGGGAACGCCTCCCCTGCAGGAATATTCGCGAAATACTTCTTGACCATTTCCATGGTAGCCGTCGTGTCCAAATCCCCCGCCAGCACAAGGATAGCGTTACGGGGCTTGTAATACTTGCGGTAGTGTTCCGCCGCCATTTCCCGAGTCAAGTTGTCAATGTCACTGGGCCAGCCGATGGTGGGCACTCGGTAAGGAAACGCCTCGTAAATCATGGAGTTCAAGGTTTCGATGTAGCGGCCCGCAGGCTTGTCGTCGTAACGCATGCGACGTTCTTCGCGAACCACGGAACGTTCCGAATAGAACTCCCGCAGTACGGCGTTCTGCATACGGTCCGCTTCCAGCCACATGAACAGTTCGATCTTATCCTTGGGAAGCGTCACAATATAGGCCGTCATCAGGTCAGAGGTGAAGGCGTTGAGTCCTGTGCCGCCTGCAGCCTGGTAGGCGCTCCACAGTTCATCCTTCACGAAAATCTTGCGGTGTTCGTTCACCACGGAATCGTGTTCCGCCGTGAGCTTCTTGACCGTAGCCGTATCTGCCGCCAGTTTTGCCGAGCGAATCAAGGCCTGCAGGGAATCCTGTACCGCCATGAACCGGGCATCGGCAACGCTGTCGGTAATGCCCACCTTGTTCGTGCCCTTGAAAAGCTCGTGCTCCAACATATGGGCGAGTCCGGACTTGCCCGGAACTTCGTGGACAGAACCCGTCACGTAGAAAAGCCTACAGCTCACCGTAGGGGCCTGGGAATTAGGGTGCAATAGAACCGTTAGGCCGTTATCCAGTACTTCCTTGTGGACTGGCATGTTCACGGCAGCTTGTGCCGCCCCGGCCACAAAAGCCAAGGCGAGCAAACCGCAAAAAAAAGTCTTGTGAGAAAAATTCATGATGGGAATAATAGAATTTTTATCAGAACCATCATTGAACAAAAAAAAGGAACCAACGTTGTTGATTCCTTTTTTATACATGTTAGGTTGGGCCCCACCACTTCGTGGATGAGGCCAACCCTGGGGGTATAAAAAAAGACCAACCTAACGGCTGATCTTTTTTTATACCCCCAAGCGGTTTCGAACCGCTGTTGCGGGAATGAAAATCCCGAGTCCTGGGCCACTAGACGATAGGGGCATTGAGTAAGGCCAAATATAGGAAACTTTATTCCTTTGTAAAGGGTGGGGGGGCTAATTTTTTTACATTTTCGACGAAGATGTTGAAAAAGTGGCTCAAAAAATCCCTTTTGAAAGGCATTTTGCGGTTCCTGCCGCTGGCCATTGCCTCCAGTGCCGCCGATGGCGCCCTGCTGTGGGGAATCCGTTCCTTCATGGATTTACTCTCCCAGGAATCCACCTTTACCCTGACGGAATGGGTGGCCCTGATGCTCCTATTGACGGCACTCCGCCTTGTTTTTCTCTTCGCCAAGGTCCGGCAAAACGAGACCTGGATATTCTCCATCAGTTCCACCTTGCGGAGCTGGTTTATCCGAAAACTCCGAAACCTCTCCCCCCGATTTTTCCACAATCGAGACGGCAACACCCAGACAGAAATGGCCTTTGACGCCATCCATACCGTCCAAAGTAACGGAAACGTCTTTTTCCAGGCAACCCAGGCCATTTTGCAGCTCCTCGTTTTCATTCCCGTACTGCTCTATATTTCCTGGCCCCTGACCCTGTTCCTTTTCTTGATTATCGTGCCCCTGGTAGCACTCCTCCAGCGCAAAATCCACCGCATGGGCCCCGAAGAAGAATCCCTGCTGTTTGAAAAGTCTAAATTCCGGAACAACTTCGACATGACCAGGCGACTGTTCCGCTCCTGGAGCGCCCCTCAAGAAAGGGCTGCTCTTTCGGCTACACTCCAGGGCGACTCCCGAAACCTCAGCGAGCACACAAGGCGCTTTTCTATACGCAAGAATGGACTTTCCCTGGTGATGGAATCCATCTCGGTTCTGTCCATGGTGTTCGTCCTCGCTTTCTGCACCATCCTTATCGCGCAAGGCTGGATGGATAGCAAGGGTCTCATCCTGTTCTGTTCCGCCGTACTCCTGAGCTACAAGCCCGTCAAGGAATGCTCCCGTGCCCTGCCGGAATTCCGCGCCCTGGCTAGCGCCTGCGCCTACCTTTTCAAGTTCGAGACCATCCCCGAAAAAACACCCGCACCGTCTGCCGGCGGAGACAATCTTACCGTTCGTCAGGGATGTTTTTCATACAAAGGTCTTGACGACGAAAGCGCCGAAACCCAGGTCTACCACAACCTCAATCTCAGCTGGAGCGCAAAACAGCCCGTGCTCCTGAAAGGACAAAACGGATCCGGCAAGACTACACTGTTTAGGCTCATCGCCCATCTAGAAGAATGGAGCCTGGGCGAAATGAGCCTCCCCGAAACCGCAAGTCCCGACGGCATTTTCCTCATGTCCCAAGATTTGGAGCTCCCGCCGAAACACCTCCTGAAAAAGATGCTGGAACGAGACCCTTCTCCCCTTTTGCGCGACTTCATAGAGGCCTCCCGAATCCAGAAGTTGCTTTCCAAGGAGTCCCTCTCCGGAGGAGAGCGGGCCAAGGTGGCCCTGCTGTGGGCGTTAGCCTCCCCCTCCAAGATTTTACTGCTGGACGAACCCCTGGCAGGCATCGCCCTGAACGACCGAGCTCCTATCCTGGAAAGACTCCTGGAGACCTGCGAAAAGCTGGGCAAGTGGCTCCTGATTTCTAGCCATGACCGCCTTCCCGAAACCCTAGAAAACAAGTTCCTGTTGGTGGATCTGGACCATGAAAAGTCTCTATAGGTGGAGAGGTCTTATTCTGGGCGTGCTAGGTCTCGGACTTATCGTCGCACCATCATCCCCGTTAAAATATGGACCCACTATAATAGCGACAATCCTCCTTGCCGTAGGCATCCTACTCCGGATTTTTGCAAGGCGCACCATCGGTGAACACACCCGCGGAAACACCCACGCGGCCCCCACCCTAGTCACTACCGGAGCCTACTCCCTGATGCGGCACCCGCTCTATGTTTCCAACAGTTTCATCGCCAGCGCGGCCATCATTTTTCACCTTGGTTTTTCTGCATGGGCCATTCCTTTTTTCGTGGCACTTCTCGCCCTGGAATTCACCCTATCAAAAGCAGAAGACCAGTTCCTGAAAACCACCTTTCAAGAGAAATGGATAGAATGGAGTGCAAAAACCTGGGCGTTTTTTCCAAATCCACGAAATTTTGTGGCAAACGTGCAACCTAGAACTTTTTTCCAAACCCTACGGGCGGATTTTTCTACCTGGCTATGGGTCATTTTGTTAATTTTCTTGTTGTACAGTAGAAAAGTTTTCTTTGGAGCGTAGATGTTCAACGCATTCAGCATAGTCCGCGAAGTGGCAGGAATTGTGGCTGGCGCCACCGCAAAAGTCCCTGCCATCGAAAACCGGTTCCATATTTCAGAAAGGCTGGACGGTGACTGGCCCGAAGGCCCGTTCCTCTGGCTGCATGGGGCAAGCCTCGGCGAATGCCGGATGCTCCTCTCCCTCGCCGGATTCCTGCAACAGGATCTGCCCGACTGCCCAAAAATTCTCATCACGACGCAGAAACCGGAAGTAGTCCATTTCCTAAAGAACTCTGGCAAGGAGATAGAGGCCGCCCTGGCTCCCGCCGACACGCCCTCCTCCCTGGCGAAGTTCATCTCCAAGGTAAAGCCCATCGGTCTTGTCCTGGGAGAAAACGAACTCTGGCCGGGCTACCTCTCCGCCATGCGGCGGCTTTCGCTGAAGCCTTCCGTAGCCATCGTGTCCGGCAGGTTCCACAGGGCACTGCCCTTCCTGGATTACAGTTCCGTAGGGTTCGCCGCCATGCAGACCGGCGCCGATTCAAACCGAATCCAGTCGGCCTTCAACGGAACCTGTTCTGCAAAAGCCTTTATCGGTGGCGACTGGAAACTGCTCTCCTGGGCCAAGTCCGGCAAAGAGGTCTCCGCTCCCGAGAATCCTAGCGTAGATACGGCATTCCTGTCCATGCACTTTGCCGAATGGGCTAGCCTCAGCCGCATGATCCTTTCTTCTATCAAGCATCAGGAATCCGTAGTGCTTGTCCCCCGCAGGCTCGAAGAGGTGGAAACCTTCCGCAAGGCCCTGCTGGAACAGGAACTGATTGTAACGGAGTGGCCCCTGGTTCAAAAGGGCGCCGTCGCCCTGGTCACCAAATTCGGGCTTGTCCCGGAAATTCTGAAAATGTCCAGGAGCGCCGTAGTGGGCGGCTCCTTCAGTCTGACCCTCGGGGTTCACGATTTCTGGGAACCCCTCCAGAACGGCGTGGCCACCTGCGTCGGCCCCTACTCCAGAGGACAGAGGGAAACCGTCTGTACCCTGGTTCGCGAAGGCGTGCTGACACAGCTCCAGACCACCGCCGGCTTTGCCGACCGGAACAAGGCCGACATCCGGATGGTCCAGTCCTTCTTGGAACGGGAACGACTGAAAATTACGGAATCGTATCAGCAACTTGTAGAATTTTTGAAAGGCCTGCTTAAAGCACAAGGTTAAAGACATGAAGAAACTGATTCTTGCCACCCCCCGCGGATTCTGCGCCGGAGTAGACCGGGCTATCCACGTGGTGGAAAAAGCCCTAGAAAAATTCGGCTCCCCTATTTACGTGCGTCACGAGATAGTCCACAACCGCTACGTGGTTGAAACCCTAAAATCCAAGGGCGTCATCTTCGTCGATGAAGTGGATGAAGTTCCCGAAGGTTCGGTGGTTATCTTTTCGGCCCACGGAGTAGCTGACCACATCTACCAGGACGCCGAGGCCAAACACCTGAAGGTGGTGGATGCCACCTGCCCCCTGGTACGCAAGGTCCATTTCAGTGCCAAACGCCATTTTAATGCCGGACGCCACATTATCCTGATCGGACACGCCGGACACGCCGAAGTGGAAGGCACCCTGGGGCAGCTTCCCGAAGGGGCTATCACCCTCATCCGCAACGAAGAAGACATCGAAAAGCTCTCTTTCCAGGACGGCAAGGAAATCGCCTACATTACCCAGACCACCCTCTCCGTGGCCGAGACCCGCAAGATTATCGCCAAACTGAAAGAAAAATTCCCGAATATCATCGGGCCCGAGGCCGGGGACCTGTGCTACGCCACCGGAAACCGTCAGGCCGCCGTCTTGGACCTGTGCTCCCAGGTGGACCTGCTCCTGGTGGTTGGGGCAAAGAACTCCTCCAATTCGTCCCGACTCATGGAATTGGGGCTGGAACAGGGCATCAAGAGCCACCTGATCGAGTCCGTCCACGACCTGGACCCGGAATGGTTCCAGGGGGTGGAGACCGTAGGGCTTTCCAGTGGTGCCAGTGCCCCCGAAATCCTTGTCCAGGAGGTAGTGGACTGGATAAAGGCGAAATTCACCCCAGTAGAGGTGGAAAATTTCGTCAAATTGGTGGAATCTACCAAATTTAACCTGCCAAAGGAACTTCAAGACGCACCCCAGTCTTGACAATTCACCCACATTTAACTAAAATTGGTGTCCGTAAAAAACAACGGAGTTTTATTATGAGCCGTATTTGTGAAGTCACCGGAAAAGCCGGCCTCGTGGGCAACATGGTTTCCCACTCCAACCGTAAGAAGTTGATGAAGCAGCTTCCCAACCTCCAGAAGAAGCGCTTCTATATCCCCGAAGAAGATCGTTGGGTTACCCTCCGCGTGAGCGCTGCCGGTCTCCGCACTATCAGCAAGTGCGGTATCCAGGCTGTTGCCCAGGAACTCGGCATCTAATTCTCGCCAAACAAAACTGAAAAGCCGCCAAAGTCCTCTTTGGCGGTGTTTTGTGTATTGTTTAGAGACTAGGGGCTAGGATTTAGGGGTTTGGGAGGCACGAGGTGCGAGGCTCGGGGTTAGGATAGCCGACCTCAAACCTCATAGTCCTAATCACTTATTAATAAACTGCGGAGTGCCCTTGTACTTGGCCATGTTGGCCATGATATTCCCCAGTTCCCAGTCCTTTTCCTTGAACCGGCGGCGGAGGATGGCCACGAAAACTTCCATGAGCATCTCGCAGTCATAGACGGCGCGGTGCATCTTTTCGGAATCGATGCTCATGGCTATCTCATTACGTCGCTTGAACAGGTTCGCCATGTAACCCAGCTTGTGGTTTTCCAATTCGGGCAAGATTGTCCTTGAAACAACAAGACTGTCAATCACCGGATTCCCCGGTACCAGTTGAGGGTTCTTGGCATATGCCGCCCGCAAGAAGCTGGCGTCGAAGTTTGCGTTGTGGGCAATCAATATAGAGCCCTGGCCACAGAAGGCCGTGAAGCCCTTGAGACACTCCCCTACAGGAGGGGCATTTTCCACATCCTTGTCGTAAATGTGGTTCACATTAGAGGCCTCGGCGGGAATCAGCATGTTGGGCTTCACAAAAGTTTCAAACTCAGAAAGCAACTTAGGCACAACCTTGCCGTTCTTGGTTTCCACCGTAAATTTCACAGCACCGATTTCAATGATTTCATCTTTCTTGTTGTCGAGGCCAGTCGTTTCCAAGTCAAAAGCCACGAATTTGGGAGCTAAAGCAATCACGATACATCTTCCTTTTGTTTTTGACAAAAATACTTAATTCTCACGACAATTGTTGACATAGGAAAAGGAATTACAAACTTGTCCCAGCCGTTGAGTGTAAAATGCTTTCCGTACTGTACCTGTATTTCCCAAAGCGGACGTCCCGATTTCCTTGACAGCCAAAGGGATCCGGGCTTTGCAATACCGGCTGGCCCCCGAGGACCGTCCAAAGCCATGCCAGCAAAATGCCCCCCATTTAGGGATTCCAACAGATGCCGCACGTTGAGGGAGCCATGGCTACCCGAACCCCTTGTAACGGCATACCCCAGACGTTTGGCAGTAGCGCTAAAAAAATCCCCATCTTTGGACTGCGAGACAAAGGCGTGGACACCCATATCCTTGAAGGCCGCACAACTGGCCAGTAGGTCCCTGTGCCAGGTTCCAAGAATGCCCGGACCAAACGTCTCAGGGGTCTCCAAGCGAACCCTGAGGCTCCTTAGCCAAAGGCTCACCAGAAAAGAGGCCATTTTAGCCCTGAAACCGTCAAACATGGCCTAAAAATTAGTTTTTTTAGCCTTTTGCCCTTGGAAAACAGGTTTTCATTACCTATATTAGGCCTCACATTGGCGACGTACCCAAGTTGGTAAGGGGCGGCTCTGCAAAAGCCTTATTCATCAGTTCGAGTCTGATCGTTGCCTCTCGAGACCTCCGCAAGGGGGTCTTTTTTTGTGGACCTTGCAGAATTATTCCCTTTTTTACGTTGTCAAGGGTGTTTTTTGTCTTTTTTTCGCAAAATTTTTCAAAATTCCAAAAAAAAGTTGAAAAAAATGCTTGTCAAGACCTAGAAAAAAAATTTTTTTAGGACTATTTTTGAGGTCTAATGTTACGATTCACTCAAGATATCCTTCTGGCACTGCGTTCCATCGCCAACGAAGAAGAATCTCACGAAATGTCCAAAAAGGCACGTGAGCAATTCGACTTCCTCGGAGTGAAACTGGTTCCCCGTCGGGAAGTGACATACCCTATATTCGACAAGTACCCTCCCAAGAACGATGCGGAGCTGGTGAGCCGGATTGAGGACATGTGGGCTCAGCCCTATCGGGAAATCCAGTACGCCGCCTGCGACTACCTGTTCAGGCACAAGGGCATGCTAGGGGGGCAGCACCTCAACTTTTTAAAGAAACTGATTAAAACCCGCGCCTGGAAAGACACGGTGGACACTATCGCCGCCTGCATCCTGGGAGACCTGGCCCTGCGCTTGCCTGCACTCCATGCCAAGATTGCTTCCTGGATTCGGGACCCGAACATCTGGGTGCGCCGTAGCGCCATCATCTTCCAGATCCAGTACAAGGACCGCACCGATTGGCCCCTGCTCCGGCAGTTCTGCCTTACCTGCGCCAAGGATGACGAATACTACATCCGTAACGGCATCGGCAAGGCATTGTCCGAATACGCCAGGATAAACCCCACCGAAGTGCGCCGCTTTGTACAAGACAACAGTTTCGCCGAACAGACCACCCAAGAAATCTTGCGGATGATTTAAAATTCGCCAAAAATGCGTTGACGGGAAGCACAAGTTTCCGTCAAACGCCTTTTTTCGCCAAATTCGGTTCTTTTTTTGAAGAATACATTTTATATTGTAGGTATGGAATTCAGGATTCCACACATTTTTACTGTTTTGTTTATGGCATCTGCCCTTTGGGCCCAGGACTTGTCCAAGCCCGTCAGTGACGTGCAGATTTTCCGCCCTGAAAAACGTGAGTCCAACATCCAGCTGGTGGATTCCAGCAAGGCCAATACGGTTTTGCTCAATGTGGACATCTTTGGCAGCTTGGATGTCGGGTCCTACTATATCCTTTGGGACATGGTGGACCTTTCCGAAGACATCAAAAAGATGATGACCACCAGGGATTTTGCCCGTGACGAGTTCTTTATGCAGAACATCGACCGCGAGCAGTTCGAACAGGAACGCATATTGCAGCTGTTCGAAGACCGCAAGCGGGAATTCTTCGCCATCTTCCCTGAAGAAGCTTTGAAAGAATTGCAGGAGCAGCAGGACGAAGAGTGATTCGGAATTCGGATTTCAGAATTCGGAATTGACGCCTAACATGTATATATCTGAACGCAAATTCACGGATTGGCAACTCACAGGTTTTGGCAATGCTCCCGCCTTGCTTTTTGAAACGCTTGAAAGCACCCATTCCCTAATGAAGGCAAAAGCCTCAGCAGGAGAAATTGCCCCCGGCACTCTGATTGTTGCCGACACGCAGACCGCAGGTCGAGGCAGGCACGAACGCACCTGGGACTCCCCCGCTGGCAAGAACCTCTATTTCAACGTTCTGATTCCGCTAGAAGAAATCCCCCTTTCTTCTGCCCCACAAATCACGCAGGTGGCGGCTCTAACCTTCGCCGAAGTTTTCAAGGGCCTGCAAGACGATTCCAACATTAAAGGACTTGGCAACGGCGACATCGGCAAGGTGTCTGTCAAGTGGCCCAACGACATTCTCTGCGGCAAGCACAAGTTCTGCGGAATATTAGCGGAAGTTGTTTATGCAAAGGGCGCCGACGGCACGCCAAGACCCACAGTCAGTATGGGGGTCGGCATCAACGTGAACAGCGACCCTACAGATTATGTCCATCTTGGTCGCGCCATCACGACTCTCAAAGATATATGCGGGCAAACTGTCAATCGGGAAAAACTTTTACAGACGCTTATCGCAAGCCTGGAACGGGCCATCGGTCAGTTTCGTGCCTTCGGGATAACCCCCTGGGTCGCCGCCTGGCGCAAGATGGACCAGTTTATCGGAGCACGCGGGACCGTCGTCGTAAACAACCGCTGCACCGATCAGAATCGCGACGGCAACAACGAGGACATCACCAAAAAGACAGGCCGCATCATCGACATGAACGACGATGGCAGCCTGCAGTTCCAATGCGATGACGGCAGCGTAGAGACCGTATATTCAGCAGATCTGGAGATATAACTACAGTTTCCGCTTAAAGAAAAGGCTTCCGCCAAGAGAAACGGCCAGCACCACAATCATGGCGGTAAGGCCCATTTCGGCCAAGGGCTTCTGTTCGCCGGCAGTGCCCGTTTCAATCAGGACAATCAAAACCAAGGCGATAACGGCACTCACAGATCCCATCTGCTGAAACATCTTGATTTTGTCTTCGACGCTAAACTTTCCGTCGGGGCGTTTAATAAAGGGCATCGACATTACCTCCCATACAAATCCACACGATAAGCCCTGCCATCACCAACACGCTGATAGCCACGTTGGCCAAAAAGAAATCCCTATTCATGGCATCCAAGTCATCGGACTTTCGGAACAAATGGATATAGAGGATAGCGGCGGTCATTAGGCCTGTCACCACCCACCAAGGTGCCCCCATACCCCAAAACACGCCAAAGAAAACGCATAGGGCAAGCATGGCCACATGGCTCCAGAAGGCGATCTGCAAGGATCGCTTGCGGCCAAAACGAGCTGGCACCGAATGGAGCCCCATCTTTCGGTCAATTTCTTCGTCTTGGGTGGCGTAGATAATGTCGAAACCGCCCATCCATAGCATGAGAATCACCAGGAGAAACACGGGAAATACTGCAAACTCTCCCCGGATGGCAATCCAGGCGCCAAGCGGGCTCATACCGATGGCAAATCCCAAAAACCAGTGGCAAAGCCAGCTAAAACGTTTCCAGTAAGAATAAGAAAGCAGCAAAAGCCATACGGGCAAGGCCAGCAGGCCGGCGAGGGGTTGCAAGAGTGCCGCAAATAAAACGAACAGCACGCCGTTTATGGCCAGAAAGGCAATGACCGACGCCTTGCTCAGGCGTCCGGCTGGCAGGTGGCGTCCTGCGGTACGCGGATTCTTGGCATCGATATCGGCGTCGGCTATGCGGTTAAAGCTCATGGCGCTGTTGCGGGCGGTCACCATACAGCCCACAATCAACGCTATAATCGTGACCGCCTCTGCGGCATCCATGCCGCGGAAACCCCGAGCCGCCACCCACATGGAACCTATGGCAAAGGGCATCGCAAAAAGCGAATGGCTGAAACGCACCAGGTGTCCAAATTCTAAAATCTTTTTCAACATAACCACTTCACACTGCACCTTCCCATGGTTTCACAATCTGGGCAAGGTCTTCAACCGTTACCGCACCTAAATGCTTCAGGACTTTCGCTACCACAGTATCCACCAATTCCTCTACAGAAGAGGGCTTGCTATAGAACTGCGGTGAAGCCGGAATTACAACAGCACCTGCACGAGTCACCCGTTCCATATTTTCCAGGTGAATCAGATTGTATGGCATCTCACGGGGCACAATCACCAGCGCTCTGCGTTCCTTGAGGCAAACATCAGCGGAGCGCACAAGCAAATTATCAGATGTTCCCGCGGCAATACGGCCGAGGGTCCCCATGGAGCAAGGCGCCACCGCCATACCGGCATAATCGGCACTTCCACTGGCGCATTCCGCAAAAAAATCGTCCACATCGAACACTCGGTCGGCATAATCAAAAAGGGCGCCCTGTCCTTCATATTCCACCACGTCGCGTCCAGGTTTTGTCACAATAAGTGATACTTCGTGACCAAACTTTTTCAAATACATGGCCGTGCGGACCGCATAAATTGCCCCGCTAGCCCCAGTTACCCCAAGGATATATCTAGCCACGGGACGCCTCCAAAGGTTTTCTCAAGAACACCCCGTAAGAGATTCCTCCGTTGAAACTTTTCACCTTCTCCACCTGGAATCCGCATTCTTCCGCCATACGGCAAAAATCCCTTACCGGCAGGAATCGCTTGATGGAATTTACCAGGTACTCGTAGGCCTCTTTCTTCCCGCTGAAGAAAGCCCCAAGCAGCGGGATAAATACCGGAGCAAGAATTCCGTAGAAAAACCGATTGAACAGGTTTCGCGGAGCAAAGAATTCCAGCACGCAGAGGTAGCCCCCAGACGCAAGTACGCGGAAACTCTCTTGCAAAGCACCCTTAGCATCGGGAACATTCCGCATTCCAAAGCCGTTCAAAACCACATCAAAGGATTCATCTGCAAAAGGAATCCGCATGGCGTCCAATTGCACAGGAATGGCCACTGTCTTTTTTCCAGAAGCTCCTTTCAGCATGCCAAAAGAAAAATCCCCCAGCACGGCCATGTCGGGCTTTATGCACAACTTTTCGTATGTTACCGCAAAATCCCCCGTACCGCCACAGAGATCCAGCAAGCGTCTTCCGGCGCCGTACCCTTTTAGTTGACGGCAACAATAGCGGCGCCACAGAATATCCTGACCACAGCTCAAAAAATGGTTCAAGAAATCATAACGACCGGCAATGCCGTCGAACATTTTACGAACGGGGCTAATCACACGGCAAATGTAGAAAAAGAAAGCCGGAAGCTACTTGAATGTGGCCGTATAGGTAACACCATCGATAGGCGAAACAATACGGGGATTATCCGTATTGCCATCTTGCCAACCGGTAAACACGGCACCAGAAGCAGGCACAGCCGTCAGTTCTATCGAATTGCCCGAGAAGAACTTTCCAGCATAAGAAGTCGAGGGAAGTTTCATGCCTTCAACCAAAACCGTTCCACTACCAGAGACACCGATATTGACCGTTATCATGTCACCCAAGCCGAACTGTTTCTTATAGTCGCTAATAATGGTTTTATCGCGATTTTCAGCCCAAGTTTTCATGCAGGAACCGGAGATACTGAATCCGTTGCCGCAAGCATTGCTGTATCCTTCGGCACGAGACATCTCGCTCAAGTCCCTATCCGTTTCCTCGTCAATCAAGGTCGAGGCCATGTATTCCAAGGTGGACCTGACACGTGCGGCATTCACGTAGTTCTGGAACAGGATTGCCGAACGGTTGATAAACAGACGCTTGAAGTTGGCATTTCCTATCAGGTGGACGAAAAGACTGGCAAAGGTCCTGCTATCCACCTTGTGCTTACATCCACCTTGAGCAATCCATTCAAACATATCCGTTCCTTCCGCACTTTCGCTATTTCTGAATTCTTTACACGCTGCCCAATCTTGGTTCCAATCCATACCATGATCCATATCATAAACCATGAACTTGTAAGGCTGGTCAGGACTGCGCCAAGCGCGTACGTTGTTTCCCGGCCAGTCCGCATTGTGCATGTAAATTTCAAAGGCCATGTATTCCGCAAAACTACCTACATCCATCATAGTCTTCACCGTGGCATAATCAGCATCCGAAACGGCACTATTCTTGTTAACACGATCCAACAAATCCGTCCAGTTCTTCGTAGAATTTGTATTGCTAGAAATCTCGCTTCCCAGGTGCTTGATGATTTCTACAGAATTGGCATCTATCCCGTAATTAGTTTCCACGAAGTGCTTGTTTTCGCGTTCACGCATGTCGTGAATACCATAATACTTACCATTGTAGAACACCACCACCTGGCGACTACGCTGGTAATCCACATCCGTACCTTCGAGCAGAGCTCCCGCCATGGCATCTTCCAGGTAATCGCTCACATAGCGGTTTCCATTGTTACGCAGGTTGAATCCCCTAAAGTCGCTAGCCGTTTCTTTACGGGTCTCAAACAGGGGATAATGAATCTTACCATCCTGGTATTCTTCGCGCATCACGATAGCTACGGATTTCTTGTTTTCCAGACGGCTCCAGTTACCCATCAAGGAAATTCCCGCATTCACGCCAAAGGCGGGGCCATCAGAACTGCTACCATTCGGGAAGTATTCTACATGTACAGGGAACTCCACATCTTCGAAAAGACCTGTCGGGCCACAAGAAGGACCGCAGTTTCTATCATTGGCACGCACATAATGCTTCTGGAAGAATGAGGGATCCACACTGACAGCCACTACGGGCATCCGAACAGTCTCGCCAACAAAGATGGTCTTGGTAACAACTTCCTTAGTAAGAGTTCCACTCTTGAATGCCGAGCAACGGAGCGGCGTATTCTTGGTGAAAGTCTTGGGGGAATTAAATTCCTCCGAAGAGGCCGTAGGTGCAGAACCGTCCGTAGTGCAGCGGAGCGTCACGCCGGACTCCACATTGGGCGGGTTAATGGTCACGCTTGAGCCACTATAGAAACCAGCTTTGATAGAACCAAAGTCCACCGTCGGAGCCATACCATCATATGCCGTAGCCTCCGTATTTGGCTTTTCAGGAGTCGGCGTACCGAAGTACTTCCAGTCGCCGCCGTCTACGATACCCCAGCTGACACCACCGACAAGTTCGGGGTAAGCGACAGAATCGCGTATGCCATTGCTAGGATCCACCAAATAGAGCGTTCCACCAGCTTTATCCAGTTTCCAGTTAGTGTGAGGACGACTGTGCAAGGTTTTTCCATCGGAATCTTTCCCATCGGAAACCCCAGCTACCGAGGGAATGTTCTTTTTATCGCAGAACACCGTACGGAAAGATTTAGCCGCAACAATCTCATCCCCGAAGACCCACTTCTTGGGATCCTTCAAGTTTTCGACCAAAGCCCAGCCCTTGAGGTTCGCAGAAACAGTACCGGCATTGTAAATTTCCACCCAAGAAGGGTCATCTCCATCCAAGTCTAACCAGTCCAGGTTAAGGGAGGCTATTTCTGTGATTCGAACAGCAGAATTCCCCACCCAACGCAAAGACGTATCCGGATAAATGGTCACCGTATCCTTCACGTAAATTGTGTCACCCGTTTCTGTTATTACGCGAGTATAGCCAGCACTATCCCCTGGAGCCACAGTGAGCGTATCCTGTGTTGAATTTCCAGAACCATTGTCCACTTCAACAGGTTTAGCACTACCGCCATTAGAGCAGGCAAAGAAGCAAGCCATACAAAGTACAGCCACGTCCAATTTTAAAAGGCAAGCTAAAAAACGCATTTCTTTTCCTCTATATCCTACTCAAATTTATATGTTTTTCGGTAAAAATGCTAGTAATATTCTATTTACCCTTGACAAATCTCACATAATCGGCTATTTTTGGGCTACCAAATTGGTTCTGTAGCTCAGTTGGTAGAGCAGTGGACTGAAAATCCGCGTGTCGTTGGTTCAATTCCAATCGGAACCACGAAAAGCTTCGGTTTAACGACCGAAGCTTTTCTTTTTCTTACATTTTGCGCGAATTTACCAATCAGTGGCGATAAGGGCCGTAAATTTCATCCCAATGGGCAAGCAGCAAATCCACCAACTCCGGCTGAAATTGCATTCCCCGTTGCTCTCTGAATTCCTCACGAATCCGCTCTTCGGGCCAGGGCTCCTTATAGCAACGGGGGCTGGAAAGTGCGTCCAGAACGTCTGCCACAGCACAAATTCGACCAGCCAAGGGAATCATCTCCCCTTTTAGCCCGCGAGGATATCCCGTACCGTCCCAGCGCTCATGGTGGGAACCGGCGATGGCGGACGCAAACCGCAAAAGCTCCCTCTTGGAGGTCTTGAGCATCTCTTCGCCAATGATGGAATGGGACTTCATCACCCCGTATTCCACCTCGGAAAGCTTGCCGGGTTTGTTCAGCACCGAATCAGGAATGCCGATTTTTCCAAGATCATGCATAGGAGTGGCAAGCCTGATGCGTTCGGCCTCTTCTTCAGAAAGGCCGTAGTGCTTGGCCAGGATATACGATATCTCTGCCACCCGCTGAATGTGATCCCCCGTCTCCTGACTGCGGTACTCGGACGCCTCACCCAAGATATGGATAATTTCACGCTGGGTGGCCTCCTGCTCAGCAATGAGACGGGCAGATTCTACGGTTTTTGCGGAATAGACTGCGGTTAGGATGAGGCGCTCAAGGTCCTGGCGAGAAAACACCTGGGTGTTTCCCTGCTTATTGATGGCCTGAAACGCTCCCATCACCGTTCCCTCCGTATCAAAAAGGGGAACGGTCAGCACAGACGTGGTGTGATAATGGGTCTTTTCGTCACTGCGGTGGTCAAACCTGGGGTCTTGGTAGGCATCCTCTATCAACAGGGGCTCCCCTGTCCGTACCGAATAGCCCACAAAGCCTGCATCCAGGGGAATCCGGAGCTGGTCGACCCCGTGAGCCACCTTGGTCCAGAGTTCACGAGAATCCTTATCGATAAGCCAAAGGGAACAACGATCGGCAGACACCATGGAACGGCCCAAATCGGCCATAAGGATCAAGAGATTGTCCATTTTCCGTTCTGCTGCAATCTTCGGCATGTACGAAAACAGCAAATCTAGGATCCGTCCTGATTCCAAGGTACTATCGCGACCTTCTCCCTTCATGGCGCCAAAGATAGAAAAAGTATTGACAGTAGCCCTGTAGTTTTTTATTCTTTACCCGCTCTTTGGAGGAATAGGCTAATTGGTAAGTCAGCGGTCTTGAAAACCGCCGCCGTCAGGCTTGGGGGTTCGAGTCCCTCTTCCTCCGTAAAAAACGCCCCATGGGGGCGTTTTTCATTTGTTCGAAAATTCATGCAGCTCCGAAACTTGGCATTAGCCAAACGGATAAAACCGGCGATGTAATCTGAATTAGGGGTTCCAGAATGCTCGTCGATCTGCCACGAAGTCCATCCTGGCACTAAAGGGTCTGTCGTAAAGCAAGGTACACACTTTTACATCTAACGGGAAGTCCATACCAAGAGCATCGATACAGGCTCCAGTGGTAGCCCCCGTGGTATAGACATCATCCACAACAACAACGGTTCCCCGGGCAGAAAGTTTCGACGGCAGCCTGGGTTCAAAGGCGCCGACCACATTTCTCTCTCGTTCTCTCCGCGAAAGCTTCGTCTGGGAAACATGAAAAGTCCTACGCCATAACCAATGGCTAACCTGCCCGCCTGTAAGCGTCGCCAAAGCACGAGCAATCATTTCGGCCTGATTGTAGCCCCGCTCACGAAAACGGGCCCTATGGAGTGGCACCGGCACAAAGTAAAGCGGCCGCACAAATTCCGGAAACAAGTTTTCAGAGCGTCCCTGCATAACGCAGGAGTGCTTTACCAGGTATGTCGCCATTCCGGAAATGCCCCGGTATTTCAACAGGTGTATTAACCGTCGGGTCAATTCTTCCATAGGGAACAGGCAGACCACATCATCCGATGGGCGCCGCGCCTCTTTAGAAAGTCCGACGAGGGCCTTCCGGCATTCAGGGCACAGCCACGGGTCAAGATTCTCCGAAGCAGAGCCGCAACCAAGACATTCCATTCCAAAAACCAAATTGGACCAGGATTCAAGCATTTTCCCTCACAAAAAAAAGCATCTACTTGTATAGACGCTTTTTTCACCGAAAACATGCCCAGAAAAATTCAGATTTTTGAAATTTTACAATTGTCACTACTCTTGTAGTCGGAATATCTTTATATCCTTGATGAAGAAAGTCCTTTCTTTACCGCCAAGATTCAGTTCAAAGCGGGCGAAGGGGGTACTCTCTTTGGGGACAAATTCTATTTCTACAGACTTACCTGTGGTTCCCACTTTCACATGTTCCTGGAAACCAATGGTATCATAATCGTCGTAGGCACCGATTCGCGCAGTAATCTGCCCATCCACATCGGACCAGATGGTGAACACACACTTGTACTTTTTGCCGGCAAGCAGGGCCACATTCTCCTGAATTAGCTGGACACTGTAGGAATACTTGCCGCCTTGGGTCACCTGAATCTTGACGTAATGTTCGCCGTTCCTCTCTTTTTCCACAGAAGCCTCGGAAGTACCCTCGAACTGGTCGAAGACAATCCAGCTGTAGAAGTCGTTGGAAAAATCACCATTCTCAATCGTATTTTCGCTCATCGACCCGATGATTCCTTCCCAAATATCCAGGACATAAGCTTCTGCAATATCCCCCTCGGTATTAGCAAAACCATAACGGAGAGGTCTGAAGCTAGAAATAAACTGCTGATTCAACTCCATCCAAGTTGAAGCATTATGGTTTGGGTCCAGGTAAATGACGCCGTCATCGGCAATTTTCACCTTGGAAAAGTCAACTCCATCCACAAAGTAGCGCGGGAAAAACACCACAGACAAATTGGCAATGCTATCCGAAACCCTCTCTATCTGAGAATAGTGGTAACGGAGCTCGAACTGTTTAAACCAATCAAGAGAATACTGAACAGGTATATATTTGCCCTTGATTAATAGTTTACCGTAAACCTTCGACATTTCCTTGGCGGGCCTGAACGAAACTCCCATCTCCTTCAGGTAACCCTTGTCCTCCAGATTGATATTCTTGAAGGGTTCTGCCACCTGGTCCGCATTGGTAAAGGAAACCTTCAAAGAAGAGTCCACAAGGTCCTCACCGGGCCACAGCTGCACACCCTTGGCCACATCAATGCTTACCGCCACATAGTAGCTGGAATAGGAACGGACCTCAAAGAAATCCAAAGCAAAAGAATCTAATAGCAGCGGCTCGTCCTTGGCGGCAGTCTTAGCAAGAGAATTGGTAGAAACTTCGGAATAATCAACAGAGAAATCTGCAGTAAAGGCCAATGACGGGTTCCCGATTTCGATACCCGCCACGGACTTATCATCACTTGAACAAGCCACAAAAGCCATGGCGACACCCACCATAGCCATCAAAACCCCAAATTTAAACCCCGCAAAGCGCATTACATTCCTCGTGTTAGGGGGAACAGCTGGATGTTAACCTGAACTACGTCATCGCCTTCTCCAGCACCGGCAGAAAAATCTAGTAGTTCTTTGCGCATTAGTTGGATTTGTTTTTTCAAATTGGGGAAATCTTTGCGCCTTATGCTGAAAGTGAGGGCAGAAAAGTCCCTATCCTGGCTTGCCAGTTCGGACAACTTATCCTTGGACAGAGAAAGCATCTGCTGGTGGTACTGCTTTACCATCAGGTCCTGAACCTCGTCGTCGGTAGTAATCATAGGGTCCCGCTGGCGAAATCCGTTGGCCGTCTTGACCAGAAGTCCCAGTTCAAGAAGAAGGCTGAAGGATTCCTGCACCTGGGCGGGAGTCACCTTGCCATCGAGACGCTTGGAAACCCAGTCGGGAATGGGCCTGAAGCCCTTCAGGGAAACCATTTCCAGAATGACGGAATGGTGCCATTCCCTAAAGATACGGAGCTGGGCCTGGTCCATCTTGTGGAGCTTGGAATGGGGGCTTGCCTTGACCAGCTGCTCGTAATAGACCTTCTTTTCTTCGTCGTCGGTGGCCTGGTTAAAGAACACCAGATTCTCGAAGTAAATGGCCCGCTGTTTAATAAGCCCGAGACCGTGGATAAGCTTTGTGACCGTACTCTTGGTAATGTTTCTCTTGCCGTCGATAGTCAGTTTCAGGTGGGCGTGACTGGAAAGTCCCGCTTTTTCGGCAAAAAAACGCAAACTGAAGGCCGGCTGGGTCTTCTTCTTGTATTCGTAGTAGTCCCGAAGATACACGCGAAAATTCGTGTATTGCAGCACATCGGGCTCTGTCAATTTTACACTTTCTCCATTTTCCATACCCTAAAAATAGAAGTCTAGGGGGGCAAAGGCACTATCCGATGGTTAATTATCGTTTACCTAAGTAACCAACAGCGGCTTTGCCGCTATCAGTTATCAGTTGCGAGTTATGAGTTGTCAGTATTTAATTTGCCGCCGGAAGCGCAATTATAAGAACCCTAGACTCATAACTCATAACTCACAACTCATTATCCATTACTCATGCCTCAGAGGGCCGAAGGCCCGACCTCACACCCCTCAGTCACGAGCGAGTTTCGACAGGCGAAGATGGTCGTGGAATTTTCCACGCAGGCATTCAAAGTCCCGGGAGACGCCTTCTTCCTTGAAACCGCAGCGGCGAGCGACCCCGATACTGGCGTAATTCTGGACCGCAGCCGTAATTTCCAGGCGATTCAGCCCCAGGACTTCGAAGCAGAACTTGCTCAGGAGGTTCAACGCCTCCGTCGCGAGGCCGCGACCTGTAAAGTTCTGCCCAAGCCAGTAACTGACAGTGGCCGAGCGGTGCTCTGGATGAACCCAGCCGATAAAGATGCAGCCCGCAAGATTATCCCCGCCGGCGGTTTTCTCAAAAATGCCCCAGCAGGCACCGTTACCCATCTGGGCCTGCATCTCCCAGGTTTCCAGACGGTCCATAACGTCTTCGACGGAATTGCAATCAGGGGGCCAGGGCAGGAACCGCGAGAGATGCTCACGGGAAGCATCAATCAGGCGGTAAAGTTCCGCCGCCTCAGGTTCGTGCAGCGGGCGAAGAATCACATGGTCGCCAGGCAGTTCCGTTTCGGGAATTTCGTCTATGATTTCCTTCATGCAAAAGATATATAGTAAGATACAATGATAAAGGCCTCCTCAAAAAATTGCTTTGGTGAAAAAAATTTGAGCGAAACCGAGCGCAGGCAGGAACGAGAAGTGGTGAATACTGGAGGTCTTTACCACTTTGAGTGACGAAACTGCGCGATGTGTTGCAGCCAAATTTTTGAAAATGAATTTTTTGAGGAAGCCTAAAGAAAAGCCCGCTGGCATATGTCAGCGGGCCTTCAGTGCGGATGAAAGGACTTGAACCTTCATGCCCTCGCGAGCACTAGAACCTGAATCTAGCGTGTCTACCAGTTCCACCACATCCGCGTGGTGC
>CAMHDS010000030.1 GCA_946183925.1 uncultured Fibrobacter sp. | reverse complement strand
GCAGTACGTTGCCGTGTTCCTCGCCGTCGTAAACGATCTTGGAGTTTTCGCCATTGTTCTTGTCCATGGCGTACCACCAGCTTTTGTCGTAGTCGTTACGCTTGAAGTCTTCTTTGGCTTCTGCGTTGCCGTACACGCCGACTTCGCGGTTCTCGAAGTTCACGAACGAGACGGTGTCGGATGCCGTCTGTGCAAATGCGGAATTGCTGAGGGCGGCAACGAATGTCGTCGCAGCCATGATGTGGAGAATTCTTGTGTTCATGTTCTTAAAATAATCTATTTTTTCACCATATGGTCAACTCACTTGACGAAAATCACGATGAAACTGGCACGAACCTTGCTGCAGCCCCCGCCGCTCAAGACGCCGCAGATCCCGCAACAGCCAAAGCTACAGAGGAGCGTCGCGCCCGCATCAAGAAGATGCGCGGGTGGCTCTCGCCGCGCGATTCCGTAGCCGACGATTTTGGCCCCGAAGATGCCGCATTGTATTACGGCGAGGGGCATTCCGGCTGGAACCGGTAGGGCGCAAGATGCTTGTCAAGATTCTGGTAGATAACATCGCCGGTGGCACGGATTTTGCGCCAGGCAACAGTACGCCAGACAACAGTGCGACCAACGACTGCTCGGCCAGCAACTGCACGCCCCTCTGCGGAGAGTGGGGACTATCCGTCTATATCGAGTTCGAGGGCAAGCGTTACCTGTTGGACACCGGAGCGTCTCGAAAGTTCGCGCAAAACGCCGCCGCCATGGGCATAGACCTTTCGAAGGTGGACTCTGCATTCCTTAGCCACGCCCACTACGACCACGCCAACGGCCTTGCGGATTTTTTCCGTATCAACGAAAAGGCGTCCTGCTTCTTGAGGCAAGGCGCCGCCGAAAACTGCTACCATACCCACAAGATTTTCGGGCCTTTTGCCTACCACGAATACATCGGTATCCGCAGGGGCTACCTGAAACGTTTTGCCGACCGCATCCGCTTTGTCGAAGGCGATGCCCAGATTACCCCCAATGTTTACCTGCTCCCCCACAAAGATAGCGTCGTGAGTCCAGAGGTCCGTACCGGTATCGCCCAGGCAGCGGGTCTTTCTGTCAAGGAAAACGGCCGTTACCGCTATGACAGTTTTGACCACGAGCAGAGCCTGGTCTTTGACACTCCCGAGGGACTGTTCGTGATGAACAGCTGCAGTCACGCCGGCGCAGACAACATCGTGAAAGAAGTGGAAGCGACCTTTCCGGGCAAAAAGATATACGGGATTCTCGGAGGCTTCCACCTTTACCGCTACAAGGACGAGGCCGTCTATGCCTTTGCAAAGCGCCTGCTGGAGCTGGACGTGCAGAAAATCTACACAGGGCACTGCACCGGCAACCGCGCCTTCGAAATATTGCACGAGGTTCTTGGCAAACGGGCCTGCCAGATGTTCACGGGCATGTCCATAGAGGTGTAGCCCCTAGGCTATTTCACTGTCTTTTTTGCGGTCGCGCGGCGGCGCCGTTTTCGTTTTTTGGGCGGAAGCGTCTCGGCAAGATTATCTAACAGGGACTGTGTCAGCACTTCGTCGCCACTTGCCAGCCGTTCTTTTTGGGTCGCCGTAAGTTTCTTGATGCGGGCTTCCATGCGCAAGGCGTATTCCTTGTTCGGGAGCTCGAACTGGCGGAGGATTTTTTCGGGCGGAAAAGCCTTGGTGAACTTGGCCCCACGCCCTGTGCGGTGTTCCTCGAAACGGGCCGCCACATCTACGGCGTAACCCGTATAAATTCGGTTTCCGACACAGCGGAGCATGTAAACGAAGTGGGGCATAGGTATAAATATATAATTCGCACGCGTTTTTTATTATCATTAGATTCATGGAGCACAAAAGAGAACGCGAGACTTTTAAGACAAGACTTGGATTTTTGCTGATTGCCGCAGGCTGTGCCATTGGACTTGGCAACGTGTGGCGTTTCCCCTATATTGCAGGGCAATACGGCGGCGCGGCCTTTGTGCTGCCCTATCTCGGGTTCCTGCTGTTTCTCGGGCTCCCGGTGCTCATGGCAGAACTGGCCATCGGCCGGGGCGGAAAAAACGGCGTCGGCATGGCCTTTGACCGTCTCGAAAAGCAGGGCACCAAATGGCACTGGGCAAAGTTCCCGTTGATTGCCTCCAACTATATCTTGATGGCGTTCTACTCCGTAGTCACGGGCTGGATGTTCTTCTACTTCTACAAGATGCTCACCGACGGCGAATTCCTGAAGGGCACGCCCGACCAGATTGCAAGCGGTTTCGGCGAGATGCTTTCGAACCCGCCCCTCCTGATTTTCTGGATGACCGTCGCCATCGTCATGGGCCTGGGCATCGTGTCCCTCGGGCTCCAGAAGGGCGTGGAACGCATTACCAAGAAGATGATGATTGCGCTGTTTGTCATCATGATCCTGCTTGCCATTCGTGCGGTGACGCTCCCCGGGGCCGGCAAAGGCCTGGAATTCTACCTGTTGCCTTCCCTGGAACGACTGACCCAGTCCGGCAAGGGCGTGGGAGATGCCATCTTCGCCGCATTTGCCCATGCCTTCTTTACCCTGAGTATCGGTATCGGCAGCATGATGATTTTTGGCAGTTACATCAAGCGGCAGCATTCCCTGACCAAGGAGGCCGCCAGCATCTGTGCGCTGGATACCATCGTGGCCCTGGTGGCGGGACTTATTATAATCCCCTCGTGCTTTGCCTTTGGGCAGTCTCCGGCGCAAGGGCCCGGGCTTATCTTTGTTACTTTGTCCAACGTATTCGCCATGATGCCCGCGGGCCGGTTCTGCGGGGCGGCGTTCTTCCTGTTCATGTCCTTTGCGGCACTCTCCACACTTATTGCCGTGTTTGAAAACATCGTCGCCTTCTGGATGGACCTGAAGGGCTTCAAGCGCCGGAAAGTGGCCTACTGGAATATGATTGCGGTGTTCCTGATGTCGCTCCCCTGCGCCCTCGGGTTCAACGTGCTTTCGGGGTTTGAACCCTTTGGCCCCGGCAGCTGCGTGCTGGACCTGGAAGACTTTATCGTGAGTAACACCATGCTGCCCGCAGGCGCCATATTCATGGTGGTATTCTGCAGCAGCCGCTATGGCTGGGGGCAGGACAAGTTCTTTGACGAAATGAACGCAGGCGAGGGATTGAAACTCCCTCGCCACACACTCATCAAGATTTATTTCAAGTGGATATTGCCCGCCCTGATAACGATTCTGCTCGCCCAGGGTTACCTGTCCAAGTTCGCACCTGAACTAGCGGCAAAGATTTTCTAGACAATTGTCAAGATATCGCTGAAACCTGTGATGTCCAGGACTTCCATGATTTCGGCGCAAACATTCTTGACTTCCATCTTGCCCTGCTTGTTCATCTTCTTCTGGGCGCTGAGCAGCACGCGGAGTCCGGCAGAGGACACGTATTCCAGCTTGGCAAAGTCAAAAATCAAGGCAGTGAGCCCTTCCAGGTTCGCATTGACGACCTGCTCCAGCTCGGGAGCGGTAATGGTATCCAGACGACCTTCTAAAGCCAGGGTCAATGTGGAATTGTCACGAGTCTGTTCGATTTTCATCTTGTACCTCTACTTAATTTTCTTGTAAATAGTAAAATAATTTTGGTCGGCCTTGCGTTCGTAGTGCACGTCATCCATGGTTTTCTTCACCAAAAAGATGCCCAGACCCCCAATTTCCCGCTCCTCCACAGGCAGGGAAACGTCCGGATCCTCTTTTTCCAGGGGATTGTAGGGATTTCCTTTGTCTATAAAGGTAAGCGAGAACACGGACGTAGGCTCATCCAGGTTGGCGACCACCGTTACGGTCTTGGCTCCGGAATACATGACGATGTTGCTGAACACCTCGTCAATGGCCACATCCACCTGGATGGTCGCCTTGGGCGAGGGGTCGTATGGCTCCAGCATGGACTCCACGAAGGCGGTCAGTTCTTCGCCTTTTTCGAGAGCGGCATCGACTGTTATTTCTTTTGCGGCCATGATTATGGCAAAATATACTCATTAGGACTTAGGTGTCAAGTCCGATTTTTTCTAGAATCACACATGAACCATTTTTTTATTTACATTGATATTAAATATCTCAAGGGAGTGTTTATGAACATGTTCTGCAAAATCGGTATCACCTCTGCCATCTGTGCTGCCGCCCTATTCACGGGCTGTTCCGATGATTCCAGTTCCGGCACACCTGTCACCGCCGGCATGGACGAAGCAGGCTGGCGCGAACAGTGCCTGGAGATTATCAACGAGTACCGCGCCACCGAAAACCTTAAATCCGTCGCCCTTGCCGACGAAGAAAAACAGAAATGCGCCGACGAGCAGTCCGCCGCGGACCTCAAGTCTAACAAGGCCCACGGGCATTTCAAGGAATGTGGTGAATGGGCCCAGAATTCCGGTCCCAACGCCTCCATGGCAAACGGTCGCAAGGCTGCCGACGTGGCCAAGTACTATCTGGACATGATGTGGAGCGAAAAGAAACTGGTAGAGAGCGGGGAGCGGGACCTGGACAAGGACGAAGACTACCCCTACATCGGGCACTACAAGAACATGCGGGGTGACTACACCAAGGTGGCCTGCGGCATAGCGGTGTCCCAAGACGGAACTACCGGCTGGTTCAACGTCAACTTCTACTAATTCTCACTAGGTATTTCTCAACATACAGAGGAAAAGATGAAAAAGGGATTGGGTTATTTTGCAATCGCCTTTGCTGCGTTTGCCTTGGCTGCTTGCGACAGTTCCACCAGCAACCCTGCAGATGCGGGACAGGCACAGGTCCAGACTGAAACTGGAGAGAATCAGTCAGATCCGGGAAACGACGGCAACGAAGATTATTCGTCTTCGTCCTTCGCCTTGCCGGAATCTTCGGAGACGACTGTACCGGAGTCCGCAGAATCAACGGAACCGACTTCTACGGAATCATCGGAAACACCGGCATCTGAATCTTCTGGGACAACACCCGAATCAGCCGAGACGACAACTCCGTCTTCTACAGCATCCACCTTGACACCGCTTCTGGATTACGAATTGACACGGCCGTTCATTGATGAAGGCTGGAGGGACGAATGCCTGAGGTTGCTGAACGAATACCGCGCTACAGAAGACCTGGAGCCCATGACCCTAGCCGATGCCGAAAAGCAGCAGTGCGCCATTGACCAGGCCGCAGCGGATATGGCAGACAATGCAGCCCACGGACACTTTGGCGACTGCGGAGAAAGTGCACAAAATTCAGGCCCGAACTTCTCCACCTCCTGGAGATCGAACGCTACGGGAGCTGTCCAGTATTATGAGATGGCCATGTGGGAAAACGAGAAGGCCAAGGTAGAACAAGGGATCTCGGATTATCAGCAGATAGGTCATTATCTGAACATGAAAAACAGCTACTCCAAAGTAGCCTGTGGCATTGCCATTTCCGCTGACGGAAAGACAGGCTGGTTCAACATGAATTTTTACTACTAGTTCACGAGGCTTACATGAAAAACTTTAGCGATTCCATCAAGTATATCGGCGTAGATGACACGGACATCGACCTTTTCGAAGGGCAGTACGTGGTGCCCGCAGGCATGGCCTACAATTCTTTTGTGATTGAAGACGAAAAGGTTGCCGTTACCGACACAGTAGATAGCCGCAAGGTTACGGAATGGCTGGCCAACCTGCAGGCGGCCCTTGCCGGACGCAAGCCCGACTACCTGATTATCCACCATCTGGAACCGGACCACGCCGGCGGAATCGCCCAGTTCGTGGCGCTTTACCCCGACGCGACTCTTGTAGCAAGCGCCAAGGCGTTTGCGCTACTCCCGCAGTTCATGGAACTCCCTGCCGACGTGAAAAAACTCACCGTCAAGGAAGGCGACACTCTTGCTCTGGGCAAGCACACCTTGCAGTTCATCGGCGCTCCTATGGTTCACTGGCCCGAGGTACTGTTCAGCTTTGAGCAGACCGAAAAGGTGCTGTTCTCTGCCGACGCCTTCGGCAAGTTCGGCATCTACGACGCTGACCCCGACGACTGGGCCTGCGAAGCCAGGCGTTACTATTTCAACATCGTGGGCAAGTATGGAAACCAGGTGCAGGCGGTGCTCAAGAAGGTGGCGCCACTAGGCGTCAAGACTATCTGCCCGCTACATGGTCCCGTTCTTGCAGAAAATCTGGAATACTACATCGGCAAGTACAACACCTGGAGCAGTTACGCTCCCGAAGACCAAGGCGTGCTTGTCGCCTACGCCTCCATCTACGGACACACCGCCAAGGCAGCACAGGTTCTCGCGAAGGAGCTTGAAGGTGCCGGAGTGCCGAAGGTCGTAGTCTCCGACCTTGCCCGGAGCGACATGGCCGAAGTCATCGAAGACGCCTTTCGCTACGACCGCATGGTAGTGATGGCTCCCACCTACGACGCGGGGCTTTTCCCCGTGATGGAAGATTTCTTGAACCACCTGAAGGCAAAGAACTACAGCAACCGCAAGGTGGGAATCGTGGAGAACGGCACCTGGGCGCCCATGGCCGCAAAGAAGATGGCCGAAATTTTGGCAACTCTCAAAAACGTTACCTTGTGCGAAACTACGGTGACGGTGAAAAGTTCACTCTCCGCAGAATCCATGGCGGCACTGAAACAGTTGGCGAAGGAACTGGCGTAAAACCTACCGCATCCTGAACAACACCGCTACAACATCTACCGCACGGGGCAGGCTCATGGGGCGGCTCATGCCCTGAGGCAGATTGCGGAACCCTACGTTGCGGATTTTTTCGCATAGCTTGTCTGCAATTTCTTTCAGGCCGGAATCTTCTGGATTCTGGCACAGGTTCAGCGCCAGGTATCCGGCGCCAAGCCTTTGGGACTTGTCCACCAGAAGGCCGCACCTGGAAACATCTGCCATAAGCAGGCCCACCTGAAGCAGGCTGTCGCCGTTCAGCTTGACCTTCACCTGGCGCTCTACGGCAGAAGCGGGCCGCACCTTCGGCAAGAGGGGCTTCACGAATTCGGCGAAGGACCGAGGAACAGGGAGCGTAACGGCGCCTGTCGCACCACCTCCAGAAGGCTCAACCTGCGTACCCATATCGCAGGCGCCGAAAAGCTCACGCGCCTTCGAATTCCCACATTCGGCCTTGTATTCCGCCATCACCACGATGTTGTCCGCAAGGCTCAAAAAGTCTCCGCAGGCGCCCGCCACCAGAATGAAACTGAAGCCCATATCCACAAAGGTGCGGATTCGGTCGGTGAGGGGAATCAGGGGTTCCCGGTCGTCGCCCAGCAGGGCCCGCACGCGCCGGTCGCGGATGAGGAAGTTCACCGCCGACGAATCCTCGTCGATAAGGAAGGTCTTAGAGCCCATCTCCATGGCCTCCAGCAGGTTCGCCGCCTCGCTGGTAGAGCCCGAAGCCTTTTCGGTAGAGAAATTCATGGTGGACACACCGCCGGGCAAGTCCCGCACCATGGCGGAAATGTCCGTCTCCCGCACGTAGCGTCCGTCTTCAACGCCCACACGGAACGCGGATTCTTCCACCGCGATTCCCTCGCGGCCGTCGCCTGGAACGTGGGGATAGACGGAATGGACCAGGGCGTCGAGCAGGGTGGACTTTCCGTGGTAGGCGCCGCCGGTTATGACCGTCACGCCCTTGGGGATTCCCATGCCCCGAATGCTCTTGCCGCCAATGTCGAAAGTCACCGCCAGTTCTTCGGGCGACTTGAAAGGGACCGCTCCCGAGAGCGGCCGCTCCGATAGTCCCGACTCCCTGGGAAGCACCGCCCCGTCGGGCACAAAGGCCACAAGGCCCCGCACGGGAAGTTCCTCCAGGATGGCGCGGCGGGTGTCGAGCACCTGGAAACTTTCCTCCACGCCCGCAAGGATTTCGGGAGTGCAGTAAAGGCTTGCCGAAAGCAGGTCGGGGAGCGTCATGGTCAAAATTTCAGCCGCCAGTTCCGCCTGGATCTTGCGGCCCTCGCCGGGGAGCCGCACCGCAAGGCTTGCCCGGAGCATGCCGTTATCCACCCAGAGGGCGTTTCGCACCAGCATTTCCGGCCCGGGAACTTCCATCTCGATGGCGGCGTTCTTTTCGGGAAAGCGCTCTGCAACGTTCTTGCTGAGCCTGCGGAGCAGATAGTCCGAAATGGCCAGGCGGCGCTCGAAGGAGCCGCCCCACTCCCCGCCGTAACCGAGGGTCTGCAAGGGGGCGGTCACCAGAATCCGCGATGCCGGCGCAAAGGGGTCGCCCTGCACGTGCAGAAACTCCAGCGTAAAGTCGCCGAAATCCCAGGCCTTGTCGGCGAGGGAGCGGTACAGGCCGTAGCTTTTTCCGTCAAAGACGCGGATTTTCTGGTAGAGGGCTTTCATGGGTGAGAATGTAGAAAAAATTCAGAATTCGGAGTTCGGAATTCGGAGTTCAGAAAAAAGCGTAAACCGAAAGCCGCGACAATTGCCGCTTGATTGTAATTCTCAATGACTTTTGGGGCTGTTTGCTATGCCTTTTCGGGCTTTTTTGGCATTTTTCCGTTTTTCTGGCAGAAAAAAATTTATATTCACAGAGAAAACAAAGTTTTATATAAACAAACAGGAGTAATCCATGAAGAAACTGTACATTCTGGCCTTGATGGTCGCATTCCTTTTCACCTCCGCCGTCGCCGACGACGATCCACCTCCTCGTGGCAAGGCTGCCACCGTGACCATCATTACTAACCCGCCTAACAGCGATGTTTACCTGGGCGGCGAACTTTTGGGCAAGAGCCCCATTGAAAACCAGTCCGTCCAGTCTGGCCGCCAGACCCTGGTGGTTATCGACCAGGGCTTCGAACTGGTGAACCAACGCGTGAACGTGTGGCCCGGCAACGACAAGCGCAACAAGTTTGACTTCGGTACCAAGATTCCCAAGGGCAACATCAAGGTGACCACCATCCCCGGCAAGTGCCTCATCTACGTTGACGGCGACAACGCCGACAAGACCGATGGCGCCGCCCTCACCATCACCAGCCTCGACGCCGGCGACCACGTTGTCCGCGCCGAATGCAGCAACGGCCGCTCTGCCGAAGAACTGGTAACTGTGCGTGGTGAAGAAACCGCCGAAGTCACCCTGGACGCTTCCAAGGGCAAGAAGTACAAGAAATAATTCACGCAGCATTGACTCTGTGAATTTCTGCTCCCGATGAGTCGGGAGCATTTTCTATATTGAAAGCGTAAACAACTTAAACCTGAAAACAGGAGAAACAATATGTCCAAACTCTGGATTCTCTGCCTTTGCGCATGCATGGTTGCCTTTGTAGGCTGTGGCAAGAAGGTCACCCGCATCGACGAAAATTCCACTACCGACCTTTCCGGCGCCTGGAACGACACCGATTCCCGCCTGGTGGCCGACGAGATGATTACCGACTGCCTGAACCGCCCCTGGTACCAGACCATGATTCAGCAGAAGAACGGCATTGTGCCTACTGTGGTCATCGGCAAGGTTCGCAACAAGAGCCACGAACACATCAACGTGGAAACCTTCATCAAGGATATGGAACGGGCCCTCATCAATTCGGGCAAGGCTGACTTCGTGGCCAACGCCGAGGAACGCGCCGAACTGCGCAGCGAGCTTGCCAGCCAGGCCGGCAACGCCACCGAAGAAACCCGCAAGGACGCCGGTCAGGAAATCGGCGCCGACCTGATGCTCACCGGCACCCTCAACTCCATCGTTGACCAGGAAGGCGACGAGCAGGTCATCTACTACCAGGTGGACCTGGAACTTACCGACATCCAGAGCCATCGTAAAGTCTGGGTAGGCGACAAGAAAATCAAGAAATATATCTCCAGAAACAGCGTGAAGATGTAAGGCACCTGCGGTGCAATGTGCGGTGTGGAATGTGAAATGTGTAGTTTGGAATGGGGCAAAGGGGAAAGCCTTCCCCTCGCCCCGGAATCGTTCCGGGGCTACCCCTTCTCCTAGGGGCGCCGCCCCTAACACCCCACTTCCGTAATTTAGGACAACGTTATGAAACGAATATTCCTGTTGCTTGCAGCAATCCTTCTGACGTCATGTGCCAACAAGTCCATGACGCGGTATGAAACTCTCGCCCCTACGCTGGAAAAGAAAGGCTTCGACGCCACCATCGCCGAGGTAAAGAAGGAGAAGGACGACCTTTACGGAAGCAACAGCGAGTTTCTATACTATTACGACCTGGGAATCCTGTACCATTACAACCGCAACTTTGACGAGAGTATCAAGAATCTCACCCAAGCCGAAAAAATCTACGAAGATCTTTACGCAAAGTCCATCACCAACGAGGCGGCGGCAATTTTAACTAATGACAATACCCGCCCCTACCGCGCAAGACCCTTCGAGCTCTTGACCATGTACCAGTACCAGATTCTGAACTACCTGGCCAAGATGGATTTGGACGGTGCCTTAGTAGAAGTCCGGCGCTCCCAAATCGCCATGAACGCCTTGTACCAAAAGGACAAGGACAAAGTAAACGACAACGGTTACTTGCGTTACTTGCAGGCACTGGTTTACGAGCTGGATGGTGACGATGATGAAGCGGCCATTGCCTACATCAAGGCAATCAAGGCCTACGACGAAAGCAAGATGGGTCTCCCCAAGGAAGTGTTCGAGTTCGCCACCGAGAGCCTTCGCCGCATGGAACGGGAAGATGACATTCGGGCCCTGAAAAAGCCGGAACTGCCGAGCACTCCCAAGGCCACCGCCGTACACGAACAGGGTCAAGAAATCATTGTGCTGGGCTACGCAGGCCACAGTCCCATTTTGGGTGAAATGTATTTGTCGGGAACCTTCGTTAGCGCAGGCGCCATGAACCTCTACTACAAGGATGGGGAGACAGGCAACCGGGTTTCCTTTACGCTGGTGGCGCCGCCCGTTCCAGGCGCCGGAAGCGAGACATTCCACATCGGGTTTGCCCTACCCGAGGTCCGCAAGTACAAGAGCCGCGTCAACCAGTTCGAAATCTCCCTAGACGGCAAGACCCGCATAAGGCCGGAGAAGGTTATGGACGTGGACCAGGAACTCCGGCAAAACATGGATGACGAGCGTAATACCGTCATCACCCGAACCGCCGTCCGCGTAATACTGCGCACCATCGCCGCCCAAAAGGCCAAGTCCGCCACCAACACCGGCAACGGCATCCTTGACCTGCTCAAGAACATCTTCATAGACGTTGGCCAGACCCAGCTAGAGCAGGCCGACCTGCGCGTAGGGCTGTTTTTGCCCAATTCTTTCCACATGACCCGCATACCGGTCCAGCCTGGAAGCCACGACGTGAACGTGGCGGCCGTCGGCCCCCACGGTGAGACCGTTGGCGTGTACAAGTTTGACAAGATTGCGGTGCGCAAGGGCCAGAAAGTGCTACTGATCGTTCCGGCCATCAAGTAGCGGGGCCGCACAAGTACAAACCACCGATGAAAAGTCCGCAAAACGCGGACTTTTTTGTTTGTTGTAACCTGCACACCCGAAAAAAAATTTGTATTGTTTCATTGTAACGTTTCAACGAGGGTTCATTATGAATTTCAAGGTCGTTCTTGCAGCGGCGGCTCTGCTCGCCACACAGTCCTTCGCTATCATCGGTATCGGCGGTCACTACGCCCCCGGTTTCGGTACCAAGATGAAAGCCGGCGAGTTCGCTCGCGTAGCCGAAGGCATTGAATTCGGTCACGGCGGTTTCAGCGGCGGCATGCAGGGTTTCGGTTTCAAACTGTGGGTCGACATCCTTCCTATCTTCGATATCGAAGCCACCTATAACATTCAGTTCGGCTCCTACGATGCTGCTCTCTATGTAGATGGTGTCGCCGACCCCATTCCTATAGAAATCGAGCTAGCCGGAACTCCCTTCGGCAAGGCCAATCCCAAGTTCGTGGCCAGCAACCTGGATATCACCCTAACCTACCCCATCACCTTTATCCCCATTATTCGCCCCTACATCGGTGGCGGTTTCACCTACCACTTAAATAGCTTCGTGCTGAACCAGAGTTTTGTGCAAGGTATCATTGATGACCCAGCCATTTCTGAAATGATTAAGAGCGCCGCCAACAAGGAAGGCCTTGACCCCGAAGCCTTGCAGCAGAAGGTACAGGAACTGGAAGACCTCGGCCAGACTCTCAAGCAGAAAGTTCAGGACAAGGCCGCAGATGAGGGGTTGAACACCAGCGTTGGCGGTCACGTGATGATAGGTACACGAGCCAAACTGCCCATTATTCCCATTGCCATTTACACCAACTTCAAGTACTACTTTGGCGGCGATTATCCGAAGGAAATCGACGCCGGCAACATGACCCTGGAAGTGGGTGGTGGTTTCGCCCTCTAGAATTTGAATTGAAAGGATTAAAGATGAGCCAGAACACAAGCAATACAAGCATCCTCATTATAGAAGATGAGATTGCCATCGCCGAAGGTCTTGTAGACCTTTGCGAACTGAACGGATACAACGTGAAGCACTGCGCCGATGGGGAAACAGGCCTTGCCGAAGCCCTGACTGGACAGTACGGGCTAATCCTTTTGGACCTGATGCTTCCGGGCATTGATGGCTTTACTGTTTGCGACAAAATTCGCGAAAAAGACAGAAGTACTCCCATCATTATCCTCTCAGCCAAAAATTCCGACGAGGACATCATCAACGGTCTCAAGTACGGCGCAGATGATTACATTCCCAAGCCCTTCTCTGTACCTATGCTGCTGGCCCGCATTGAGGCAGTACTCCGTCGCAGCCGCCAGAGCGCCGAAAACGAAGGAAAGCTCATCGCCGGCAATCTGAAGATTGATTTCCGCGAATACCGCGGTACCCGTGGCACCGAAGAAATCGCCTTCACCCGTAAAGAAGTGGAAATTCTGGAATACCTGTGGACCAACCGCGATCACGCCGTTCCCCGTTCCGAACTGCTGCGCAAGGTCTGGGGCTATGAGAACGCCGATTCCGTAGATACCCGTACCGTAGATATCCACATCACCAAGCTCCGCAAGAAAATCGAAGACGACCCTTCCCACCCGAAGTTCCTGGTAACGTTCCGCGGGGAAGGCTACCAGATGTGTTCTACGCCTGAATGCACAAAGTCCACGTAATCTTCGCCTCCATCTTTGTTGTCATTACGATACCCCTGGTAATTCTTCTTTACCAGGCGTATTCTCAGTTGCAGCTGGGTACCAATTCGCTCTACACTGGGCATGCCATGTTCGTGGCCAACACGTTAAACCAGAGGCTTGCCCGCGACCTGGCCGTCGAAGAAAAACGTTCCTATTCCGAATACGGATTCATTCGCACCGTGCAGGTCATCGGCGGCGAAGAAAACACGCTCTCTGAACTGGTGGACTACCCCGTCACAAGCCAATATGCGGGCCTTGTGGGGCATTTCCAGCTCACTCCAGACAACACGCTCCGCACGCCGTTCTTGCCCGAAGGCCGTTTCGGCGAAATCCTTTTGGAACAGATTCCCCAAAGCGAACGGTTACGCCGTGAAGAAGTCCGCAATAAAATCAAGAACATTCTGGACGAGTTAAATATTGAAAACCGCGGTATCGAAGCCATGGCCCAGCCTAGAGATTCCGTGGAAAAGGTCATTGACCACATCTACAAGCAAGACCCCAAATTAGGCCATAGCGAAAAAGAAGAATCCACCAGACCCCACCGAATTGAAACGGCATCTGAAAAAGAAAACCTGGCCTTCAACGCCGAATCCCAGAACATAGACAGCTTGACCTCTACACCGGTGACCTACAATTTCGAAGTGGAAATCGAGCCCTTCATGGCGAAAGTCAACAGTGACTATATCGTCTTCTTCCGTAACGTGACCAGGGGCAGCGAACTCTATATCCAGGGCTACATCGTTGACACCAAAGTCTACCTGAATAGCCTGGTCAAAAACGAAACGCAGTTCTACCCTCTTGAAAAGGATTTGGTGTTGGAATTCAAGGACGGGCCGCGAACATTACTTTCTTTTGGCACACACGATGATTCCCAAGAAATTTTCTCTACCAAGTTGATCCCGCCCCTCAACAAGATTTCTCTGACAATGTACATGAAAAACAGGGACGATTCCAGGGGCAGTTCTTTCTTGATTTTCCTTGGAGCCGTAGTGCTTATCATCTTGGGAGGCGGTCTCGTGGCTATATACCGCCTGACCCGAAGCGAACTGAACCTAGCCAAGAAAAGGCAGGACTTTATTTCTGCGGTGAGTCACGAGCTGAAAACGCCGTTGACCTCTATCCGCATGTACGCCGAGCTGTTGCAGAACTCCTGGGTGGCAAACGAAGAGAAAAAACAAAAGTACTACAACCAAATTGCCAGCGAGGCGGACAGACTTACGCGCCTAATCCAGAACGTTCTTAATTTGTCCAAACTGGATGGAGACCGTTGGAATGTGCAGCTCGCCAAGGACAGGCCCAAGGCCGTACTGGACGACTTTGTGGCCACCTACAGCAAGAATGTGGAAAAGCACGGTTTCGAGCTCACCGTTTCTTCGGACACCGATGTCCGGGACATCACCCTGATGATGGACCGGGACGCCATCATGCAAATCTTGATGAACCTGGTGGACAACTCGTTGAAGTTCTCCAAGGATGCGGACTACAAGATGATTGTCATCGAGCTTCGGATCAAGGAAACCGATGTCTATCTTGCAGTACGCGACTACGGGCCTGGCATTCCCCCTGCCGAAATGAAAAAAGTTTTCCAGGAATTCTACCGCGTCGAAAACGAGATGACCCGCCGCACCAGCGGAACGGGCATCGGCCTTTCTATGGTGAAAAAGCTCTGCACCCTCACCAACATGAAAATCGAGATGGAAAACGCAAATCCGGGTCTCCGCACCAAGATACACTTCCCGCCGCTGGAAATATAGGGATTAGGATCTAGGATTTAGGGGCTAGGGGTATGAGGTGTGATGGGGACAAAAGGTGCCAACCCCGACCTAATCGGGGTTCTTTTTTGTATTTTTAAGGCATGACGCAAGAAGATATTCTCAACAATCCGGAACAATACGACCTCTCCATCGAAACAGTGGGAACGGGAACCCTGAAATCCCCCATGAAAGGCGTGCAGTTCGTCTCTGACGGCGACCGTATCAGCCTCACCACCGACGTGAACCGTATCAAAAAATTTGTCGATAGCGGGAAGGCGATTCCCTCCCTCGAAGCGGCAGGCCCTCGTGAAACGATTTTCCACGACCCCGCCTGGACCCGCGCGGGCATCGTGACCTGCGGAGGCCTCTGCCCCGGCCTCAACAACGTTATCAAAGGTCTTGTACAGGTGCTGTGGTTTGACTACGGCGTCCGGAATATCTTCGGCATTCCTTATGGCTACCGCGGTCTGAACCCGGCCTACGGTTACCCGCCTATTATGCTGAACCCCGACGTGGTGGATGCCATCCAGGACGATGGTGGAACTATCCTGGGGAGCTCCCGCGGCATGCAGGAACCTTCCGTGATGGTGGATACCCTCATGCGGCTGAACATCAACGTGCTGTTCTGTATCGGCGGTGACGGAACCCTTCGTGGAGCACACGCCATTGCCGAAGAAGTCAAGAAGCGTCGCCAGCCTATTTCTGTTATCGGCATTCCGAAAACTATCGACAACGACCTGAACCTGATTGACCGAACTTTCGGTTTCGAGACGGCAGTGCTCAGCGCTACAGACGTGATTACCAGCGCCCACAACGAGGCCAATGGAGCTTTCAACGGTCTTGGCCTCGTGAAACTCATGGGCCGCGACTCCGGATTTATCGCCGCCTATGCGGCTCTCGCCACAACGGTGGTGAACTTCTGCCTCATTCCCGAAGTGCCCTTCACCCTAGAAGGCGAAAAAGGCCTTTTCAAAGCTCTCGAAAGCCGTTACAGCAGCGGCAAGACCCATGCCGTAATCGCCGTGGCCGAAGGTGCCGGACAGGAGCTGTTCAAGGGCTTGCCGGAACGCAAGGACGCCAGCGGCAATGTGTTGAAAAACGACATCGGTGAATTCCTGACCCGAGAAATCAAGAACCATTTCGATAAAGTGGGCAAAGAAGTCAACATCAAGTACTTTGACCCGAGCTACATGGTCCGCAGCATTCCCGCCAAAGGAACCGACGCCATCTTCTGTTTCCAGCTGGCCGAAAGTGCTGTGCACGCAGGCATGGCGGGCAAGACCGACATGGTGGTGGGCAGCATGAACGAACAGTTCAGCCATGTGCCTATAGAATACGCCGTCAACGAACGCAAGAAAATCAATCCCAACGGAACGCTATGGCATGCCGTGCTTGGCGCCACCCGTCAGCAGGACTACTTCTCCGGAAAAGGCAAGGGAAGAAAATAAAGGTGTGAAGTGTGTAATGTGAGGTGTGAAATTATTCATTATACATTACACACTACGCATTCCACATTATGAATATGGTTCGTTTTTTTTGTATCGTCCTGCTTGGGGCTGTTTGCGGTTTTGCAAATTCCGATCTGGCGTTTGCAGATTCGTGCTATGGGGCTCGGGCAGAACGCGCCAATGGCGACAAGGCCGACAAGAAAAACGCAGACCTGATGATTGCGGCATACAGACGCGCACAGAAGGACATATCCATTCACGAAAAAGCAACTGAAGGTCTGGTCAAGAGCGCCTATTTCGCTTTCCGATTCGTTCCCTTCGACAAAAACAAGCGCAAGGTTAAACTCGACAGCCTAAAAGAGCTCAGCGAAAAAGCCTACAATCGCTATCCGAAAAATCGCGAAATCGCCCATATCTACGCAGCATCTGTTTCCATGTGGGCTGCCGAGAAAAATCCGCTTGCGGCGGTGAAAGACGGCCTAGCCGCCAAGGTCCGCGACGTGGCTGCCGCCACGCAAAATTATCAGGTACTTGGAAGGGCACACCAGTTGCTCCCCTACATTCCCATTATCCTTTCTTGGCCGGACAAGGCACTGGCAGAAAAATACCTGACCATGGCTTTGCAGCAAGACCCCGCCGACATTTACAACTATTACTTTCTGGCCGAATTCCGCCTAGACCAAAAGCAGTATGACGAAGCCCAAAGAATTATCGACAAGGGGCTCGCCCGTGGCGTGCGCACGGACTACTTTCTCGAAGACCGACGGGGCCGCTGGCACTTGAAAGAAATCCAGAAAAAACTGAACGCGAAAATCGGGAAGAAATAAACGAGAAAAGCACCGCAAACACGGTGCTTTTAAGTTTAGAATAAAACAGTGCGAACGGTCTTAATTTGCCTGAACAGCAGTCAGTGCGATGGTATAGACGATGTCTTCTACCAAGGCACCACGGGAGAGGTCGTTCACCGGCTTGGCCAAGCCCTGGAGCATGGGGCCGATGGCGATAGTGCCGTGGGCGCTACGCTGCACGGCCTTGTAGCCGATGTTACCGGCAGAAAGGCTCGGGAACACGAACACGGTTGCCTTGCCGGCCACAGAACTTCCGGGGGCTTTCAAAGAACCGACGCTTTCGACGGTAGCGGCATCATACTGCAGCGGGCCATCCACCAGCATCTCGGGGCGGGCTTCCTTGACCAACTTGGTGGCTTCGCGCACCAAGTCGGCGTCCGGACCCTTGCCGCTGTTCATGGTGCTGTAACTCAGCATGGCCACGCGGCTGGGCAGGCCAAATGCCTTGGCGGTATCGTCGCACTGCATGGCAATGCCGGCAAGCTCTTCGGCGGTGGGGTTCAGGTTAATCGCGCAGTCACCGTAGATATAGGTCTTGCCGGGCATGCACATGAAGAACACGGAGCTTACGGACTTGACGCCGGGAGCGCACTTGATGACCTGCAGGGCCGGGCGGAGCGTGTCTGCGGTAGAATGGATAGCGCCGGAAACGAGGCCGTCCACTTCGCCCATCTTGAGCATCATGGTGGCAAGCATCACGTTGTCGGCGAGGGCCGCACGGGCCTGTTCTTCGGTCATGCCCTTGGACTTGCGCAGTTCCACGAGAGTGGGCACGTACTTTTCGGCAAGTTCAGCCGTCGGTTCGATAATCTCGATATCGGCAGGGAGGGAAACGCCCTGTTCTTTGGCCACCTTGAAAATCTCGTCCTTCTTGCCCACCAGCACGGGTACCGCGATCTTGCGGTCAATGACCAGCTTTGCGGCCTGCACGGTGCGAGGTTCAGAACCTTCAGGCAGCACAATGCGCTTCTTCGCCTTCGACGCCTTCAGGAGCAAGCCTGCACGGAACATGGCCTGGCTGGTCTTGCGTTCGGCAGGAGCGGCAGCGAATTCCTTCGCGAGGCACTTGGGGCAATACATGATGCGGTTCGGGCAGAACAAGTCGGCATCTTCGCCGTTACAATAGACCTTCGCATCTAGGGCGGTGGCGAGGTCATCGTTGAACTTGTGGGCCAGCACGTCGTTCATGCCTTGTGCACCTTCCACCACCACGGTATCCACAGAGGCAAAGTCCTTCTGCAAGAAGTCGGCGGCAATCTTTTCCATCAGCACGGCGGAACGGTGTTCCTTCAGTTCCGCCGCCGCCTCGGCACCATTTGCGCAGGGCTTATAAACGGCGGTCTTGACGCCAGCGGCAGCGGCGGCGTCCACAACTTCTTTTACCTTCGCGGCCATCTCGGCGGCGGCAGCGGCAACCAGAATTACTCTATTCATAACAATCTCCGTTTTTTTTGGCGCCATCTGGCGCCCTTAAAATTGAACGCCTAAAAATTAAGATAAAAAAAGCCCTGCGGCAAAGCCGCAAGGCTCATATTCACAGTTTCGAGGCGGCACCCGGCGGCGACTTGTGCAATCGTCGAGCAGGCGCCAAAGACCTTACGCGAAATTGTAAAGGTCCGTAATATCCTCGCCCGCCTTGTCGTACATCCAGAACTGGTTCACGTGGGCATGTTCGTCTTCCACCAGGTCAATTTTCATGCTGTGCTTGTATTCCAGGTAATGGAACATACGGGCCATGTCCTTGCAGAACACGTCCACCAGGGGGCTGCTCACCACCAAGGTCACTTCCTTCAGTTTTCCCTTGCCGTGGGCGCGGGCCATCCAGCGGTCGATCATGCCCAAGGTAGATTCCAGCGTGGCAATGCGGCCACCGCCGTGGCACACCGGGCAGATTTCCGTCTTCTCGGTCATCAGGTTCACGCGCACGCGCTTGCGGGTCACTTCCATCAGGCCGAACTGGCTAATGGGAGCGGGGCTGATAGGCGCCTTGTCCCGGCGAATCGCCTTGCGGAATTCCTGGTAAACCTTTTCGCGGTCCTCGTCGGTCTCCATATCGATAAAGTCGATAATGATAAGACCGCCCACGTCGCGAAGCCTGAGCTGCTTTGCAATTTCGTGGCAGGCGTCGATGTTGGTCTCGAGGATGATCTTGCTCTGGTCCTTGCCGTGGACCTTCGGACCGGTGTTCACGTCGATGGACACCAGGGCCTCGGTCTGCTCGATGACCAGGTTTCCTCCACGGGGGAGCGGTACCTGGCGCTGCAGGGAGCGGGCGTAATCGTTTTCAATCTTGAAGTACTCGAACAGGCTCTCGTTACTGCTCCAGAGCTTCACCTTGTCCAGCTTGTCCGGAGACAGCACCTTCAGGTAGTCGCGAAGGGCAAAATATTCGTCCCGGTTGTCGATGTACACGTAGTCCGTGTTCTCGCCAAAGTATTCGCGGACCGTCTGCTCGATAGAATCCGACTCCTCGTAGATGCAGGTCTCGGCGGGCATGGTCTCGAAGTTGTACTTCGTCTGTTCCCACTTGCTCTCCAGTTCACGCATCTGCTTCTGGATTTCGAATTCGGACTCGTTCAGCCCGTTGGTGCGCACGATATAGCCCACGTCGCGGGCCTTCAGGCGGCGGACCACCTTCTGGAATTCCCGACGCTTGGCATGGTCGCGCTCGCGCTTGGACACGCCCACGAAGTTGGTACCCGGCATGCACACCAGGAACCGGCCTGCAAAACTCAGATGAGTCGTCAGACGGGCACCCTTGGTGCTGATAGGTTCCTTCACCACCTGGACCATAATTTCCTGGCCTTCCTGGAGAATCTCGTCGATGGAGATTTCCTTGGAGGAGCCTTCCTCGTCACCGTCGTCGCCGTATTCCCGGCGCAACAGCTCGTTCCTGTCCATGGCGTCGTCCTGGTGCAGGAACCCTGCCTTCTCGAGACCGATATCGATAAACGCGGCCTTCAAGGCGGGAAGCACCTTCTGAACGACACCCTTATATATATTGCCCAGGACCCTGGTAGAAGACACGCTTTCCACGACCAATTCCGCAAGTTCGCCGTCTTCCATGATGGCGATGCGCTTCTCGTAAGGTGTCTTGCTAATCAGGATTCCGCGCTTACACTTATTTGCCATAAAACTCCTAAAAGTAAAGCAAAATCGATTAGACAAACCCCTAAAAGGCCCTCCAAAAGTATGGAACGCCTCCGAACCCCGCCGGTTTCTTGACGGAAAGTACCGCCCGCCCGCCAAAACGAGGTCTAGGGACTTTAAATATATAATAAGAGATTAGGATCTAGGGGTTAGGGGTTAGGGATTGCAGGGCAAAAACGGGTATTTTAGGAAGGGGGAAGCCTCCCCCTCGCCCCGAACTTGTTCCGGGGCTACCCCCTCTCCTAGGGGTTTCACCCCTAAAACCCGAAACAACTGGACCTACCGTCAAATTTCAAAAAATGTTATATTCATTTCTGGAGACAAAACCTTTAGCAATGTTCCGTAAACTTCTTTATCTGGTGGCAATGATTTCCGCCGCGGTTGCAGCCGCGGAATCCGCCGCAATCCCTTCCGAAGGGCTTGTGGCGTATTACCCATTCAACGGCACTTTCGAAAACAATGCCGGCACAGAAATCGCCACCGCCGAAAACCACGGAGCCTCATTTTCCACGGACCGCTTCGGCAACGAGAATTCCTGCGTCGCCTTCGACGGCAACGGAGCCTACCTGGAAATTCCGGACAACGACGTTTTCAGCATTTCCACCGCAGGCGCCCTTACAGTTTCGGTGTGGGTCAGCCCCGAAGTGCTGAACTTCCAGAATGCCGAAGCCGGCGGCTACGTGCACTGGATGGGCAAAGGGGAGCCCCACCAGCATGAATGGGTATTCCGCATGTACAACAAGGACCTTGCCCAAGGCCAAGAAAACAGGCCAAACAGGATGTCCGCCTACGCCTTCAATCTAGAAGGCGGTCTCGGTTCCGGAAGCTACGTGCAAGAAGAAATCCAGGAAAAGGAATGGATCCACTTTGTGGCCCGCTACGACATAGAATCCAACAAGATTACTTTGTTCAAAAACGGTGTCCAGAAAGACCAGGACGATTTATACGACAAGACCTACGGTGTGCAGGTCCAAAACGGGACGGCACCCCTCAGACTCGGGACCCGCTCCAAGTGGAGCTATTTCCAGGGTTGCATCGACGACCTGAGAATCTACAGTCGTGCCCTTTCCGAAAGCGAAATTCTAGCGCTCTACAACGAGCCCGCCCCAAAAGAGAACGCCGAAGTTGAAGGTCCCGAAGAACATAGTTCTAGCTCAACGGAAGTTGGCAACCAAGAAGAATCCCAGGCCATTCGGAAAAATCTAAACACCGTAAACCGCTCCAGAATCAATTCCCGGAACAAGAAATTCTTCGACCTGAAAGGACGCTTGGTGCGAGAGGAATAGAAGTTAGGGGCTAGATTCTAGCTCAAATGGCCAGGAGGGGCGCTGACGCTGTTCTTGATGGCCGCCTGCTTTGACTCCACAATCTTGTCGGCGATGGAACGGACCTTTTCGGTGAGCCACAGCCACGACTGCGAACCTTCGGTATAGTCGGCTTCGCCAAACATCTGCACGCGGCTGTCCTGGCGCATCTTTTCCACCTGGCGGAAAGCCTTCACGTCCCCTTTGGGGTAAACCGCAAAGGTAGAGCCGCCATTGTAATTCAAGATGCTGAAAGCGGGCACGTCCGAAGGCCCGTCGGCAATGTAGAGCATGTTCTCGAAGGGCACGCGACGGTCGCCCCGGGCGATGGTGGAATTCACGTCGATATCGTCGGGATACTTGTTGCTCCCCTTGTTGATTTCAAAAAGGTAGCGGGTCTTGGAAGTATTGTCCAGGGCGCAGGCCACCTGGCTGATTTCTCCTTCGGCAGGAGCGGTACCAGTCTTTGACGCATCCGTATCAAAACCGGGGAGAGCCGGCGTCTCGATAAATTCACATCCGAAAATTCCATCCACGAAGGGGGCTATTGCACTCCCCCGGATAGTTTCCGCAAAACCCGTGCTCACCACGTAATGCTCCAGCTTGATATCGAAGGCCTTGTATTTCGGGTCCGATTCCACAAGCCCCTTGATGTTCCCGAAAAATTCAGGAAGCCCCGGATAGAATACAAGCTCCCTCCCGAACTGATTTAATAGTTTGTTCGAAAGTCCCTTGAACAGTCCTTGTTTCACGTAGGTCAGCACATGGTTCAGGTAACTGGTGTCCGGATTCACGTGCACGCCGCTACGGCCATAGTATTCACGAAGAGCGTTCACCTCCCGCCAGAACTTGCCACCATCCACGCCGTAGTGACGGAACAGCGGCTCTTGCATGTAGCTGCTGATGAGAGTCTTGTCACAATCCCACACGAGGGCGATGATGTTCTGTTCGAAAGGAGTCATGGGTGTTAGGGAATAGGGGTTAGGATTTAGGGGCTAGGATCTAGGGAGATGAGAGATGTGTAATGTGGAGTGCGAGGTGTGGCTATAAAACTCATAACTGACTACTGATAACTCATTACTCTCATATCACTGTTTCGTTATGAAGTAGTCCTCCGGGTTTATGGGAGTGCCGTCCAGGCGGATTTCGTAATGGAGCGCCACGCTGGACTCCGTGCCGCTCTCGCCGATGATGGCGATGGGCTGCCCGCGCCTGACGCGCACGCCAGGCTGCACCAGGGCCTGCCCCAGGTGGGCATAAAATGTCTTGACTCCGGGCATGTGCTCGATTTTCATGGAAAGCCCGAACCCGCGATGGTTGCGGACTTCGGCCACGACGCCCGCACCGGTGGCCACTACGGTATCGCCCACGGCAGCCACGTAATCAATGCCCCGATGGGGCAGTTCCTGCTCGGTAAAATGGTCGTAAATCATTTCGAAACGGTTCTTGACGGCGTGGCTGTTCTTGAATGGGTGCAGCACAGGCACCATAGCCGCCGTCACGGAATCCTGCTCCAGCCGGGCAAGCAGGCGCCTGAAGGTCTTCTCGATTTCGGCAAGGCTCTTGCGTTCGCTTCCCGAGCGCATATCCCGGCCGGATTCTTCCAAGGTGAACCCGAGCCCGCTGAGGCTTACGGTGCTGTCCCGCAAGAGCCGGGTCTCTTCGGCCTTGAGAATGGACTCGTCCACCGACTGGCGGATATCCTTAATCTCCTTCTTGATGGCCATGTTCTGGCGGTACACCGAAAGCACGTTACCGTCGGAGAGGTTCGCCACAATCTTCTGGGGCGAAAACAGCACGAACCCGAGAATGGCGCAAGCCAGGAGAACCGCCATCACGATCACCCTGGTCAGGGAAATCTTGTAGTTCTTGGGCGCCGAGGTCTTGCTCGGGAAAACATGGACCTCAAGCTTTTTCACTCTTCCCCGCAGATTCCTTGGAAAGCTTCTTTTCCAGTTCGGCAATCTTTTTCTGGCTTTCTTCGATGCCGCCGATAATTTCCACCACCGACGGGTCGTCCTTGATGGCCTTCAGAAGGTCGTCTTGCACGGCTCCGTAGAGCTTTTGCCCCAGGGCCTGGAACTTGGTCTTGAGTCGGCTTTCTTCGGTTGCCAGTTCAACACGGACCAGGGTCGCAGAGGCAAACCCCATGGCATGGTTTTTCAGCTTATTTAGCACTGTTTTATCCATAAGCGTTCCTTTTTTCACTCTTAAAATAGTAGTTTTTACTCCATAAAACAATGGAGATTTTTTATGAGCCGGAGAGATCGTAGGCGTGCTATGCAGAATGCAAAGAATTTCACGCCTAAAAAGTCCAATTCCATGAACAAGTGGGTCATTGTGGCCCTGGCCGTAATCGCTGTGGTATTTTTCGTCGGAACGACTATCATTCAAAGGGGTGCCTAATCTATGAAATTCCAAATCCAAAAAGCTGTATTCCTGGACGCTCTTAGCGCCGCCGTCAACGCGGTGCCGAACAAGTCCACTATCCAGATTCTCAACAACTTTGCCCTCAGGCTCGAAGGCAATGTCCTCGAAGTGAGCGCGACGGATCTGGACCTGGGCATCAGGGTCAAGGTGGAAGTCGAAGGTGAACGCGACGGTTCCGTGGTCATCAACGCCCGCAAGCTTCTGGAACTGGTGAAGAGCCTCGTAGATCCGAGCATCACTACCGTAAGCGTAGATGTGGAAAACTACCTCGCCAAGATTCGCTGGAGCGAAAAGGGCCAGGCAAGCATCACCGGTTTCGACGCCAGCGATTTCCCGCCGTTCCCCGAAGTGAACGAGGGCGAAACCCTGAACTTTGCCAAGAGCGAACTGGAATTCCTGGTCGAAAAGACCAAGTTCGCCACCTCTACCGACTCCACCCGCTTAAGCCTGAACGGCATCTTCCTGGAAGCGGGCGACGGCAAGGTCTCCATGATTGCAACCGACGGTCACCGTCTGGGCCGTGCCGCCATCGAGCAAGAAGGCGCAAGCCTGAGCAATGGCGTCATCGTCCCCCGCAAGCCCCTGGAACAGATTCTGCACATGGCCAAGGCCGATGCCACCATCGAGGCCCGTGCGTCTTCGACCCACATTTTGTTCAGCACCGAATCCATCCAGGTGATTTCCAAGCTCTACGAAGGACCGTACCCCAACTACCGTGCGGTGATTCCCCAGAACTTTGAACGCACCGTGCAGCTGAACACCGTAGAATTTTTGAACAAAATGCGCAGCGTGATTTCTATGGCCAACGTCCGCACCCACAAGGTGCGCCTGCAGTTCGAAGGCAACAACCTGGAACTCAGTGCAAGCGACCCGGATGTAGGCGGCGATTCCCGCGAAGCCCTCTCCGTGACCCACAACGGAGAAGGCTCCTTCAGCATCGGCTTTGACGGACGCTACATTTCTGAAATCTTCAGCATGTGCAAGTCCGAAGAAACGGTGATGAAGATGAACAACCCCATTGGCGCCTGCATCATCGAGCCCGTTGGCGAAGGCCTGAACTTCAGCTTCTTGCTGATGCCCACCCACCTGACCGACGACTAACCGCAAGGTGCAAACAAACTAAAAAAGGGGTGTCGCACAAGCGAGCCCTTTTTTTCTTCCCGCCGCAACCAACATGTCCAACGCCATCCGAAAAAGAATCAGCAAGAAGATTACCAAGGCACTCCACGACTTTGGCCTGATTGAAGACGGCGACAAGGTGCTTATTGCCGTCAGTGGCGGCAAGGATTCCAGCGTGCTGCTGATGGAACTGGCCGCCCGCATGGGAAAGTTCTTGCCGGACTGCGAAATCGCCGCAATACACATCCAGAGCGACTTTGCGGACAAGGCCCCCCGGGAATTTCTGGAACGGATGGCGCAGCAGTACCCGCAAATTCCCTTCTACTTCAAGGACGTGGCGGTAGAAGGCCGACTCAAGGAAGGTCGCAAGCTGAACTGCTACTGGTGCAGCACCCAGCGCCGCACCGAGCTTATCAAGTTCGCCCGCGAAAACGGCTACAACAAGATCGCGCTGGGCCACCACATGGACGACATCGTAGAGACCCTGCTGATGAACATGCTCTACAAGGGCGAATTCAGCGGCATGCCGCCCATGGTGCCCTATGAAAAATACCCGGTGAGCGTTATCCGTCCGCTTTGCTACTGCGAAGAATCGGAGATTATCGAATACGCCGAAGACGCCGACATCCGCAAGTTCACCTGCACCTGCGAATTTTCCAAGGCGAGCCACCGTAAATCCATCCGCGAAGAAATCAAGAGTCTTACCAAGGGCAATTCCACCCTCAAGGCAAACCTATTTGAAAGCATGCGGAATATACGGATGGACTATTTGCTGTAGGGCTAACTATAAATTATTATATATTCTCATCGACACAAGGGGCAAAAGCCCGCAACCCGTTACGAGGAAACTATGGCAAACGAACTGGACGAAATGACCGGCAATGTGAATCCAAAAGGCCGCGACGTGAACGTAATCGAAAAGCAGATTCCCGTACAGGTGGGCGCGGGTTCGCTCCTGTTCGAACTGTTGCTCTGGCTCTGCGGAATCCTGCCCGGACTCATCTTTCTTTTCATGAAAATCGGCGCCAAGAACTATTTTCAGCAACTGCAGCAGAAACTCCAGAGCGAGGCCTCGCAAATCGACAACTACCTGGAACAGCGGGTGCAGATTCTGCAGAACGTGGCGGGGCTTGTGAACAGAGCCATTGACCTGGACAAGGACGTGATGAAAACCGTGGCCGCCTACCGTGGCGGTATCATGCCCGATGCGGAACGCAACCAGGTGGCCACCCAGATCGACGCCTCCTTTGCTCGCCTTTTCCCCCACATTGAAAACTACCCCGAACTCAAGGCCCACAACGCCATCGCCGACGCCATGCAGCAGAACAGCTACTTGCAAAAAGAAATCACGGCGGCACGGGCCCTTTACAACGATACGGTGCTCCAGTGGAATACCGACGTGTTCTGCTGGCCTACCAAGCAGATCGTGGCGGCCCGTTCCGGCTACACCACGCGTATCCCCTTCACCGCTTCCGCCGAAACAAAGGTTCGGGCTCGGGAGACCTTCTTTTAATACCTTCGGGGCGGCCCGCCATTGGTAGAGGACGTTTACAATCCGGCAGAGCGTTTCCGCACCGAATTCCGGGAACGCTTTCGTAAAGTCGCCGAAGAAACTTTCGACGAGCTTGTAAAAATTTCGGGAATCGATGTCCAAGAGAACCGCGTTACCGTAAACAAGATCCGAAACTCGGAACAGACCATCGCCAAGCTGAACGGCAGACTTTCTTGGGCCAAATTCTGGCGGGGATTTCTCTGGCTTTTGGCAATCGCTGCCATCGGGGCGGGCATCTACTTTATGGAAATCCCGCAGTATGCCGCCATCTGCGTCTTGGGACTTGTGCTTCTCTTAGTTTTGCTGTTTGGAGTCGTACACCCCAAAATCAAAAAGCTCAGGGCCGAAATCGAGGAAGAAGAAAACGAGCTGGAAGAAAACAAGCGTCTTGCCTGGAAACAGATGCAGCCCCTGAACCGGCTATTCGACTGGGACGTGACGGTGCGCATGATAACAAAGACCGTTCCGAAAATCCAGTTCGATCCCTTCTTTACCACAGGCCGCCTGCGGGAACTCTACCAGCAGTTCGGATGGAACGACGAATACAACCACGACAAGTCGGTGCTGTTCGCCCACAGCGGCGAAATCAACGGCAACCCCTTTATCTTGGGACGCACGCTGTACATGCAGTGGGGCGAAAAGACCTATTACGGTTCCAGAAAGGTTTCGTACATGGTCCGCTCCGGAAACAGTTCATACCGGCGCACCGAAACGCTGGAGGCCAGCGTGACCAAGCCCTATCCGGAATACTATACGGACACGTTCCTTTTGTACGGCTGCGACGCGGCGCCGAACCTGGTTTTTCACAGGGAATGTTCCGGCCTTGCCAACGACGAACATTCCTTCTGGGGCAAAAGGAGCAAGAATGCCGAACGCAAAAAGCTGGAAAAGTTCTCCCGCAAGTTGGACGACGAATCCCAGTATACCATCATGGCGAACCGGGATTTCGAGACCCTGTTCAACACCATGGACCGCAACAACGAGGTGGAATTCCGGCTGCTGTTCACGCCGGTGGCCCAGATGCAGATGCTGGAAATCTTGCGGGACAATAACTGCGGTTTCGGAGACGATTTCAATTTCAATAAGGTCTGCAAGCTGAACGTCATCGAGGCCAAGCACCTGAACGAGCTGGACCTGGACTGCAATCCGGACCGCTACAAAAGTTACTGCCTCGAAGATTCCCGTTCCGAATTCATGGTTTTCAACCAGCGGTATTTCCGCGCCCTGTACTACGCTTTCGCCCCACTCCTCGCCGTGCCGCTATACCAACAGACCCGCACCCACGAAAACATCTACGGCATCAAGGAAAACAGGCGGTCCTGTTTCTGGGAGCAGGAAGCCCTTGCGAATTTTTACGGCGACAGCCGTTTTGCCCACCCGGAGTGTGCCACCCGCTCCATACTGAAAACATCGGAAAACCGATTCGATGGTGACAGGGCCGAAATCGAGGTGACGGCCCACGGCTACCAGGCCCTGCAGAAGGTCGATACCGTGAAGGTCAGGGCGGGAAACGGCAGATACTACAATGTTGAGGTGGCTTGGGACGATTACATTCCCGTTTCCCATACAGGCTACATGCGCGTCGCCGAAGACGATGAAGGATTCCTGAAAAAAGAAATGAACGCCCAGGAGCGGGCCGATTACATATATCGTAAAGAATCTTCTGTCGGCGGAAGCATATACCGCCGTTCCATATTGTCGAGAATTGTGAAATAACTACTTTATTGACAAGAAAAATCCTATATTCTTTTAGAGACACATAGGGCAAATGCCCACAACCCCTTACGAGGAAACTATGGCAAACAAATACGCCGGAACTCAGACCGAAAAGAACCTGCAGGCCGCATTCGCAGGCGAATCCCAGGCCCGCAACAAGTACACCTACTTTGCCTCCAAGGCCAAGAAGGAAGGCTTTGAACAGATTGCAGCGCTCTTCTTGAAGACCGCCGACAACGAAAAAGAACACGCCAAGATGTGGCTCAAGGAACTGGACGGCATCGGCGATACCGCCCAGAACCTGAAGGCCGCTGCCGACGGCGAGAACTACGAATGGACCGACATGTACGAGGGCTTTGCGAAGACCGCCGAGGCCGAAGGCTTCAAGCCCCTGGCCGCCAAGTTCCGCATGGTGGCCGCCATCGAGAAGCACCACGAAGAACGCTACCGCGCCCTGCTGAAGAACGTGGAAATGCAAGAAGTTTTCGCCAAGAGCGAAGTGAAGGTGTGGGAATGCCGCAACTGCGGGCACATCGT
>CAMHDS010000029.1 GCA_946183925.1 uncultured Fibrobacter sp. | reverse complement strand
ACATGGACACCTACCGTTCTTCGGGTGCTGGCGGTCAGTACATCAACAAGACGGATTCCGCCGTTCGACTCACCCATATTCCCACCGGCGTGGTGGTGAGTTGCCAGACCGAACGCAGTCAGTTGCAGAACCGCTTGCATGCCATGGAAATGCTGCGCTCCAAGATTTTAGACGCGGTCATCGCCAAGAAAGAACAGGAAGAAGCGGCTAGCCGCAAAGCCCTGGTAGGTACCGGCGACCGCAGTGCCAAAATCCGCACCTACAATTTTCCGCAGAACCGCGTCACCGACCACCGCATAGGCCTTACCCTGTACAACCTGGACAAGGTCATCACCGGCGACCTGGACGAAATCATCAACGGGCTCCAGATGGCGAACGCGCAGGAGAAGCTGGGGAAGTTTAACGCATAACGAGTCCCCTTGCCGGGGACTCGCAATGACGAATACGCGAAAGCAAAGGTAACCCATGTCGCAAATGACAGTGCTTGAAATCTTGAACCGCACCAAGGCCTTCTTCGAAAAGAAGGGCGTGCCCGACCCGCTGCTGGACGCCCAGTACATTATCAGCCATGGTCTCAAGATGAAGAACCGCATGGACTTGTACCTGAATTTCGAGAAGCCTCTGACCCCTGCGGAACTGGACATTTTGCGTCCGCTGGTGGCCCGTCGCGGGAATCGTGAGCCCCTACAGCACATTATCGGCGACACCAGTTTTCGCGGATTTGTCATCAAGTGCGACCCCCGAGCCCTGATTCCCCGTCCAGAGACCGAATCCCTGGTGGATATGGCGAAAGAGGCCCTGAAAGGGATCGAGAATCCTTTTGTCGTAGAAATCGGAACCGGCACTGGGGCCATTGCCATCGCCTGCGCTAAGGAAATCGAAAGCGCGAAAGTCCTTGCCACCGACATTTCCGAAGACGCCCTTGCCTTGGCCCGCGAAAATGCACAGAACAACGATCTGGGCGACACTCTCAACTTCGCCAAGGGCGACCTGCTGGACGCTGTTACCGTCGAGACCATCAAGAAGGCCACCGGCGATGTGTTCGGCGAAGCCTCCACAAAGATTGACTGCCTGATCGCGAACCTCCCCTATATTCCCGACGGTGAAAAGGGCAAGCTCCAACCCGAAGTGGACAAGTTCGATCCGGCGCTGGCGCTATACGGCGGACCCGACGGACTTGACCTGGTGCGCAAGCTACTCTCCCAAACCGAAGGCAAAATGAACGCAGGCGCAAGCATCTTCCTGGAAATCGGTTCGGAACAGGCCGATATCTTGAAAAACGAGGCCGCAAATTACCCCTGGCTGGAATTTACTGGTGTCCACAAGGATTACTGCGACAACATCAGGTTCGTGAGCTACAAGGCAAAATAAAACGCATCGTATGTAACAACGGAAATCTGCGCATTTGCCTCGTAGGGCAAGACTACACCCCTACAGGGCAACCGAGGACGCCCAACACATAGATTTCGCTTTCACCGGCGCGATAAAAGGGCAAAAGCATATCGTCGTCTACAAAACTGCTATCTACCCCGCCCAGCTGGAGCTGCTCGTTGATACGGCGCCGGAATATGGAAAAGCCACTATCCCAAGGGGATTTTTCGGGGAGTTCTACTGAGTGGGCACTTTTTTCGTTGCGATACTTGCGATTCATACAGACCTCTTTTTTTTGGTCACCTCTAAAAATTCATTTTCAAAAATTTGGCTACAACACATCGTGCAGTTTCGTCACTCAAAGTGGCAAAGACCTCCAGTATTCGCCACTTTTCGTTCCTGCCTGCACTCGGTTTCGCTCAAATTTTCTTAACCAAAGCATTTTTTAGAGATGCCCTTTAGAAAGACACACAAACAAGAAAGTGTCTTTCTGTGCAGATAAATATAGAATTTACAGCATGTCAAAAAATGACATTTTGCGTATTTTTATTCTATCACCGTGGCGGTGACTTTGGCGTGCCCCACCTTGTCAAGGCCGATTTCCTTGCCGGCGGCCACACTCAAGTCCAGAATACGGCCATCCACGTAGGGTCCGCGGTCATTGACCCGCACCACCACCGAAGCGCCTGTATCATCCCGAACCACCTTCAGCTTAGTACCAAAGGGCAGGGACTTGTGGGCGCAAGTATAATCGTTCTGGTTGAAAATCTCGCCGCTGGCGGTCTGCTTACCATGAAATCCAGGGCCATAATAACTGGCTTCCCCCTGGAGCTTGGTTCCGATTTCCGCCTTTTCTTTGGAGGCATAATGCTTTTCGGGAAAACGGACATAGCCCTTACGGGATGCGATCTTTGCATTTGCGGAGGCACAGCCCGATAAGGCAAAAGAAATTAGGGCACACAACGCCCACAACAAAAAACGCAACCGAAAGCAACCTCTATTCGAAATCATACATGCTATTGTAAGTGTTCTCAAGGATTTCATCTTCCTTGCTCTTGACTTCGGCCCTCTTCTCTTCGGGTTTCTTGTTGATGGATTCATGATACTGGGCCGACATCTGTTCTATGTGTTCCACGCTTTGGTTTACACGCCTACGAAGCCGCTCTATTTCCGCATCACTGATTGCGAGCCTGTGGTCCAGAACCTTGACAGCGTATTGACCCCAAGGAGTATTCCTATGCTTAGAGCGCAGTTCGCTTAAAATGACCGCCACACTATCCCCCCTTTCTGGGTCCATCTGAAAGTATACGAACTTCATGTAGAGGGACTGGATTCCTGCCTCTGTATCAGGGAATTCCCTATAGAGGCTATCAAAAGCAGCAAAAGCCGTTGCATAAGCGGAATCCACCTGTTCCATCTGGTCCAAGGGTATTTCGGATGCCACAGTCCACAGGCTTTCCGCCTGCAAATAGCGTTCACGGGCTTCGTCCTCCCGAGTCTTGATGGTTACCCGCATTCCCAAGTTCGCCTGTGCCTGCTTGGCGTATTCCGTACCGGGATACTTTTCGATAATCTCCTTATAAAGCTCTTCGGCAGTATCCTCGTCACCCTTGTATTCATCATAAATAAAGGCCCTGGCATAAGTGGCGCGCATAACTCGAGTAGAATCCGGAGCATTCTCAATGACACCCGTAAGTCTTGCAATAGCGCTGTCCACTTCAGAAAGTTTGAACAGAAACAGCTCCGCAATCTGAATTTCATTGCCAAAGAAATTGTCCACGTTGGGAATGGAATCTTTTTTCAGCGAATCGTTCTTATTCCGCATGGCAATCAGCCGCTTAAGCGACTCGCTTAGGGCAAGACTTTTCTGAGCCCATTCGCAATAATTCAGAGAACTATAGCTGCTATCGTAATAAACAACCGCCTGTTCATAGTTCAATGTTTTCTGCTGCTCGTAGTCTCCCATATTGTAGTAACTACGTGCCGCATACACGGTCTTGGGGTAGTCCGTATTCACCTTACGCAATATAATGAAGGCGTCTGGATAGCGTTCTGCCATCAAAGTCACCTCCCCCAAACGTACTAGGTACTCCGGCTTCTTTTGCTCATAATCGGGGTTCTTGAAAAGAGCTTTGTATTCATCTGCCGCCTTCAGGAATTCTTTCTGGTTTACAAGGCATTCTGCGGCTTGTTCTCCGGCCGTCTGCCGTTCACGAACATTCAGTTCCTGGATTTCCTTGGCTGTATAGTGCTCCCTGGATTTCGCCCAGTTCTCTTTCTTGAAATAGAGACCTGCTAGACGGAAATGAGCCTTACCCCGCATAAAGGGCGTTCCCGCCGTATCCGCCAGAACAGCCTCCAAGGCGGCAATGGCCTGGTCCGGAAATTCTGATTGCTCATCTAAGAGCGAAAGCAGATTCAAGCCCTGGAAATAATACGGGTGATTTTTGCTTGCAATCACTGGCTCCAAGGCAAATCGACTGATATTATATTCATGATTGCGATAAAGGCAGTAGGCCCGCTGGTATTCAACTGCCTGCATGGAATCGTAATCCGAAAAATAGCGTTCATACTCGTCGTACTTGACAATGGCCTTGCCCCATTCTCCCTTGTGTCGAAAAGATTCCCCTATTAAGAATACGGCCTCTGCAGTACGCTTCTTGTTATTGGGGAAACGTTCCAAGACACGTGAGCCCTTCTCAATGACCTTGTCGTATTTCTGGCGTTCTTCCATTCCCGGACTAGACGCCGTTTCATCGGGAACACTATCAAGCCTCGCTTCTCGAAGTTCTCCCGCCTCATCGTAAAGGCGTTCCGCATTGAACATGTGGTTCAAATAAGCGCAGCAGGTGCAACCCTCAAGAATGAGAGCGAGCAAAGCAAGTGCCATATAGCGGAACCGAAACATAGGAGTAAAGATACAAAAATAGACGAGAAGAAGGGGAAAACTGGCTAGTTATCAGTCATCAGTTTTCAGTCCTGAGAGTTGTTGGCTCCAAGAAGTTCCTTTCTAATGTCTCATTACCCGCAACTCAGAACTCACAACTCAAAACTCTTTCAGGTACGTACTGTAGTCGCAGAGTTTGAGACCTGCCGGGAGGACAGACTTGTCAAAACGAACCATGCGAATTTCCTTGGGAGTCCCGACAACCCGGGCAAGAATCTCAAAATTATCCTGGGTCTCCCAGACGGCAGCATCAATCACCAGATCTTCCCCGCAATCCGTTTCACCGGTACTGTTTCCAATGCCAGATATCCTTGAATTCTGCTTGAGGAACCTGGTAAAAACTTCTGGAGCAAGTCCCAAATGATTAGACGTGTTGGAAGAATCATAGACAACCACATGGACTTCACGAAAGCGATTCAAAGAATCAAACACCACCGTATAGGTGTGCTTGTAAGGCGCATCGTAGAAGGATTCCTGCCAGGCATTTTTCCTTACAGGTCTAAAATTCTTGATATCATATTTCTTGAAAAATTCCGCAGGCGACGCCCCGTAACGAACAAGGTAATGTCCAAGCATCGTAGAAAAATCGTGAGTAGATGTGGGCGCCATAGATTCCCGCAAGCTATCTACCGCACGATTCAGGTCTGCAGCAAGTCCAGTCCCTTGCATGGGCATCACCGGGCGGGTCGCATTACACTCTTGTATGCGCTGCTGGATGTCTGGGTATTCCGGATCCTTGTTTTGGATTTCACGGAACTGGATGCGGGCGCGATCATAGTCGCGACCTTTCAGGTAGGCAAGCCCAAGAGCCTCCCGCAGGGGCATGTTCTCGGGGTATTTTTCCACCAAAGGTTCCAGGATCTCCCAAGCCAACTGTGAACGGTCCATAGGAGAAATTTTTCCTCCGCCTGCTCCAGGAGCCGTCTTTTCGCCAACTGTAGAAAGAGCAAGTGCAGCCCCCTCGAAATCAGGCCTAAAGGCCAGAATCCGCTGGTAAATCTTTTCCGCTTCGTCGTATCGCCCTTGGTATTCCCACAGGTACCCCCGCAAAAGCATAAGCTCTGCATTCAAAGGATACTGTGTCAAACCATAATCCAGCAAAGAAGAACAACTGTCCAGATTTCCCTGATCATGGAAAAGCCGAGCTAGCATTTCATAGCCTCGAGGTTCGTTCCCAGCCGAAAGGCTTATGGACGTACGGGCTTCTTCTACCGCCTGAGGCAAGCGGTTGTTCTCCTTCAACAAGCGGGCATACCACAGACGGGCATCCACTAAAGCTGGCGCCTGGTCTACGGCTATTTTTGCCATTTCGAGAGCCACCGTCTTGTTGCCGGATTTGTAGGTCTTGCGGCTTTCCAAGTACTTGGAAAGTCCTGACTCAGGATATTTACCTTGTAGTTTTCCTACCAGCAAATTCAGGCGGTTGTTCTCCAAATCCGTCAAAGAGTCCATTTCAAACAAAGTATTCGCTTCGTTCCAAAGGGAAACCACTGATTCAGGGTACAACAACGATACCGCATTAAAAATTTCGTTAGCCTGGGCATACGCCCCACTACGGAACAGCTCAGTCGCCCGGCGGATTTCGCCTTGAGTCTGGATAGGGAGCGACGCTAGCTCCTCACGCATGTCGGGAGAATCGCCCTTAAAAAATTCCATTCCAGCCTTAATGCCAAAAGGAACCTCCGGTACCACCACCTTCGCAGGTGCCATATTCAAATAAAGCTGATAACCGCCCAAACCTAAAACGGCCAGACAGCAAAGTATCAGGAATAAGTATGCCGCTTTCCGCGATGTCTCGGACGCTAATGGCATTACAGCTCCAAGAAGTCGGAGAGTTTTTCTTTGTGTTCCTTGCTTTTCTGCAAACGCCTAAGGGTCTTGTTCTTAATCTGGCGCACCCTTTCACGGCTCAAACGTAAATCTTCGCCGATATCCTTGAGAGTGGTGTCCTCCGTGGTATCTAGACCATAGAACATCTTCAGGATTTCTTCTTCCCTGCGAGGGAGCGAGGCCAAAGTTTCGTCAATCATCTTGCGGCGTTCTTCTCGCTCCATTTCCTCTTCTTGCTTACCGTCGTTGCCAAGGACATCCATCAAGGTGCTGACAGAATCTGCCCCCGAGCTACTGCCAGGGTCATCACCGATAGGGGCATCCAAGGAGATATCCACAATCTTTTCCATGACCTCGATGATGTCCTTTTCATTCGGTGCAAATTCTTCCATGGCCATGGTCTTGGCGTAATCACCACCGTTCAGCATCAGAGCGCGTTTAAAGCGATTCACCAAAGCGAGCTTGTTGGGCGGGATGCGCACGGAGCCAACCTGTTCAAAAAGGGCTTTCTGGATAGACTGGCGAATCCACCATACGGCGTACGAGATGAACTTGACATCCTTGTTCATATCAAAACGCTTGGCCGCCTTATAAAGGCCAATATTGCCTTCGTTAATCAAATCCAGCAGAGCCAGTCCTCGCCCTTGATACTTGCGGGCAACAGAGACCACGAAACGCAGGTTACCCCGAATAAGCCGCTGGAGTGCCGATTTACGAATTTCCTCCGTTTCGCCGGTCCTGATAATCGTCAACAACGCCTCTTCCTCCTGTTGAGAAAGGGTCGGGTAACGATTCAAATCGCGAAAATAAAGTGATTCGTTAAACTCGCTCATGATTTTTCCAAATTATTCGGAGTAAATATTGTTTTTTAAGCGTTTTTCGTCAATTCCTTGAGTTTATCGTAGGGGTAAATTCCCGAACGGTGACCATCGTTAAAGGACAAACCTGCAGCATAACGGCCAATGGATTGTACCCTCTCTAGTTTGATATCGTCGGGAACGGTGGAATTGTCAAGTATTTTTTCTCCGGTATGTTCATCTACGCACAGAGCGCAAGGGCAAGCCAGACGAAGTTCCCTGGCCGAACAGACTCCACGTGTTCCATCGTTCCACTCAAAGCCAAGCTTTCCATCTTTTGTCCTAAAAACTTTCTTGGGCTGGATCATACATCCTCCTCCGGAAGTTCATCAAAGGCATAGTTGAAGTTCTTGAGCACGCCATCTCCGACCGACTTGAATACCGAAAGTGTACGCACCACAGCATCTGCCGCCTGCAAAAAGGCCTTCGCCGATTCCGAATTCGGATAGCGGAGTACCGCAGGGACCCCTTCGTCTCCGCAATCGGCGACCGCAGGTTCAAGAGGAATCTTCGCGATTAACGGCACGCCCCAATTTTTCGCTATACGTTCACCGCCACCTTGGCGGAATATATTATGGTGCTTTCCGCACTCGTCACAGATAAAATAACTCATGTTCTCCACGACACCCACCACAGGCACGCCGACAGAGTCAAACATGGCAAGTCCCTTGCGACAGTCGGCAAGAGCCACCTCTTGCGGAGTGGTCACCACTACGGCCCCTGCCATAGGGCAGTTCTGGGTCAGCGTCAGCTGGATATCCCCCGTTCCAGGAGGAAAATCCACCAGCAAATAGTCCAGTTTACCCCAGCGCACCCGGTTCAAGAAATGCTGGATCATCTGGCTTGCCATGGGGCCACGCCAGATGGTGGCCTTCTCGGAACCAGCAAACATGCACATGGATACAATGGAAATGCCGCCCTTGGCCTCTACCGGAGCGATGGTATTGTCCTCAAAAACCTGAGGATCCTTATCGATACCGAACATAAGGCCCATGCTGGGGCCGTAAATGTCTGCGTCAAGAATTCCCACGCGGGCACCAGAAAGGCTCAGCACCATGGCGAGGTTCGCCGTCACTGTGGACTTGCCTACACCGCCCTTGCCAGAAGCCACCCCAACAATATGAGAAACCTCACCGAGGAACGAAACCTGAGACTGTTCGGGAGTATCGCCCACGCGGCCCGCATTGGAGGTAAGGGTTACCTCTACTTCAGAAGCACCCAACCCTTTCACAATGGAAATACACTGGTCCTTGAACCGGTCACGTATGGGGCATGCAGGGGTCGTGAGCACTAGGTCAAAAGAAACCTTGGTCCCCTCGATTTTCAGGTTTTGCACAAAGTTCAGTTCCACAATGTTCTTGTGCAGATCGGGATCCTGGACTGCCTTGAGAGCGCTTAAGATGTTTTGTTCAGAAAGAAGCATAAGCAATGTGAGATGTGAAATGTGAAATGTGGAGTGTGTGATGTGGAATTACACATTCGTCATTTCACATTACACATTTTTTCTTTTTGATTTTCTCATTTATGAATATCGCGGCATGCGAAGAAGGTGGGTCATACAAGGTGGCCATTCCTCTTCGTAGTGGCTCACCAAAATAATAGTCGTTTCTTTAGAGAGCAAGTCCAGCAAGTGGAAGAACTTATCCCGATAGCCCTTTTCCAGCCCCTGGGATGGTTCGTCCAGCAGAAGCACCTGGGGCGGGCGGATGGCGGCACGGGCCATCAGAATTACCCGCTTGTCTATGGGCGAAAGCTTGCGGACATTTTCTTCGGGGTCTTCAAATCCAAGATACCGGAGCCATTCCTTCGCCTTGGCCCGTTCTTCCCAGGTGGTGTTGTCCGCCCTGCAGAGGTTCGTCGTAAACCCTGTGCAGAGTACCTCCAAAAGACTCAGGTCTTCGCGGTACTGGAGCGCCAGTTCCGGAGAGAAGAACCCCAGTTTCGCCTTGTGGTCCCAAATGTTCAGCCCATGCCCAGGACGTTCGCCCAGAAGGGTAATGTCGTTTCCGTAAATCTGGGGGTGGTCCGCCGTCAAGAGCCCGAGCAGCGTACTTTTACCAGCACCGTTCTCCCCCATGACCACCCAGTGTTCACCCTTGCGGACTTGCCAGTTCAAATTTCTGATAACTGTCGTTTCACCAAAACGGACGTTGACGTTTCTTAGATCGAAAAGAACTTCGGGAGATGAGGTATGAGGTATGAGGTCGCTCGCACGCTCGCTTTGGGGTTTAGCAAGACAAACAACCTCGTAGTCCGTCAGTTCCGCCTTGCGGAACTTGGGCTGAGCCGCCACATCGGGCAACGAGCCGGCGTATTCCTTGAACACCTTGTTCTCGAATACAAAGGCGGGAATCTCGGGAATCAGTTCGTCTTCACGAGCAAGGCGCACCACCACATTCAATTTTTCCCGCTTGGCAAGGCCCGCTACACAGCCCGCCAGGTGCACCCGGTATTCCGGATCCAGACCGCCAAACAGGTCGTTAAAATAAACCCACTCCGGCTTTTCCATCCACATACGGGCCAACAGCACCCGGCGAAGTTCCCCGTTAGACAGGCTCAGGAGTTTTCTCTCCAAAATGTCCCTCGGCAAGTCCGCGATGGCCATGGCCTCGTCAAGTTTTTCTGGGTCCGTCTCCGGAAACGGCACGTCGTCAATATAGCGGTCCGTCTGCAAAAAGAACTTCTTGTTCAGAAGCAGGTTCTTGACCAGCGGAGCCTCCGAATCGTGCAAGCTGATAAAGCGCTGCTGCCAAAAGGGTGCCAGGGCCTGCTGGATTTTGCGCTGCATGGATTCGGACATGGTAGAGACATTCTTGCGCTGGTTCAAAAAATGGGTAATGACCCGGTCCAAATCCGCGCCGTCGGTGCTAAAAATCTGCACCTGGGGAAACTTTTCAATCAACGCTTCAAAACGCCCGAATTCCATGGTGCTACAATGTAGCAATTAAAAGAACATTGGCAAAAGGCCGTCGATGCAGAGCACCGTACAGCAAGCCACCACGGCCACACCGACCAAGCCCAGTTTGCAAAGGGAGGCAACCACCGCCGTCACAAGGGCGCACACGCCCGACGCTTTACTGTCGGTAGAATAAAAGATGGCTGGAACCGTCATGGCAGCAAGAACCGTGTAGGGAACATAGGCTAAGAAAGACCGCCAAAAACGACTCTTGATTTTTCCCTTGAGCAAAATAAAGGGAACTGCACGCAACAGGTAAGTGACACCAGCCATCACCGTCAAAAAGACAAGATAATCTCTCAAACTCATGCCGCCTCCCCTTGTTCAGAATTGTCATCAGGTTCATCTTTCACGGGGAAAAAGGCCGCACCTAAAAGGGAAGCCACCAGGGCGCAAATGATAATGGCAAAGCCAACCGTCACACCGCTCAAGGCAGGAACAAACTTGAACGCGAAACTGCAAGCGATGGCAATAAGCACAGCAATGAGCGTAGGCCGGGAAGCCTTCATCTGGGGAACCACGATGGCAACGAACATGCCATAAAGGGCAACGCCCAGGGCGTTAGTCACCACCGCCGGTAATATCTCTCCGCAAATGGCTCCGCACAAAGTTCCCGAAGACCATCCGATATAGGGCAACACCATAAGGCCTGCAAAATACCGCGCCGTCACAGGAGAAGTCTGGCTTACCGCAAGAGCGTAAATTTCATCGGTGATTCCCGTAGCCAAGAGCAGACGCTTAAAAGTTCCAAAATTCGGAGCCACCTTTTGCGACAGGGATATGGCCATAAGGCTGTAACGCAAGTTGATAAAAAAGGTGGCAAAGGCCATCTCAATAAAGGTTCCTGCAGCATCCGCCATAATTTGAAGCCCGGCGAACTGCCCCGCCGAGGTCAGGTTGGTCATAGAAATTAAAGTGACCAGGGACCATGAAAAAAACTTGGAGCCCGCAATACCAAAAGAGAAGGAAACCGCAAAATAGCCGAAGCCTATAGGCAGGCCATCTTTTACACCTTTTGAAAAAGTCATGAACTAAATATAGCTATTTTCTATATCAAATTTATGCAAATATGCAAATTTACGCATATTTTTATATTATAAAGGGTTAAACAATTAGGGAGGGGTTCCCCCTCCCTAAGCCATTCCCGCGCTACTAATGATTACCGTATATTGATGCGGCTTGTCTTTACAGCGCTTCCGCTCATGACGCGGACCATGTAGCTGCCCTGCGGGAGACCCTGGAGAGAAACATCCCTGCTGCCAGCGAAGGATTCCTGGAATGCCTTAATGCGGTTGCCCAGCATATCGAACACCTGCACGCGAACAAGGGACTGCTTGGGCACAACCAAGGTCAGCGTGTTGTTCCTGAATGACATGTTCAACCCAGAAGTCTTGCCAGCTATAAAGGCTTCTGTTCCCTGGGAACTTGAACTAGGCGGAACAAAGTCTTGACACGATGTTTCCACCCACCAGTAACTATCCGTTGCAGAACCGCTGGCCCACTTAATATCCGAAGCCCTCTCGGGATTCAAAGTATAGCACACGCCCTCTTCCATTCCCGTCAGTCCGGAATTATAGCAGTTTTCACCGTAGCCGCCTACACCGTTCACAAAGGCAATGCAGGGGCTTTCTTCAGCGGAACTGCTAGACTCTTCCGCATCACTGGAAGAAGATTCTTCTTCGGATCCGCTAGACGCAACGGCTTCTTCGCTGGAAGAAGACAATTCTTCGGAACCGCTAGACACTATGACCTCTTCGCTGGAAGAAGACAGTTCTTCGGAGCCGCTGGATTCTACGACATCTTCGCTGGAAGAGGACAATTCTTCAGAGCTACTGGATTCTACAACATCTTCGCTGGAAGAGGACTGTTCTTCAGAGCTACTGCTCACAACAGGTATAGCCTCGGCGCTGAATGTGGCCGTATAGGTCACATTGCCCTTCACAGCAGAAACATGAGGGTCCCAATCTGCAAACGTATATGTGTATTGATCGTCGGCGGACTTGGTAGGTGTCGCCCCATCAAACATAGGCATTGCTCCGTAATCAACGGACGCATCCGTCTCAAGCACATTCCCGTTCTCATTTTTCCAAGTGACCGTGTAGCTACGCAAAGTCTTATTGAACTTTGCCGTGTAAATGGCATCACCACCTACAGCTACAACATCGGGAGTCCAGCCGGCAAAGGTATAGGAATACTGCGCATCGGCAAATTTTGAGGGTTGTTCGCCATCAAATGTCGGCATTGTTCCGTATTCAACCTGTGCGCTTGAAATTTCGTTTCCGTTTTCGTTCACCCAAGAAACCGTATATTTCCTCAAAACAGCATCAAAGGTTGCCGTGTAGGTAACATCACCAGAAGCAGCAACGCTTTCTTCCCAGCCAGCAAAAGTATAGCTGAACTGTGCAGTCGCCGTTTTTGCCGGAGTCGCCCCGTTATACTCAGGGACATCCCCCTCGGCCACATCCTCATCAGTTTCCAGAACCGTTCCATCATCATTCTTCCAGAACACCGTATGGGTCGTCGGTCCCACATTAGCCTTAAGTGACACATTTGAAATCGTTACAGGTTCCCAGCGACTGCCTGGCATGGTAAGCGTCAGCACCACAGATTCATTTGCAGTGGCCTTGAAGGTGCAGCTGATAGTCTGCTCTTTTCCTTTTTCAAGCACAGTAGATTCATCGCAGTAACTTCCAAGAACCACCTGCATGTCCATGTCGTCACCGTAGGGGGTCAAGAACACATCAAAGGAGAATACATAATCTACACCGTTTTCCACATCGCCTACGACTTTCGTTACAACACGAGGGGAAGAGTATGGTTCAGACTGCCCGACGGTTACGCCGGTTTCAGTATCATTTGTCAAACCTGCATTAGAATGCCAATCTAAATCCACCACAGTGGTCGAGGAGCCCGGCTGTTCTTCGGAAGAGCTAGACAATTCCTGGGATGAACTCGATTGTTCCTGCGACGAACTGGACTCTTCCTCGCTAGAACTAGATGCAACCTCGCTGGAACTGGACTGGACAGGAATAAGCGTACCCTTAAACTGTGCCGTATAGGTGGCCGCACCCGTCACCGAACCAATTTCGGGACTCCACCCATCAAACTCATACGTATATTCCTCGTCAGCAGGCTTTTCTGGAGTGTAACCTGTGTATTTTGGAGTCTCGCCATACTTGACGTTGACCGCCTGCAATACTTTATCATTGTAGTTCTTGAACGTTACCACATAGCTGCGGACTGTGGCATCGAATACGGCACTGTACGTGACGGCTCCTGTCACAGCAGCAACTTCAGGAGTCCAGCCCGCAAAAGTATAGCTGAACTGCGCAGTTTCCTGTTTCGTGGGCGTTGCACCATTATATTCGGGTACTGTTCCATATACCACATTCTTGTCTGTTTCAAGGGTGGTATTGCCGTTCTTCCAAGTAACCGTATATTTGTTCAGTACCTTGGAGTAAACAGCCATGTATGTAGCATCGGCGTTTGCAGCCATGACCTCTGGATCCCAGGAAGTAAAAGTATAGGTATATTGGACATCAGGGGTAAGCGTAGGTGTTGCACCATCATACGTGGGAACAGAGCCTTTCAAAACGCCCTCGTCGGTTTCTAGCGTTTCGCCATCGGCATTCTTCCAAATCACCGTATAGGTGGGTGTACTAGAGGAACTGGAAACACTAGAACTGCTCGATGCTGCCGTTATAGTGAGCTCAAACTGAAGCGATTCTCCATTTACTGTAAATTTTTCAATTGCACTGTTACCGTTGAAATAGTCCGGAACAAAACCCGAAATGATGAGCATTCCGTTATTCACCTTAAAATCAAGGAAATAGGCATTCCAGCTACTCCTTGTAAACGATGTCACGCCAGTGATCTTAACCGTGTCGATGGACGTATTGCGTGCCACCGTTTGTACCAAATCACCAACAACACTGTACACCGCATTGGAAGAACTGCTGGGAGGTGCCACAGAACTGCTGGATACCACAGAAGAACTGCTAGACAAAATCACGGAGCTGCTGGATATTGCTGAAGAACTGCTAGATTTTGCAGAAGAACTGGAAACCGGCGCTTCTGGGAGTCCAACACACTTGACATTGTCAATCTGAAGCGTACCCTTATCGCCTGTGGAACCCTCGATTTGCCAGCTGAAAGCCCGCACATTTTGTTTTGCATAATCAAGATCTACAGGAGTTCCCCAACCGGTTAGCTGCTTCAGGGAGGACCAGGAAATCCGCTTCGTTGTCCAACTGTTGCTTGCAGCAACGGCTATCTGATAATAGTTATAGCCCGTAGCCTCAGACGGATTCTCCACGCGGAACGAATGGGCCACACCCTTGTAATCGTACTGAAGCGAGGTGCACTTCGACAGGTTTTCCGTGGTTTCGCCATCTGCATTCACATCAACCACAATTCCCACAAACGGACTGAATTCATAGCTGCCCTTATTCAGGGTGTAATCCATTTGAGCAGCCCCTGTCGAAGCATTTCCATTGACAAAACTAAGGGTCGACGTGGACTGGGCCTGGTTAGAGTTATCGTTATAGACATCCCATTTACCACCCCAAAGAGAAATATCGTCCTTGTCTTCCAGGTCATCCACAAGGGCATACTTCTTGGTCGTTGTGGCACTGGAGCTAGACTGTGCGGCACTGGAATTAGGCTTCACCGAGCTGCTTGAGGCGGGCTGAGGCCCAGCAGAACACGCCGTATAAGATGTGGGGAGTTTTGAAAAGATATTCGAGTTCACCCACTTTCCGCTTTCGGAATAGTTCCAGGCACTGCCATTAAAGTAAGAGGCTCCTTCACCCTTGGTGGATACCGCCCAGTTCGCACCCGAGAGCTTGTACTGGTTCATCCAATTGAGCCAAGTAGAAGAATTACCGCTCACGCCGCCATCGCCGTCGGCATTGACCGTGCCCCATTCCGAAACGAACACCGAAAGTCCACTGTTCATGGCCGAAACTGCATGCGAACCTTCGTTACCCGTGGAATGGGAACCGGCGTAAAAGTGGAACGTGTAGGCAATGTTGTTTTTACTATCCGTCACCTCATTGTTGATGGCATAGTTCGGGAACTGGTCCCAGCTGGGGTTGCCGACCAAGACCAAGTTGTCGGAATATTGGCGAATTGTGGCGACCACGGCGTTCGCGTAGGTCTTGATTTCGTTCCAACTTTGGCTGGTAGGTTCATTGAACACTTCGAAAATCACATTATCATAACCACCCCATTTCTGGGCCATTCTGCTAAAGAAAGACTTTGCGCTGTTCACATCGGCGCTGGCCTTGTGGCTATGGTAGTCGATAATCACGTAGATGTCATTATCGATGGCCGCCTGCACTACGGCATCCATCATGCCCTGATATTTACTTTGGTTGGTAAAATAGTTACCGCTACCCCAGTCCTCGTCTACACCCATGGCGGCACGAATAAGCTGGATGTTCTGCCTCTGAACAAGTCCAGTAACCGTGCTAGAATTCCAGAAGTCTCCCACATCACCTGCAATACTCCAGAACAGACTCATACCCTGCACCTGGACTTCGCTACCACTTTTGACACCTTGGCAACTGCCATAAATGCGGCCCTGACCCGCGGAGTTCTTGCCGGCCTGTAACTGACCATACTGGCTTACCGGACCCACGCGCCCGAAGGAAAAAGAAACCAGGCAAAATGCCAGGAGAAGGAAAAGAGTCCTTTTCATACAATACCCATCTCTAGATTTGTGATATTTTGCTTAAAAAATAATATCTAGCGAGCAAGCGTTCAAGTCAAATTATGGTAACAATTTGTTACTCCTGTAAACGAAGAGTTGCCCCTTTGCAAAAGGCTTTTTTTAGGCAAAAAAAAGGCGGGTTCACCCCGCCTCTTGCATTGTTCCGCAGATAACGCGGAACTTGTTTACAAAGTTTTACTTAACGGACTTGCATCCGGATGGTCTTGACCATGGAGCCCTGCTGCACACGAACAATATAGGCGCCCTTGCCCATGCTGCCGAAGGTATGGGCAAAGCTACCGGCAGTCATGTTCTCGCTATGGGTCTCGATAACATGACCCATCATGTCAAACACCTGGACCTTCACGAGACCTGGATTGGCAATGCGGACCTGCAAAGTATTGCCACGAACAGTGGCGAAGAGCCCCGCAGAAGCAGAGGCTGTCTGGACATGCATCTGGGATTCAGACGAGGAGCTCATTTCCTGCTGTTGGACGGAACTGCTGGATACAGGACCAACGGAGGCCGAAGACAGGACCGTGGCGCTGCTGGAGGAGAACGGCACAATGGTCATGCCGGCGCACTTCACATCGTCAATGTAGAGGTAGGCGTGCGTCGCAGTTTTCTTCACTTCCCACTGGAGTTTGACTATGTCGGCCATTTTCAAATCACCAAGATTCGTGCCCCAGCCTTTTTCCTGTTTCAGACTGTCAGGAACAGACACACTGGCCACAGCCCAATCCGAAGAACCATTGAAGTCCGTCTTATGATAATTGTAGCCGGACAACAGACCATCTTCGTCACCACGGGTTACAGCCTTTAGGTTATGGCCCGCCCCCTTGTACTTGTAGCTAATCTGAGTACAGCCGGCAAGGCCATCTTCCAAATTCACTCCAAGGGTGACATAGGGATCATATGCATTACCCCCCTTGCTCAAGGCGATATTCTTAAGTCCGGCGCCATATTTCGAGCCATCGGCAGCGGCAGAGCCAAACACCACCACATAATCTCCCTCTTCGTTTTTGGAGTTGCTTATGGTAGAGGCGCCATTGTCTCCCTTATCCGTAAAGGCATACCAGAAATCGTTCAAACCGGTAAAGGCCATGTTGTCGCCATCTTCAAAGTCGTCAATAAGCGAAGACGCAACAGCAGCAGAAGAGGTAATAGATGCGGAAGAAGCAATAGATGTAGAAGAAGCTACAGATGCGGAGGAAGACCCTGCAGAAGACGGAGAAGAGGAGGCTGAAGAAGAAGCAACACTACTGGAACTAACGACAACGACCTCGGGGAGAGTTCCCAAGCACTTCACGTTGTCAATTTGGAGACTTGTTCCTTGGCTTTGTATATTCATGCTGACAAACCAGACCAACTGATATACCTTAGCCCAATTAAAAGACTTTATCTCACTCGCAAGCTTCGGATCCTGATAAACCCAGGAAGGCTGGTCCAAATCATCGGCAGTAACAGTCACCGTTTTCCAGGATGTAGAATTTTCCTGTTCCTCGGTCTGGTGTTCATAGCCCTTTTTTGGAGTCACTGTGCTTATATCGGCGCGGAAGAAATGTCCGGAGCCCTTGTAATCGTACTGTATTGCCGAGCAGTTTGTAAATGCGCCTTCAACAAGAGCAAGCCCCATACCCACGGAAGGATACGGCTTATCAGTCGTCGGAACAAGGGAAATGCCCTCCATCGAGGCGTACTTACTGCTACCGCTAGAACGAATCATGTCCCAGTCACCGTTCGCTTTTTTTGTATTTGAAATTGAGCCGTCCGCTTCATACAAGAACCAGCCGCCATCTTCAAGGGTTTCCGCAGTGACATTACCATCCTGGAAATCCTCAATAAGTGCAACCGCAGAAGATGCCGAAGAAGACGGTCCTGAAGCGCTGGAGGACGGAGTCGTGGAGCACTTAGTGTAGGTACCAGGCAAATTCGCAAAAATATTGCTATTTACCCAATTGCCACCATCCGTATGGGTCCACGTACCCGTAGCGGTAACATTGCCGGAAAAATAAGATGCCGTTTCAGGTTTACTGGAAACGGCCCAGTTTGCACCGGAGAGCTTATGGGTTTTCATCCAGTCATACCAATCTTTAGTACGATTGCTATTAAAATTTCCACCACCAGACGGACCCGAAGCGCCCCATTCCGTCACAAACACCGAAAGTCCGTTAGTCATTGCAATGACCGCATGGCTTCCTTCATTATCAATTTCATGTTTGGTGTTATCATTATCTACACCTGCATAAAAATGGAATGTGTAGGCCACATTGTTATCGTTTATCTTGTTGCTGCTCCCTTTAGCGTCATCAGGCCTGGATGACCAACTGGGATTCCCGACAACAATAAGGTTGTCGGAGCCTTTAGCGCGGATTACCGCAATAACAGACTCGGCATAAGACTTGATGGTAGACCATGATTGATTTATAGGTTCGTTGAATATTTCAAAGATAACGTTGTCATAGGATCCCCATTTCTCCGCCATGCGACTGAAAAATGTCTTGGCGTTTTCAACATTCTCATTGGCCTTGTGGCTATGGTAGTCAATGATTACGTAAATGTCGTTCTTGATAGCCGCCTCAACAACTGCATCCATCAGGTTCTGCTGAAATTGCTGATTCTCATTGCTTGAAAAATAGTGCGGGGCACCATCCCATGCATCATCCACACCCATGGGAGCGCGAATCAGCTGAATGTTATGCCTTGACACCAGTTGGTTTACATAGGCGGAGGTCCAATAAGGATAGCCTTCATTAAGACCATCTTTAACTCCCGCCGTGCTCCAAAAGAGACTCATTCCCTGTATCACGACTTCGTTTCCATTGGAAACTCCCTTGCAGGCTCCATAAATCTGGCCCTTACCGCTGGTATTTTTTCCAGCCTGCAGCTGGCCATACTGGCTCACCGGACCTACACGAGTTGGCTGGATTATATCGGCGGCAAACGAAAGACCAGCCATCGCTAAAGCCAAAAGAATTGCGAGTTTTTTCATAAAGGAATCCTCTGTTGTTCTATCGAGGTAAAGATAAAATCCAGCGGTGTTTTTTCCAAGTCAATTTATGGAAACCGTCTGCCATATAGTGTAAACAGGCGACCCCGGCACCATGTCCGGGGCGACATAGGAAAAGCGAGGACACAAACATGACCGGGGAGACAATAAAAAACCCCCGGTGCAAGGCCGGGGAGTTTGAAATAGCTACACAGACAACTTAGTTTTCGTTGTTGTGCATTTCCATCTGTTCGCGGTCCATCGTGTGCTGCAGGTATTCCTTGAAGTCACGGTCGATGTTCACACCGTCGAAGTCGATGTCATCGTTTTCCAACACGAACACGGCGCTGGGGTTATCGAGCCAGCCGACCACGTCCACGCCTTCCAACTTCATGGACTTGTCGCCAGCTGCCTGAGCAACGTATTCCACCTTAGACTTGGCCACCCAGCCCTGGCCGCAGTTACCCTTGACCAGCACTTCGGTGTCACCGTCCTTGACGATGGTAAGTTCGTCGTTAAAGCCTGCGGTGCAAACCACAGATCCACCGCCCTTTTCCTTGGTCAAGTCAATATCGCCCAACTTGGACTTCACTTTGTTCGGGGCTGCAAAAGCAGCGGCCACCATCAGGGAAAGAGCAACAAATAAAACCTTTTTCATGTTATTCCTCAATAAACATGGTAAAATATACAACTATGCAGTAGGAATATACCTTTTATTTTGGCAATTTGGGAGATTTTCTTTTAAATTTTTACGCTATGAAGAAGATTTTTACCATTTTAGTGCTTTTGCTGGCCATTCTGGCGATTTTTGCCGTTTTTCAAGGTAAAAAACGCATAAACGCGGTATCCGACAACCAAGAAACTGTGCTTTTGGAGATTCCCAAGGGCAGCTCGGCGGCCAAAGTATCTCAAATTTTACAGGAAAAAGGTGTCTGGAAGGACGGACTGGCGTTCAAGGTCCGGAACAAAATGGACAAGCCGAACCTCAAGGCGGGCTGGTACGAGATACCGCCGCGGCAGACCCTGGAACAGATTTTTGCCCTGCTCGCAAGCGGCAAGAACGCCGTACGCAAGGTGACCATCCCCGAAGGTCGGGCCAGCTGGGAAATCCCCGCCTACCTGAAAAAGGCGTTCCCCGATTTGAACGAGGACCGCTGGAACAAATTGATCCAAGACCCGAAGTTCGCCCAGTCCCTGGGCGTAGACGCAAGTTCCCTAGAAGGCTACCTGCTGCCCGACACCTACCCCTTCGCCATCGATGCCGACGAAGAGACTATCATCAGGCAGATGGTAGCAGCGAACCTGAAGCTTCGGGACGAGATGAAAGGCAAGCCAAACTCCAAATGGGCAACCCTCGGCAATTGGCACAAGGTGCTTACCCTTGCAAGCGTGGTGGAAGAAGAAACTGGCAAACCCGACGAGCGGTTCTTGATTGCTGGCGTGTTCCACAACAGGCTTGAAATTGGCATGCCCCTGGGGGCCGACCCCACAGTGCGGTTCATCTTCAGGAACTTGACCGGGCCCATCTACAAGAGCCAGCTCAACAGTGACAGCCCCTACAACACCCGCAAGTTCAAAGGCCTGATGCCAGGGCCCATTTCGAACCCAGGACGCAAGGCCATCGAAGCAGCACTGTTCCCCGCCGACACCAAGGCACTTTACTTTGTTGCAAAAGACGACGGTTCGGGCACCCACTTTTTCAGCAATACGCTTACCGACCACAACAAGTTCAAGGACGTAGCTGCGAAGAATAGAGGGGAATGAGTTGTGAGTTGTGAGTTGTGAGTTGTGAGTTGTGAGGTGTGAGGCACTAGCCACTCGCATCTCATACCCCAAAGGGCCGCAGGCCCGACCTCACTCCTCAAAGCGAAGCGACCTCATACCCCTAGCCCCTAGCCCCTAGCCCCTAGCCCCTAGATCCTAGATCCTAGATCCTAACCCCTAGAAACTATAATTCCCGACGCGGACAAAGAAGGTGTAGTCCATCACGTCACCCAGCTCGTCGAGAGTTTCGCGATCCACTAGGTGGGACATTCCCGCAGAAACAGAGATGGACTTATACGCAAAACGAAGCGTCGGTTCCAGAATAAACTTGTCGGCCCCGAGGTGCGCCGTTGGATTTTCTTCGAAGTCCCGCACGTAGGCGCCAAACACCCACATGCCGAATATTCCCTTGTGGAGCCCGAGGTTTACGCGGGCAAGTCCATAGTGATGGCTCAGCAGTTCCGGATTGTACCATTCCCCGGTCCAGGGCGTGGCCGCAACACGCTGACGGTAAAAGTTGTCCATCGGTTTGACACCCGTCGACTTGGGATAGACATAGCCGTGTCCTTCGTCGTGGAACGTATCCAGGCCGCCGCCCAGGAAAAGCCCCAGCGTCAAGAAAGATGCAGGCGAGCGGCTGGCGTATATTTTCAGAGAAAGCTTGTGGTATATGGGAATCAGGTCTGCAATGTCAATCTTGTAACGCACGGACTGGAGCCCCCATTCCAGGAACAAGGACTGTCCACTATGGGAGAAGAACGGATCGGTATCGCCTTCGGCATAGCGGTACTGAAGAGCCGGAGAAACTGGCCATGTCTCCAAATCATCCATCCGGTACACCTTTGCAAAATCAATGGTCCGGTCCCCCAACAAGAACGTAAGCGACGCCACCTGGTTGACCGTCAGGTGGTAATCCACCCACATATTGAAGTCGCTGCGTTTCTCGCCCCGAGGTGTGGTGAAATACGCATTGTCTTCCAAGTAAGATTCAAAAGGCCGCAAGGTCTGCCAATCGTACCGTAGCCCAACCGTCCAATCCCTGTTCCACAGGCGAGAAATTTCCAGCTTGGGGCTTATGCCGTATGACCTGGGGCCCACAAATCCCGAAACCCCGAGGGCGATATCCATCTGGTTCACGAAGGAGAGCGTCATATCGCCATAGGCGTGTGGCCCGATAGCACTAGAACCAAACCCACCCAAAGAAACATCCACTGTAGGCGACACCTTCGCTCCAATCAGTATATTGCCCGTAGACAACATGTCAAAGGAAACGGAATCATAGGCAGGCTCCTTGGAGATTTCTTTCAAGAAATTTTCAGGCGCCACCATTCCAGTATCGCTTTCATTCCAATAGGACTTGATGGTGGAATGAGTTTCTGCAGACAGACTATCGAATGACGGTTTAAACTTGAACCAGGGCGTAGCCACCTTCTTTAAGGTGGTATAGTCCAGCGAATCGTTCCTGAAAGGCATCAGTTCCGTAGCGTGGCGTTCCAAGGCAGAGAACCCCGCCTGAATCCATGCCGTATAAGCAGAATCCGTAGCGTAATGGGCGCGGAGCACCACCCCCGACTCCTGATAAGACAAATTCTGCAATGGCTTTTCAAAAAGGATACGCTGCCAGGGAGAATTCCAGGACGACACGGAAGCAAGAGCCACCCGGGGGATGCCTACCGAAATAATGGGAACCTGGTCGTAAACATCTTCATAGGGCACCGCAAGCCCCGGACACAGTTCTCCGGAGTTGTAGTTTTCAATCAACGGCAAACTCTTGAACACATACTCCGAAGTATTCCATTGTTCGCCGTTACAGCCAAGCACCGTAAAGGGAATCACCGCCCCGCGAGGTACTCGGTTCATGGCTTCTTGAAAGCGGAGCTTTGCAAGGGCATACCTGTGGGCGGAAGTATCCGGTTCAAAGGACTTGGGAATTTTCCGCAAGGTCATGGACGAATCCGGCTGCAACGCATAACGGTAGCGCAGGCTCGGCACGCCGTCGGGAGAAATGGGCCACCTGGCCTGCTCCTGCTTTTTATTGTACAGGTCGTCGAACATGTTATGGCCCACGTAGCCCTGCAGGTACGGATCCAGCAGCACTCGCTGGATATCGTCTAGCGTCATGCCATGAGTCCAGAGGTAACCCACAAAAGCGCCCCACGACGTACCTACCACGGAATCGATACGGACCTTGTAGGTTTCGATGGCATAGAGCACGCCCAGGTGGAACCAGGGGGAACGCTCGCCGCCGCTGAGGTAGAGGACGGATTTCTTGGGACCTGAATTCAGATTTCGGATTTCGGAATTCGGATTGCCTGAATCGGAAGGAACGGCTTCGCCTGTCGACAAATCTATGGTCTCGCATTTCCACGAGGTGTCGGGGGAAGCCTCCCCCTCGCTCCCGCCGCATGTCGTCCCCGACTCGGTCGGGGATCCCCCTGCAGCGTCCGCTACCCCCTCTGCGGGGGACACCCCCGCAACGCCCCCACTGTCGGTGTTAGAGGCTTGAGAAACGTCATCCTCGCGAAGGCGAGGATCCGCTTGATGTTCGGAGGTAGAGAGTGCAAGGCTATCCGCAGGGTTCTCCGTCATGGAATCCTGAACAACGGTCATCCGCGACAAAAGGGTGTCGGCAGGTTCCGCAGGCAACAAGGAAAAGGCGGCCAACAAAAAGGCCGCCACTTTCGGCAAGAAACGCCTAGGCAAACCTTGCGGGATTGGCCACATACTTTGCCGCTACCTCTTGAGCCACATAGCCGGAGCGCACCAGTTCAGCCAGGCTGTCGTCCATCAGCATCATGCCTTCGGAAGCCGAAGCCGCAATGACCGACGGCAGCTTGAAATGATCCCCCGTGCGGATACACATGGCCACATTCTGGGAATTGAAAAGTACTTCCCAGGCGGCAACGGCACCAGAGCCCTCGGTAGCTCCCGGAAGCAAGCGCTGCACCACCACAGCCTTCAACGCAGCAGAAAGCATGGTCCGGACCAAGGCCTTGTCTTCGGGCTTGGCGGCCGCCACAAGGGCGTCCAGGGCACCGGCGGAATTGCCGGCGGTCACGTTACACACCACCAGGGCTCCTGCCTCGGCGGCCTGAAGCATGGGCAAGAGAAAACTGGGGTCAAAATCACCCATCCACAAAAGATCCACGCCACTGCGAATAGCCTGATCCACTTTTTCGGCTACGCCACCCACGGAATCTTCGAGAACGAGGCTGCTACCTTGCTTTACAGGGAGTTCCTGGGCCTTATCCAAAAAGCAAGCCCTTAAAATTCTAGACTCGCAAAGGGCTCCCACGTAGGCCGTGGCGCTGGTGGTCTTGCCGGAGCATGCCGGACCTGCAAAAAGCACCAGGCCCGAACTGAACCCCAGCATATTTTCTACAGCAGGAGGGACACCGAGAGCATTAAATTCCGGGCATTCGTTTAAAAGCGGGCGGAACACGGCCCCGTTGCCGAGAGCTTCACGAAAATACCGCACACGCCAGCGCATGCCCTGCCAGGGTCCACCAATTATGGAACCGGATTCCCCTTCCAGGGAGCCCAAAAATTCAGCCAAGGAACCAAAGGGAATGACCGGAGCGTCGGGAACGGCGCAGACCTGCCCTGCCAAGCGGATTGCAGGGGCAGCCCCTTCAGTTATAATCAATTCGCTACTGCCGGTATTGACGGCATATTCCAAAAGAGATTCAATTTCTGCAGCCATCTTTATGCCTCCCCGCCTGCAGGATGATACGCCGCAAAGCGTCTAATATCGTTTGCCCGTTTCCAGGCCTCTACACCGTCGATGTAACCCGCTTCCACGCATTTCTGCAGGGAATCGTCCAGAGTAATGCCTTGATCCCGCTGGCTACTGATAGCGGCATTCAGCTGGGACAGGTCTCCCTTGCGGATCATACCCGCAATGGTAGGCGTCACACGCACCGCTTCGGCGGCAAGAACCAGCCCCTGGTTGTCCACCACAGGAACCAGGTGCTGCACGATAACGCCCTTCAGCTGGTCGGCCAGGGAACTAGCCAAAGAAGACCGTCCACTTTCGGGAACAGAAACCAGGAGTCTTGAAAGCAGGGCGTGGATGTTGTTCCCGCGGGTCACGGCAAACACCAGAGCGCCGGAATTGGCGGCCTGCAAAAGCAGGTTCAGTTCGTCCACGTTTTCCAGATGGTCAAAGCAAATCACGTCGGCACCGTCACGCATGGCAAGAGCGATACCGTCTAGCCCTGTACGGACATGGAGACCCACCTCTTTTTGCACCAGGGCGCCACTGCCCGCCTGCAATATTCTTTCGATGGGCCGTTCGATGGTCTGGATGTAGCATGGACGGTTTGCAGCAATGGTTTCGGCAAAGGCGTTTACCGTAGTGGTACGACCGCTAGCCGAAGGCCCCGCCACCAGCACAAGGCCACTGTTCAAGTCGGCGAATTGAGTACAGAAAGGCGGCAGGTTCAACGAATCCAGAGCCGCCGCTTCCGTAGGAATCACTCGAATAGACACGCTAGGAACAACCCCGTTCCAGGTTACGGAAATACGGGCACGTCCCACGCCGGAAAGGGCGATGGTCTTGCTGAAATTCCTGCCCGCCACCACCTGGTAATCGTCGGCAAATCCTTCCGATGCTTCGGCCAAAAGTTCAGAGATGCGAGTTTTGTCCACCACCTGTTCGGTAGCCGGGAAAAGCGCTCCGGATTGACGCATGACCACCTGACGGTTGGAATAAAGGTAGATGTCCGTAGCACCGTACTGGCGGGCAAATGCAATCATCTTCTTCAGTGACATAATGGGGAGCAGCGTCTGGGGCGCTTCTACCGCCGTTCCCTCTCCAGAAGAAAGGGCAAACTGGCGGGGCAGTTCCTGCTCGCCTTCTTCGGCCGAATCTTCGCCTAATTCCTCGGCAAGGGCGATGGTCGAGATACTTGTAGTTTCCAGACCGGAAACCTTTTCCACCACCATATTGGACGAAGAAGATTCACCATAAATGTTGTTGCCCTCGATTTGCAAGGCGGGTTCGTCATCTACAGGTTCGGCCACGGCGGGCTTTGCCTCTACAGGAGCGGGCTTGGGAGCAGGAGCGGCAGCAGGGGCAGGCTTCGGGGCAGGGGCAGCAGGTGCAGCCTGTGCAGGTTGGGCCGCAGCGTTAGCGGCAGCATGCTTTGCTTCCAGGTTCTGCACAAAGGCAAGGACCTTCGCATACATGGTCTGCTGTAAAATACCCGCCTTGACCAGAACCTGGCCAATGTCCATAGATTCCGTAATTTCGCCCCAATGGGCCTTGACCTGATCCTCCGTGACCACCTTGTTGTGGACGAGGACCTGTGCCATATACTGATTTCTCATAGGAAATCCCTCCGGCTGAACCACCAACTAGCGATGGCCAAGAAAACACCAACATAACCGATTGCGTAAACCGTATTCCAGAAAAGATACATGTCCGGCAAAGCTAACCCGTGAACGACATAGCTGGTCACGTTGTAACGGTACAGCCCCGGGAACACGGCATGAATCACCACGGCGAGCTTTTCCAGCAGTGCCGTAGAAGTATCTCCCATCTCGCCCATGCGGCTAGCAAAACGGATTTGCTCCAAGAGCTGGTTGCTCAAGTGGCCTGCAAAGTAAAACCCCAAGGTGAACAGGGCGCTCAGGATAGTAGAGCTGAAACTGCTGAACAGAAGCGCCACCGCAATCACCACCGCCAGTTCCCAGAAAATCAGGTATATCGCCGTCAGCAGGCTCACCGTAGGTTCTGAATTCGTGAGGAACAAGATGGAGTAGTAGATGCAAGTGAGAAGCACCAAGTGGACGGCCACCACCGCCAAAAGCCCAAGGTACTTGCCCACAATGAAGGTGGCGCGACTGATGGGCTTGGACAACAAGGTGAGAACCGTCCGCCTCTGGATTTCTTTTTGCACCAGGCTGATGCCTACGAAAATAGAAATCAAAAGACCCGAAAGGCTCATCACCGAAAGGGTGGTGGACTTGATGACATAGGCGCGGTCGAATACGGACCATTCACCCAGCACAATGCTGAACAGAGCAAGGCCCACGGCCAAAAGACCGATATTGTAGAGAATCTTGTCACGAATAGATTCACGGAAGGTATTGAGGGCTATTATGCCGATATGCTTAAGCGTCTGCACGGGCAATCTCCTCGGTCAAAATGTCTTCTAGGCTCGGACGCTTGTGGTCCATCTTTTCTACCGCAATGCCGTTGTCCAGGCAGTAACGGAGCAGCCGGTCACGGGCGGCATCGTCGGCACAGATAACCTCCTGGGGGTGCCCTGCCAGCGTAACGCCCTCAGGCAAGTCCTTAGCCGCAATAGCGGTGCGGGTCCGCACGTGGTATTCGATACCGCAGGAATCCGTAATCTCATCGACGGTTCCTTCACGAACGATGCGGCCATCCACAATCATGGCCACCCGGTGACTGATGGATTCCACGTCACTCAGAAGGTGGCTAGAATAGAAGATGGTAACGCCGTCCCGGTTCAGTTCCAGAATGGCCTCGCGAACATCGCGGCGGCCCATGGGGTCAAGCCCGCTCATAGGTTCGTCCAGAATCAACAGCTTGGGCTTGCCGAGAATGGCCTGGGCAATTCCCACTCGCTGCATCATGCCCTTGGAGTACGAACGCAGGCGGCGGTCAATCCAGTCCTTGTCGGCGTGAAGCAACTGCAACGCCCAGGTGATGCGTTCGTTCAGAAGGTTCCCTTCTAGCCCCACCAGTTTGCCGTAGAACTGGAGTAGTTCGCGACCCGTAAGGTAGTCGTAAAAGTAGGGCTGTTCCGGAGAATATCCGATAAAACGGCGGCTCTTGACATCGCGGGGGCTGATGCCGTTTACCAGCACCTTGCCGGAATCAAAATTCAAAAGGCCCGTCAGCACCTTGATGGTGGTGGACTTGCCCGCCCCGTTGGGGCCGATAAAACCGTAAATCTGACCCGGTTCCACATGAAGGCTCACATCCTTCAGCGCCAGTTTCGGTTTCATCAAGAAACCGCTCCTGTAGGTCTTGTGCAAATGCTCAATCTGAATCATAAATTACTCTTGGTCGTCTTTCTTTCCAAAAATCCGGCTTTCGGTCTCTTCTATTTCGCGACGGCGCTTGTCGGCACGAATCTTCTTGTTCACAAAGAAGTAGATAGTGGCGCCAACAAGGTACACCGCCAGGCCCGAATAGAAGAAGGGGTTGATGGAGGTTCCTTCTAACCCCGGGAAAAGGTTCAACAAAACGCTATGGCCAAAAAGGCTCAAAATCACCAGCACAAAGCCCAAGCCACGCAGGACATAAGTCAAAACTATCAATTTGTTCATTGATACCTCAAAATGGTACTTTTCACCCTTGAAAAATACACTTTTTTGAGGATTGTAACTTGTTTTCACTATTTTATTTGGCGTTTTTAAGCCAAATTGAACGATTCGGTCTTTATATCTGGGTTCGACTGCGGCTAATTTCTTTGCCGTTTAGGCATTCACAGACAAACCTGTCGGCGCAGACCACCTCGTAGTCCGACCCGCCGTTGAACACGTTGGCGTTGCCGTATTCTTCGTGAAGTTTTTCTATGCGGACACGGCATACGAACTTGCGGGACAGTTCGGCACAGCACGCGGCAATTTTATCGTCAGAAATTGACACTGCCTTGAATTTGTCCTTGAGTGTTATTTGGATTTCTTTGGCTGAGGTTGCCAAAAGCAGGAACACAATGTCACCAAAAGTGTATTCCCGACAATCCTGGTTCAACAGGACCGAATCGGCGTTATCCACCCAAAGCCTACCCGAAATGCTGTACTCGTGATCCATAGTGAAAATTTACTATTTTTTAGGGGATAGGGGGTAGGAGCTAGGATCTAGTGAATACAAGCCAGAAACTAGCCCCTAAATCCTAACCCCTAGATCCTAATCCCATGGCCCGCGCACGCAAGACAATTACCCCGGACCCGTATGCGAAACCGATAGCGAAACCGCTACCGCCCGAGCAGAGCCTACCCGGAAAGTTGAAACAGTTCCAGTCGCCCACCCGCGCGAACTTTGAGCTGGTGAGCCCTTACGGAGCGGCAGGCGACCAGCCGAAAGCCATCGAGGAATTGACGACTGGTTTCAAGAACGGAGAACAGTTCCAAACGCTGCTTGGCGTGACGGGTTCCGGCAAGACTTTCACGATGGCGAACGTCATCAAGAACGTGGGCAAGCCGACACTGATCCTCACCCACAACAAGACGCTAGCGGCCCAGCTCTATCAGGAATTCAAGGCGTTTTTCCCCCACAATGCGGTGGAATATTTCGTGAGCTATTACGACTATTTTCAGCCCGAAGCGTACATCCCGCACACAGACACCTTCATCGAGAAAGACGCGAGCATCAACGACGAAATTGACAAGCTCCGCCTGCGCGCCACCGCGAATCTATTGACCCGCAGGGACGTGATTATCGTCGCCTCCGTAAGCTGCATCTACGGTTTGGGAAGCCCGAGCGAATATTTCGACTTGATGGTGCGTATCAAGAAGGGCGACGTTTACGACCGGGACAAGATTCTCCACGACCTGGTGCGAATTCAATACACGAGAAACGATTTCAGCCTGGAACGCGGTTCTTTCCGCGTGCACGGCGACGTCATCGAGATTCACCCGAGCTATGACGAGGAAGGCCTCCGCATCGAACTTTTCGGAGACGAAGTAGACAGGCTCGTTCGCTTCAACATCATTACCGGCGAAGTCACGCAGGAAATGGACGAGATGACCATCGCTCCGGCAAAGCACTTTGTGACCAAGGAAGAAGGCCGCGCGGGAATCTTGCAGCGCATGCAAGTGGAACTCACCGAACGCCTCGCGGAACTGGACAAGGAGGGCAAGGTGCTGGAATCGGCCCGACTCAGCAGCCGCACCCGCTACGACATGGAAATGATCCGCGAAACCGGCATGTGCAGCGGCATCGAGAACTACTCCCGCATTATCGAGAACCGCGCCCCGGGTACGCGCCCGTTTACGCTCATCGACTACTTCGGCGACGACTGGCTCTTGATGGTGGACGAATCCCACGTGAGTATTCCGCAGGTGGGCGGCATGGCCGAAGGCGACAAATCCCGCAAGACAACGCTGGTGCAGTACGGGTTCCGGCTCCCCTGTGCGCTGGACAACCGCCCGATGAACTTTGCCGAATTCGAGTACATGTACCCGAAGCAGGTGTTATTCGTGAGCGCCACCCCCGGCGATTACGAACTTACCAAGACAGGCGGCATTGTTACCGAACAAATTAACAGACCAACCGGACTTCTGGACCCGAAAATCGAGATGTTCCCCATCAAGGGCCAGATGGACGTGCTCCTGTA
>CAMHDS010000028.1 GCA_946183925.1 uncultured Fibrobacter sp. | reverse complement strand
ACCTCATCGGTAAGGACATTTTGACCACCCACAGCGTGTACTGGCCGACGATGCTCATGGCTCTCGACATTCCGCTCCCGCAGCACATCTTGGCCCACGGCTGGTGGCTTGTGAACGGCGGCGAAAAGATGAGCAAGTCCGCAGGCAACGTGGTGAACCCCATGGACTACATGGAAAAGTACGGCATCGACGCGTTCCGCTACTTCCTCGCCCGCGAAATGGTGGTGGGCCAGGACGCGAACTTCACCCACGATGCCTTCGTGCGCCGCATCAACAGCGACCTCGCCAACGATCTGGGTAACGTGCTGAACCGCGTGCACCGCCTGGTGCTCAACAATTTTGAAGGCAAGCTCCCCGCAGCGACCTCCATCGGCGATGCCGAGAAGGAAGTCATAGACCTCGCGAACAAGGTGATTGCCGAAATCAAGGAAGGCCTGCCGCAGGCTCGCCTCTCCCAGTCCATCGAAACCATCATGCAGCTCGTGCGTAGCATCAACCGCTACCTCGAAGTCAAGGCTCCGTGGAAGCTCGCCAAGGACGAAACCAAGAAAGACGAACTCGCCACCGTTCTTTACGTTTCCGCCGAAGCCGTGCGCCTCTCGCTCTGCCTCTTGTGGCCGGTGATTCCGGGCAAGGCAGAAGAAGGCCTCGCCATGATTGGTTCCAAGTTCCAGAGCGCCGACGACCTCGCCTGGGGTATCCTCAAGGGTGGCGAAACGTTCGGCGAAGGCAAGCCGCTCTTCCCGCGCATCGAGGAAGAAGTCAAGAAGCAGGAAGCCCAGCCGAAGCCCAAGCAGAACAAGCCCCTGATGGCAGCCGACGTGCCTGCCGCCATGGACATGCGCGTGGCCCAGATTAAGGAAGTGGCCGACCATCCGGATGCTACAAGCCTCTACGTGCTCAAGGTGGACGCTGGCGAAGGCGAACTCCGCACCATTTGCAGCGGCCTCAAGAACAGCTACAAGGCCGAGGAACTGAAGGACAGGAAGATTTTGCTATTCGCGAACCTGAAGCCCAGCGCTCTTCGCGGAATCATGAGCCAGGGTATGCTCTTTGCAGGCGACCTCGACAACGAGGCTCACACCTGCAGGCTCGTCTCCGTACCCGAAGACGCTAAGCCGGGTGACCGCGCCCTGTTCAAGGGTGTAGCACCCAGCGAACCGCGTGAACTGAAGGTGAAGGACTTCGAGAAGATTGCGCTCTCCGTGAAGGGTGGCGCCGTGTTCTGCGACGCCCTCGCGCTCGAAGTGAATGGCAAGCCCGTGACCTGCGACGTGGCCGACGGCAACGGAGTGCACTAGTTAGACGAAAGAACGCCCGCCTACAGCGGGCTACAGACGAAAGACGAAAGAGAGCCCGCTAAATGGCAGGTTCTTTTTTTGTATATTGCTCTCCATGAGCATTAAAGAAAACAAGATCTTCCTTTTCTGTAAAAATTACCTGAAATCCTTGAATTGGATTGTTCTCCTTGGTATTGCCCTGTTTTCCATCGCCCTGGCGGTGGTGAACAACATCCGCGTAGATGACGCCAAGTCGGTCAGCTGGATTGGCTCCCAGGAAATTCTGGAAAAACCGGCGGATATTCTCTAGAGGGAGGCGAAAAATGATTGATTGTTTTCAGCCTCAGAATCGAAAGCGTTCCATTGTTTCTGGCATCTTGATGCTTGTGGCCACCTTCTTTGTGTCCGTATGTGTTGCCGAAATCAGTTTTCCAGAATCTATATTGACCTTTACCGACCAGGAATGGCTTATTGACCTGTGGCCCAAGGCTTACCGTTACAATATCCAGGTTGGGCTTTGTGCTTTGGTAATCGGCGGAGCCTTGATTGTGCCTGCTTTCAAGATTCAGAAGGATTTCGCCATCCGGGCCTTGGAAACTCTTTGCCGTATCGGCATTGGCGGAATGTTCATATTCGCCTCCATTTTCAAGATCCAGAACCCACACGAATTTGCCGTTCTTGTGGCACAGTACCAGTTTTTCCCGGCCCTCCACCTGGAATTCCTGAACAATTTCTTTGCCCTCGTCTATCCGCAATTTGAACTGTGGTTTGGACTCGCCATGATTGTTTCGCCCTTTGTGCGTGAATCGGCCCTGGCCATATTCTGGATGTTCGTAAGCTTTATCATCGCCCTCAGCTGGGCTTTGTACCACGACCTGGGCATAACCTGCGGTTGCTTTGAAATCGAAGGGGCTGCCGACAAGACGGAAACCTGGACCAGCCTTATTCGTGACCTGATTTTGATTTGGCCTACCCTCTGGCTTGCTACCCGCAAGAACAAGAGCCTGATTTCGATCTGGAAGGCTTCCAAGTGATCAACACATCCCTTTGTTATATCGAGCAGGACGGCAAATACCTGCTGCTCCATCGCATCAAGAAAAAGAACGATATCAACAAGGACAAGTGGATTGGTATCGGCGGGAAATTCGAAGAAAACGAATCTCCCGAAGACTGTATCGTTCGCGAAGCCCGCGAAGAAACAGGCTTGACCATCGTCCCCAAATACAGGGGCATTGTCACTTTCATTTCAGACGGGATGAACGAGACTGAGTTTATGCACCTGTTCACGTCCAAAGAATTCAGCGGAACGGTAAAGGACTGCGACGAGGGCGTGCTGGAGTGGGTATTGAAAGAAGATGTAATCAAGCTCCCCCACTGGGACGGGGACATGATTTTCCTTTCTCTGTTAAACCAGGATGTTCCATTCTTTTCGCTGAAGCTCACCTACCGTGGGAGCACTCTCGTTGAAGCCATTCTGGACGGCAAGAAAGTGGATTACAGGGATTTTATTTGTATTCCGGAGCAATGGTCAAAATCAAGTTGACTCCATGCAGGCCATGGAAACCCAGCTGTGCTCGAAACAAATAGAGATTTGGCATTCTTACACGAATGCCGAATCCCCAGGAATTATAGAATCGATCAAAAGACCAATCGTTGATTTGTGGAGCATGTAATCCATATTCGTCAAATACAACGCCATCAACAAATCTATCAATAGGCCAACGATATTCTGTGCTCAATCCCATCAAATGATAAGCAGCCCAAGCGCCACTATAGCCTCGCAATGGGTATCGTGTGTTTAACCTTGAAAAAGCATTAAAAGGTGCTCCGCCCTTTTCCATTTCCCACATATTTTCCATACGAAACTGCATTGCAATAACTCGACGTTCAAACAATGTTTCGCGCAAGTTTTCAGGTTTCCACACGCGTAAAGCATCTTCTAAAGAAAAATCCGTGTAAAATTTTCGATTTTTTCTAGCCTCTGTTAATGACAAGATGTATTGTGGTGCACGTCCTAGATAGAAATAATGCTGCAAAACAATGGTATTCGAAATATAATCATGATTTTTGTGACTTACCTCTACTCCACCTGTTTTATCTGAATATAGGCTACTATAACGAACCCCTTCATAATTATGAATATGAACATAATCTCCAGACAAAATAAACCTTGTTCCGCTTGATGGCGCATAAGAATAATCTAAATCATCGTAAACAAAAGCTACGCTAAAAGGGAACTGGACAGAATTCTGATAAAGTCCTCTATCAGCAATAGGAAAAACTTCGTTATCTAAAAGGCTATCTTTGGTGCTTGTTGGTGGATTTGCGTCAATGAATTTTTGTTTAAAAGTCAATTCAATATTTAATTTTCTTGATTCTACCAATGGCGCTCCCAGTCTCCATTCCAAAATAATTGACGAATCAGGTTGGACAAAATCTTGCTTTGTACCAGGAATAATAAAAGTATCGTTGCTATCCCAATACTGATTATATCTGAAAGCCCCAAAAAGAGGAAGCCCAAACAACTGTTGCTTTGAATATCTTGTTGATAAATAAAGATCTCCATTGGCATAATAGCTCATTTGGTAAACAAGATAATCCCGATTAAAGAAAATACCTCTATGCCTATAGGAGAATCCCAATTGAGCTTCAGTTCCAGGTTTTAAATTGACAATTGGATAAACCATTATATTTTTTTGTGGGCCAAAAGTAATTATATCAACCGTTTTTTCCATTAAACCATTACCAAATGCATATTGCACAGGTTTTGCAAAAGGATAAACTGCAGCATTTAAAACGGGTTGAACGACATGATTAAAAGGCCATAAAAAAATCTGAAGCATTCCAGAATCGTTGTTTGGTTCTTCATTAGCTATTTCTGTTTCTTTAGCACAGGAGGGATTAAATAAAAAGAAGATTGCAAGCAAAACAAACAAAGACTTGACAAGTCCTTGTTTATTTCTTGAGTTATGCCCCTTATTTTCAGGACCTAAGTTCATGCTGGATGACAATATAATTATATTTCAACCGATGTTTTCACTAGCTACAAAAATCATCAAAAGAACAACTCAATATCCAATAGTCATATTGTTTTTTTCTTTGGTTCTTGCAGGACTGTCTATCTATCCCGTTCAAAACCTGCGGTGGGAATTGCAGTTACAGGATGCCCTGACCTCACAGGGGAGCTCGTCTCTTTATTACCAGGAAATTGAGCAAAAATTTGGGGCTCTTGGTAGCTTGACTGTCGTTATGCAATCTAACGATAGTGCACTGAACTATAAGGCTGCACACGACCTATATCGATACCTTTCCGTAGATTCTACCATTCACTTTGTCGAATTTGAAACAGATATTGAATTCTACAAGAAACATAGCCTTCTGTACATTGAAGAAAGTGACCTAGATACGGTCGCCAATAGAATCCGGCATTTGCAAGAAAAAATCACCTTAGCACACAATCCGCTCTATGTGGACATGTCCGACGAGTCACAGACTTCAGTCGATTCAAATGACAACAAGACCAACCAGGCCATTCTTGATTTTACTGATCTGGAAAGTAAGTATTTTGCCATTCTTTCCAGAACCCATGCCAGCAGTGACGGGAAAATTCGTGTTGTCGATATCTACCCTAAAAATTCCCTTTCCGACTTACAGGCCAACCGGGACCTGCTCGGCAAAGTCAAGTCATTCTTCAAGGATAATCCTGAATATGGTTCCATAAACGTCTATTACACCGGAAAAGTCTACGACACCATCCAGACGGGGCGGACGCTACTCCCCGAGGCAAAATTTGCAGGCAAAATCACCGCCCTGTTCATCTTGTTGCTTTTCATTATCCATTTCTACAAGCAGCCCCAGCTAATACTGGTATCGGCGATTCCCGTGGGGCTCCCGATCCTTTACACCCTGGCCCTGGCCTGGCTGCTGTATGGACGCATTAACGTATTCACCCTGCTGCTTGCCCTGGTTTTACCCGGACAAGCCTGTCAGGTTATTACCCATGTACTGAACCGTTACTTTATTGAACGATCCCGGAATTTGAGTCCCAAGCTTTGCATTGAGAGCGCCGTTCTGGGGATTGGTCCATCTACAGCGGTTTCCGCCGGAATCATGGCTTCGTTTTTCGCCTGCATGATTATCGTGCCTGTGGAAGGGATACGTGAACTCGGTATCCTCGGTTCCATAGGCAGCGTTCTAAACTGGATTTTCACCATACTTATCTCCACATCTCTCCTGTACCTGTTTCAGCGCAAAAAAGCCTTCTCCGTCAACAGCTTCCGTTTCCAGAGAGTGTTCAAAATTACGCTCCTTTCTTACAGAACCAACGGAATCATTATAGCCGTTCTTTCCGTATTAAGTCTCGCCGCATTGATTTACGGCGGAGTAAACCTTAAATTCCTTTATGATTTTAGGCAGACCGAACTCCCCCGCGAAGAACGTATGGCTGATTCGTTAATCGCACAGACCGGTTTTCCTCAATATGACCCGGTCATCGTCATGATGTCAAAAGACAACGGCGATGAACTTTACAAGAGATTCAAGCAACTGAAATCCAACGGAAAAATTCCAAATATTGAAAGAGTCTACACCTTAAGCGCATTTTCGCCCAAAAACCAAGTTCGCAAGAAAGAAAAGCTTAAAGAGATCCAAGCCTTCTTTACCAACGATGTCTTGCAGCAACTGGACTCTACCGAAAGAATAAATGTCTCAAAAATTTCAGAAATTTTATACCGATATGATTTAGACGAGGATGATCAACCAGAAAACATTCGAAAAAAGTTTAGCGATATTGACGGGAATGCAGGGGCTTTTGCCTTTATCTTTTCGAACATCGATCCGGACAATGGACTAGAGTGCAGGCACCTGGCAAAAGACCTTGCCCTCTTAATTGCCTCAGACGATAGCACCTACAAGATGACAGGCGTTCCCGTTGTGCGAGCGAAGTTCTTGGACTTGGTACTTTCTAATGTAGACAAGACTATTTTCTTAGGATCCGTTCTGGTGTGGTTCTTCTTGCTGTTCTTTTACAACCGCTTCAGCAGGGCCATATTTACCATACTCCCCTCACTCTTCGCCATGAGCTGGCTTTTGGCCCTAATCAACGTCCTTGGAATCAAGCTTTCAGTCTACAGCACCATTGCCTTCCCCATTTTAATTGGGGCCAGCGTCGACGGCTCTATCCAGCTGTGGACTGCCTATTACGAAAAGAGGAAAGGAACCGCCCTCACCCTTTTGCAGGGCAAGGCTTTCTCTATTTCCATAAGCCAGATGGCCGCCATGATTGGAACTTATGGTTTGCTGATTTCATCGCATCCAGGCCTAAAAAGCATCGGACAAATTTCGTTTATCGGATTAATTTGTATTTCAATCGCCCAATTCGCAATGTTTTCGTTAATTGCAGGATCTCTGGACAACTACAGAATCTTGCAAAGGCAGAAAAAAGAAAATGCCCAAGAGCCTCTCCAGTAGAACCCTGAATATTGCAGCCTCCCTGACGGTTGCCATCGACAGCCTTGCCAAGAAAATGATTGCCGAAGGCAAAAACGTGGTCAGTCTAGGTGCCGGTGAGCCTGATTTCCCCACTCCTGAACCTATATGCAAGGCTGCGCATAGCGCCATCGACAGCGGAAAGACCCGCTATACCGCCCCCGTCGGCATTTGGGAGTTGCGCAAGAAAATCTGCGAAAAGCTCTCCAAGGAAAACGGGCTCCGTTATGAACCCGAACAGATTACGGTCACTAGCGGCGCAAAGCATGCGGTCTTTAATTCCCTTGCGGCCTTGATAAACCCCGGCGACGAGGTAATCATCCCGGCCCCCTATTGGGTTACCTATCCAGAACTGGTGAAATGGTTGGGTGGCGTTCCCATATTTGTCGACGGATTGCAGGAAAACGACTTCAAGATAACGGCTGAACAACTAAAAAAAGTTTGCAATGACAAGACCAAAGCCATATTAATGAACAATCCCTGCAACCCCACCGGTTCCGTGTATAGCCGCGAGGAGTTAGATGCCTTGGCAAAGGTCATTATTGATAAAGATCTTTACTGCATTTCTGACGAAGTCTACGAATATTTCGTGTACCAAGGGGCATTTACCAGCATCGCTTCTATTGAAGGGATGAAAGACCGTTCCATTGTCATCAACGGATTTTCCAAGTCTTACTGCATGACCGGCTGGCGCGTAGGCTACGACGCTTCCCCCGCCCCCATCGCAAAGATTATCGGTAAAATCCAAGGGCAAGCTACACACCACCCGAGCAACATCGCCCAGTACGCCGCCATCGGAGCTTTAGAGATGGGAAATGCAGAGTCCCTCAAAATGAGAGAAGTTTTCCGCAAGCGCAGGGACTTTATGGTGTCAAATATTGGCAATGCCCTGGGGCAAAAGTTGCGCGCTCCTGAAGGCGCATTTTACCTGTTCGCCCCCGTGAATTCCGTCTATGGACGGACAACACCTGATGGAAAAACGATAAAAGGATCCGTAGATTTGTGCGAGTACATCTTGGAAACCCAAGGACTTGCCATTGTGCCAGGAGCCGCATTCGGAAACGACAACTGCGTTCGCTTTTCGTACGCCGCCAGCGACGAGAACCTTGAAAGTGCCTGCAAACGTTTCAAGGCTGCCATCAACAGTTTGAAGTAGCCGTTCAAAGGGTTGTCCAACGACATGTTCCATATAGTCACACCTGAAAAAGGAAAACCGTTTACCATCGGACGAAAAGAGGATTGCGACATCCGATTTTCCGACGTTTTCGTTTCCAGGGAACATGCGACCATAGAATTCACCGACGGTTCATGGAATCTCAAGAACCTTTCAAGCAATAGCGTCACCCAGGTCAACGACGAAAACGTTTCTGAAATTCCGCTGAAAGATGGCGACATCATCTTCATCGGGCTTCACCGATTGAGAGTGACTTTACGGGGCGACGCCCTTTCCCTGCTGCTTCTGGATGCCTCTGATTCTACGGAATCATACACCATGACCTCAGAAGACCAGGAGATTACACTGGAAGGTGAAAACGGGAACACCTCGTTCAAGGCGAAACTTTTGGATTCTGGCTGCAGGCTCCATTTTGCTAAAAAATTGACGGATTCCGCTGGTAAAAAAGGACATGAAATCCGCCTGGATGCCGGCGACACCATCCGTCTTGAGAACTTCGAGTTTTCGTTCCAGGCTGGCGACCTGCTGGTCAAGCGGATTATGTCCGGATTTGACGTGACGCTTAGGAATCTAGATGTCTATGCCGGTAAAAAAGAGCTGTTGTCCGACATAAACCTCTACCTGCCCGCAGGAGAAATTCTTGCCATTATCGGCCGCTCCGGCCAAGGAAAATCTTCGCTCCTAAAACTGCTGAAAGGGGAATACACCAAGTCTCCCGAAGGCGAAGTCCTTTATTCCGGGCTGGATTACCGCAATAAAGAAATCCGCAAGCGGATTGCCTTCTTGCCGCAGGACCCGGCGCTCCACAAGGACTTGACCGTCATGGAAACGCTCCTGCATGGCGCAAAAGTTTCCATGGACAAAAAGGAGCTGAAGGAATCTTTCCAGGAACGGGCTGACCGAATTTGTGAGCTGTTCGGACTTACCGCCCGCAAGAACAACCCCGTAAAGACCTTGAGCGGTGGTGAAATGCGAAGGCTTGCCTTGGCCCAAGAGCTTATCGGCTCTCCTGGCCTGATTGTTCTGGACGAGCCTCTTTCGGGCTTGGACCCCTACAACGCAAACATTCTGTGTACCCACCTGAAACAGCTGGCCTTCTTGGGCCATACGGTAATTCTCACCACCCACAGCTACGAGGCCCTGAATATCGCCAACAAGGTGTTGGTTATCCATCAGGGAAAACAGGTGTTTTATGGGTCACGAGAAGAATCTGTTGGATTTTTCAATACCAAAAGCGCTGAAAGTATTTTAGCGGGATTGAACGACGACTCCTTTATCCGCTGGGCATCTTCGAAAAAATCTATGGAAGTAGCTGAAGGCGAAAAGAAGAACCGAACCTATTTCAAGACCGATAAAAAATCGACTCTACTCCCCTACCATATCCAGTTGATTCTCAAGCAGTGGTTTCGCGACAAGGGAAAACTCTTTGCCCTGTTTATTCAGCCCTTTATCCTCGGATTTGTCTTCTCCCAGATTTTCTCCAATAATTCGCCCCTTGGGATTGTAAGCTTTGCCTTAATCCTCTGTGCCAACTGGTTTGCCCTTTCCCTTTCGATTCGAGAAATCGTCCAGGAAAAAGAAATCTTGACTAACGATTTGCGAAAAGGCATGTCCATCGCCCCCTACCTGCTTGCCAAAACGGGAATTCCCTCCGTTGCGGCCTTTATGCAGACCTTCGTTATTTACGGTTTTATCTCCTTCAAGGTGACGATGCATCCGACCTTAGCGATTCTTGCCCTTGTGTTTGCCCTGACGGTGATTCCTGCCGTATGCATGGGTTGCCTTGTCAGCGCATTTTCCAAGAATCCCGGCCAGGCAAACGCTTTCTTGCCCCTGATTATCATTCCGCAGGTGGCCTTGGCCGGAGCCCTTGTTCCCCTGGACCAGATGCAGGCTATCGGAAAGGCACTTTCCTTTGCCATTTGGTCAAGGTTCGACCAGGACGCCCTTCTGGATTTACTTTTGGACAGGCCTTTCGAGAGCCTGAACTTTGTAATGCTGATGACACTCATCATTATATTTTGTATTATAACCTTCGTCAATTTACACCTCCTTAGAAAAGCAAAATGAGTCCCGAGAATCAATCAAATACTTTCCCTCGCCCCTTTAACGAAAACTACGACCTGATAGATACTCTCGGACGGGGAGGCATGGGCTACGTCTATAAAGCTCTAGACAAACGACTCGGTCGCGAAGTGGCCCTAAAGGTGTTGGACTCGTCTTCTGACGAAGAGGCAATCCAGAGGTTTTATCTGGAGGCCCAGGCCATGAAAGAACTGGACCATATGAACATTGTCCAGATTTTCGACTTTGGAAAGCAGGCCAACCAGCTTTTTATTGCCATGACCTATGTGAAGGGCGTGGCGCTTTCCGACATCTTGCAGAAGCAGAGCAAGCTTCCCTTTTCTTCTATCGAGGTGATTATCAAGCAGATTGCCCGCGGTCTTTTGTATGCCCACAACCGCGGTATTGTCCATAGGGATGTGAAGCCCTCCAACATCATGATTACCCACGATAACCGTGTCTATATCATGGATTTCGGGATTTCTTACATCCAGGAGATGGAAAAGCAGCGCCTTACCAGAACGGGCATGACCATGGGCACGCCCGAGTATATGTCTCCGGAGCAGTGCCACGGCGAAGAAGTGACCCTCCAGTCCGATATCTACAGCATGGGCATCATTTTGTTTGAAATGACCTGCGGACAACTCCCGTTCAACGGCAACAAGCCCATAGAGATTGCCATTCAGCATGTGCAGAAACAACCGCCTGACCCGCGACAGTTCAGGCCGGACATGCCCAAGGGGCTTGCAGAGCTGATTCTCAAGTGCCTCAAGAAAAAGCTGAACGAGCGTTTCCACGACATGCAGGAATTTTTGGATACCTGCGATGCGGTTTTCCCGCAAAAGGACACCCGAAGCACAGGCAAAATTACAGGACGGAAAACTTCTTTGTTAAGCCATGGCAGAGAATCCATTGCTGAAGTGGCCACAAAGATTCCTTCTAAGGCAAAAAAAATCCACCGCAAGCTGACGGCTCTTGCTCTTTCCATATTCCCGCTGATTATCATCTTGATGGTGCTCTTGATGCTCACTCACAAACCCGAAAGCACCCTTCGAGATTTAGAGTGGGACGAAGCGGTGGGTAATTTCGAGACCAAGGCCCTGGAAAATGACGGTGGCGTAGACTACGGTCTAGACAACCTGAGTGACGGCGACCTGAAAACGGCATGGCTCAATAGCATGCCCCTGAAGCCGCAGAATCCGGTCCTCAGCCTTTACTTCAAGAAAAACACCTTGGTCACCCACCTGGGAATAGCCATCGGGTACCAAAAATCCGTTGACGACCTGTTTGGCGACCGGTTCCGTATTTTCAAGAAGCCGAAAACTATTACGGTAGAAACCGCAGACGGATTCAAGCAAAAAATCAAGCTGGAAAATATCAAGGGCATGCAGTACCCCACCATCCAGGCCATCGAAACCACAGAACTCAAGTTCTATCTGGAAGACATCTACGAAGGCGAAAACGAAGATTTCGCCATTTCGGAAGTACGGCTCTTGGGGATGGAGGTTGATTAGGGGTTAGGATCTAGGCACGAGGAATGTCATCCTCGCTGTCATTCTGGAGCCACGCTGTGGCGATAGAATCACGAGGATCCGCTTGAGGAATTAAGAATGAAAAGTGAAAGTGTGAAGAGCAATTCGGTGAAGTCCGTCAATCGCAAGAAGGGTAACACTATCGAGACGGAGGCTTCGGCCTACCTGATGCGGAACGGTTATGAAATTCTGGACAGAAACTACGCCTACCGCGGAGGCGAGCTGGACATTGTGGCCCGAGACGGACAGACTGTTGTTTTCGTAGAGGTCAAGTCCGTGTGGACCGCTGGACAAGGAAACCCCGCAGCCCGCGTAAATGCCCTCAAGCAGCGCAAAATCTGGAACACTGCCTGCCATTACCTCTACACTCAAAAGGAAAAGGCCCCAAAAGGCTTTGACACTCCCTGCCGTTTCGACGTCCTTTCTATTCGCGCTTACCAAAAGCCCATGCAGTTTGAACACTACAAGAACGCCTTCGAAGGGTCGCAGGTGATTCCGCAATGCTAGGAATTAGGTAATAGGTTTTAGGTTGTAGGTTTTAGGGCTGGTGAAGACAAGATTTTTTGGGAGTTTGTCATCCTCGCGCAGGCGAGGATCCGCTTAAGGAATCAAAGGTTAGAAGGTTAGAAATTAAGGAAAAGATGGAATAGAAGGTATTTGGTCTATGCGTTTTGAAGTACATCCTGCCAATCCACAGGCAAGAATCGTTAAACTTGCGGCTGCCGCCTTGGAAGACGACGGTCTGGTTCTCTACCCCACCGAATCCGGTTATGCTATCGGTTGTAACGCGGAATCTCCGAAGGCAATCCACAAGCTTTACGCTCTGAAAAAGCCTATGAAGAAATTCTTCATGGCCCTGATCGTGCCAAACATCAAGGCGGCTACGGACTATGCCCGCGTAGATAACTTTGCCTTCAACATCATGAAGCCGAGAGTCCCGGGGCCCTACACCTTTGTTTTGCCTGCGGACCCGCACATCGCCCGGCGGCTAGACGTAAAGCGTCCAGAGATCGGCATCCGTATGCCAACACACCCCTTCTTCACGGAACTGTTCCAGCATTTTGACAAGCCTATCCTGAGTACGGCGGCAAAGCTCAGCGAAGAAGACCTTTACGACCCCGACGAAATATGGAAGACCTTCGAGCACTCCGTAGAGATGATGGTGGACTGCGGGCCTATCGAAATCAACCCCACGAACATCATCAGCCTGGTGGGAGACCAGGTGGAAGTGATTCGTGGGGAATTGCTGGACCCCTAATTTTTCGATTGTTTAGTTTCCGTTGATGCAGCGGACAGAGTAGGCGTTGCCCTTGTTGTTCACAAGCTGTCGGACCATCTGGTCTGACATGCGGCCCATGGCCCAAAGCCAAATGGTTTCGTTCCTGCCGTTCTGGGACGACCAGAAACCCGCATATTCGCCCATATCTTCGTAACGCACCGTCTTGGAACCGATCATCTTGCGGTAGCCCGAAGAGAAAACCGTAAAGCCGTATTCGTCTGTGCCGCCACCACCGTGCCAGCCCGTAGTGGCCTTCAGTTTGCTTGCAAATGCACCGCATTTATCCACACCATCGTAGCACTGGGTGAGGCCCGTCAGCATGTCCTGCCATTCCCTGTCGCGGGGCAGATGCCAACCTTCGGGGCAAGCCTTGCGGGCTCCTTCTAAATCGTAAAGACGGCCACTACGGACACAGTAGTTGTCCTTGTCCTCATAGCACCAGGAATGCCCGGGCACGTTGTAATTTACGTTCTGGGCGAACCATTCACGGCCCTCGATCTTGATGGTTCTGTAAACCTGACCGTCGCGGGGGTCCTTGAACTGGCTAGAATTGTCGCGAATGGTAGCACGGTGTTCCTGTTCTTCCCGTCTGAAATTCACCAGCAACTCACGCTTGTACTTTTCACCTTTTTCGTATTTCTTGTTCCATTCGTCCTGGGCTTTTTTGTTGAAGAACTTGATCTTTATGTCCCCCACGGCGTAGAGGATATCACCACAAGCCAAATCTACGCCCGCCACGTGCACGACAAGATCTTCTTTACCATAGGTTTCAGGATCGCCGAAATAAGAAATCCAGGCCTCCTTGGTGGTGTTGCAAACGGAGAAAAAATCTCCTTTTTCAATGACTTCGGCAGGAACGGTCATATTTCCAGAAACCGCAAAGGAGAATACTTCGCTATCCACCTTGAAAGATACAGGTTGCACGTTCTTATAGTGGGTGTACTTGCCTAAACGAACATTGCCGCTAATCTTTGCGGAAGCGTAATTAGCTTCTTCATTGGTCTTGAAAATAGATTCCCACGACTTGGGCAGGGCAAAGGCACAAATGGCGGATAAACAGACAAAAAAACAGATAGTTTTACGAATCACAAAAATTCCTCGTTAAAAACAGGAACAATCATAGTTTTTTTTAAGGCTTATGGCATCAGCATTATGCAGAATCACGCTAAAATAGCTACATTGTAGGTCATGGCAAAAAACAAGTACATTCTTCAGATTCATTGTCCGGACCAAACGGGACTTATTGCGGGTACTACCCAGGTCCTTGCGAAAGCGGGCGCTAACATTATTGATTTACAACAACATACAGCCAAGGATATCGAAACCTTTTTTCTCAGGGCCGTTTTTGAGATGGAATCCGAGGACGTCCAAGAGATTTACAAGCATCTTGAAACCCTGGAAGGCCACCTAAAACTCAACTGGAAGCTGTTTGACACCTCCAAGATTGAACGTGTAGCGATTTTCGTGTCCAAGACAGACCACTGCCTCTACGATTTGCTCCTCAAACAACGTGACGGAGACCTGCCCTGCGAATTTAGCTGTATCGTTGGAAACCACCCCGATCTGGGGCCCGTAGGCGGCACCTTCGGCGTGCCTTTCTACTACGTTCCCAGCAATCCGGACAAGACCATTCCCGAAAACCGTTTCCGCGAAATCATCGCCGAGACCAGAACCGATACGGTGGTCCTCGCCCGCTACATGCAGATTTTGAGCGAGGCCTTTACCGAAGAATTCAAGTACCGCATCATCAACATCCACCATGGGTTCTTGCCCGCCTTCAAGGGGGCTAAGCCCTACCACCAGGCCTGGCACAAGGGTGTAAAGATTATCGGCGCAACCGCCCACTTCGCTACCGAAGACCTGGACCAGGGCCCCATCATCTGTCAGGATATCCAGCGGGTTCCCGAGACGGCCAGCATTGACGAACTGGTGGAACTGGGCAAGGATATCGAAAAGAGGACCCTTTCTGCCGCCCTGAAACTCTGGCTTGAACACCGCGTGTTCGTCTATGCGGGCCGCACCTTTATACTCTAGGAGACGCTATGTCCGAAGAAATCAAAAACGAAGAAGAAAAGGTTGTTGAAACAACGTCCGCTCCTGCTGCAGACGCACCTGCTGAAACTCCCGCTGAAACACCTGCCGCCGAACCGGTACAACCTGCCGTTTCCGAAACCCAGCCCCAGATTATTGTCCAGAAGGAACGGGGATTCTCCCACTATGTGGGCTTCGCCCTGCTCTGCGTGCTGTGCATCTGTTTCTTCTTTATGCCGGGAATTGCCCTCACCTTCGGCGTAAGCCGCATAGTCGATTTGAACGGTGCCGCCGCCTGGATTTTCAGCGCCATCTTGAGCCTTATCATCTGGCTCATCTTCAAGCTGAAGGTCAAGGGATTCAAGAAATCCTTCTACTTCTACATCGGACTTTGCGTGGTGGTTTTTGCACTTCTTATCGCCATCGAGGTCCTGACTGAAAAGTTGAACGTGTTCGCCAACATCCTTGCCCTTTTGAGCGGAGCTGGTGCATAGCGCATACCTAACCCCTATAACCTACTACCTAACGCTATGAATATCAAAGATCAGTTTGTCCATTTTCTTGTAGAATCCGGCGCCCTCAAGTTCGGTGACTTTATCACCAAGAGCGGTCGTGAGACTCCGTATTTCATCAACACCGGAGAGTTCCGCACTGGAGCGTCCCTGTCTAAGCTTGCCGAATACTACGCCAGCACTTTCATGGTGCACTTTGACAGCAAAGCCCAGAACCTCTACGGACCTGCCTACAAGGGTATTCCCCTGTGTGCCGCTACGGCCATGAAACTCTCCGATGTTTATGGTCAGAACCTCACCTTCACCTACAACCGCAAAGAAGTGAAGGACCACGGCGAGGGCGGTTCTCTGGTGGGCTATAAGTACACCGAAAAGACCGACGTGGTCATCATCGAAGACGTGATTACCGCAGGCACCAGCGTGAACGAGACCATGCAGGCCCTCTCCAAGATTGAAAACGCCAACGTCATCGGACTCTTGATTTCGGTGGACCGCAAGGAAAAACTGGAAAACGGCAAGTCAGCCCTCCAGACCGTACAGGACGAATACGGCATCGTCGCTCACTCCATCGTGAACATCAACGACATCATCGCATTCCTCGAAAGCGAAGAGAACCGCAAGGCCATTAACGCTCCCGAAGGAATTCTCGACAAGGTTTACGCCTACCGCGAAAAGTGGGGCGCTAATTAACTAGATGAAAATGTTCAAGGGAGTTTGGACTTTTGGCCTCTGGTGTGTATTAGCCTGCATCCTTCTCGGTTGCGGCACGCACTACCAGTGGACTAAAAGCCATCCCGCTTACAGGATTCCGCCGCGGGACGACCTTGCCGTCGTCGGTGCAGACAAGGCCTTTGTACTAATCCGTTCTGCATGGTTTGCCAAGAAGCTGAATATTTCCGCAGACAGTATTCAAACCAAGATCACGACAGAATGTGCAAACCATCTGACGGACGAATTGAAAAAGCGCTACAGCAGATTGAAGGTTGTGCCCTCAAGCAAGCTGGACGGCCGGCCCGAAGAGAGCCTAAAGCTTGATCAGCGAATTTTCATCAAGGGGAAATTCCCGGAACAGGGCGTAAAGGTAGCAGATTCCAGCGGAAACATACCCAAAACCATCCTGATTGTCCACGAAGTCATTATAGGGACCGACCTGAGCAGGGAAAATTATTTCGATTACGCCCTTATCCACAACGAAGGCCCCGAAAAAAAGACTTCCAATAATCTGACCGCCATTGTGTCCTACACTCTTTGGGATAACGAGAGGCAGCGTGACTTTTTCAGCGCGGTCGATCAGGTGGAGCGCCCCATCGTAAAAATTTCAATGGGCGACATAGAAGAACTGGTTAGCGACATCGCAACCCAGATACAGCGTAACCTTGACGCAGGAGCGGGCCTATGAAAAAGCTCCTGTATGTTTTGTTAATTGGCCTACTTGCGGTGATTTCCCACGCCAAGGACATCTATTTTGATTCTCATTACACTCTCTGGAAAGACGGGGAAATTTTGATTTGGAATGTGGACAAGTCCATTACCATCGACCCCAAGGAATTCTGCCTTTCACTAAAACGAAACAACACCAGCATCGGTGACCCTAAGTGTCGTGTATTTGGCGAATGGGAGCGTGACTCTGTGGCGCTCCGGTATGCCACCTGGCTTAGCTACAATCTAGAACCAGGCACCAAGGCGGAATACCTGAAAGCAAGGCACCCGGCCATGATTGCAAAGATGCAGGCACTAGAAGACAAAATCGTGATGTACGTGTCTAAAGTCGAAAGTGTCGTAAGAGTGGCATTGTTCGATGAAACTGCAGGTATGCCTAAAAAGGCTGGAACGGTGGCATTTAACAGCGACCCTATCGCCTTATATGACGACATGGCCAATTCCTTTTTCGACCTCCCTGCCAAAAGACGTCTGACGAAAAAGGAACGGGAAAAATTGGCATCGGAGCCCAATGAATACTACAAGGAGACCTCCAGTTTCAATGGTTGGGTTGGCGTAGGTCTCGGGTATTCACAGGCAAAGATTCCGCTAACTCCCGACAACTGGTACCGAAGCCATATCGACAGTAAAGTCCGCAAGTACCGCATCACCAAAGATTCAACAAGCCTCTGGAACTTCATTGACGACTCCGACCCATTTTTAAACCTGTACGCCGGTGGAACCTGGTACGGCTTTATCGGAGCTGAAATCATCTACCGCTTAGCAAAGCACAATGTAAAGACCGACAGCAAAGATTCTTCTTACAATGAACTGGACTACTGGTATTTCTACCAGCACGAAATCGGACTCAGCATACACCTTTCCAAGACCTTCCCCATGAACAAGTGGCTGGACATCACGCCCTTCGTATTTCTCGGATTCCAGTACAGTTTTTTTGTAGAAGAAATCAATATAAAAGACGATGTGAAAAAGCCTTCTGATGCCTACAAAAAACGTGTAAAATTTGAAGACGCCTATAAAGGGGCGATTTTAGGAATTGGTAGCCAGTTCGTGTTCGCCAAGCATTACGGAATAAGCCTTCGCACGGGAATCTCTAGCAGAGGACGTGACACCTATTCGGATCCATCCCCCGACGCCGCCGCCGAACCCACGACCATCGGAGGTTCCACCATCGACTGCTTTGTAAGCCTCGGGCTTGAGTACCACTGGGTTCTTTAAGAATTCATTAGATTTTTTTCAACGCCTGGGTCTTGGGGCCGGCCTTACCAGGAGGCAAAATCAGCATGACCTTTTCCATGCGGGTTCCATCCATCTTGAGCACCCTGAAGGTATAGCCCTGAATTTTCACTTCGGCTCCGGGAGACGGAATAATACCGAGAGTGGCTTGAATCAAGCCCGAAAGGGTTTCCACATGGGAATTCTCGGGCGGTTCCAGCTCGATGCCCAGCTCGTCACTCAGGTCCGAAAGGGTCATGAGGGGGTCCACGATGTAGCGGCCGTCTTTTAAGCGCTGAACATCTTCGTCCTCGTCCATGTCGTCTTCATCGCGGATTTCGCCCACGATTTCTTCCAAAATGTCTTCCAGGGTCACCAGGCCCGCCGTACCACCGTATTCATCCACCACAATGGCCAACTGGTTTCCGGTCTTGCGGAGTTCGGTGAGAAGGTCATCAATCTTCTTGTGGTAAGGCACGAATACCGGAGGCATCACGATTTTCATGATATCAAAAGGCTCGTCCCTGTGTTCGGTATACCATTCCAGAAAATCCCTATTGGAAAGGATTCCCACGATGTTGTCGACGGTATCCTTGTACACAGGCAAGCGGGAGTGGCGTTCGCTGTTCAACACCTTGACAAGTTCGTCCAGGGGCGTTTCCACGTCGATGGCGCACATGTCCACACGTGGAGTCATGATTTCACGGACCGGGGTCTCCACGAAGTCGAAGATGTTGAGGATCATCTGCTGTTCTTCTTTTTCGAGGCCTTCGGCATCGGTCTCCTCGCTGTCGGAAAGGTCCGCCTGCACGGCATCGCGCCGTTCTTCGGAGAGGAAGCTGAGCTTGGAATCGTAACCCAAGCCTTTCAGGATAGCCACAAAAAGAACGTGACAGATTTTGGCAGGAATGGCAAAAGGAATCCGTATGAGCTTAAAGAGAGGAATCAGCACCACCGCCAAGGTATCGGGCTTGAGGGTGCCGAGAAGGTTCGCGCAAAAGACGGTTATGGTGTAAATGCAGATGCAGGCCACAACAAGGTAAGCCAAGAAAGCGAGCATCTTGAATTCGTGCACCCAGTTCCACGGAACCATCTGGAACAGGTAAATGCCCAAAACACCACTCCCCACATTGCAGAAGATGCGGCCAATGGAGATGGTCTCGTTGAAGCCGTCGTGCTCCACGATGGCGGCCACTTTCTCTTCGCGGCCTTCCCTATCCTTGGCCTCTCGCTTGGCGTAAATGCCGCTGAACGCGGTTTTGATTAAAGAAAAAGAAAAGGAAACAAACAGGAAAATTACCAGAAAAGCAATTGCCCACTGTACCGATGAATCCATCAGCATTTCTCCTTGTAGGGGTCCAGCCCCAGAAATTCGCATTCCCGCTTGCGCATGACCTTGCGGTCGGCTGCCTTGATGTGGTCGTAGCCCGACAGGTGCAGAAGCCCGTGGACAATGACCCGCTTGAGTTCTGCGAAAAAGCTGTTGCCGTATTCGGGGGCCTGACGCTTGACCTGTTCTTTGGCAATGTAGATTTCGCCCAAGAGGTCCGGTTCGTGCCATTCATAGGAAAGCACATCGGTCACCTTGTCTAGCCCGCGATAGGACTTGTTCATTTCGCGGACAAAATCGTCGTCACAAAGAACAACATTTACGTTGTTCCCCGTTCCCTCCTGGTCCAGGAGCTGGTGGGCCATTTTGTCGAACTTGTCTTTCCAGGGGAAAGCCTTGATGCTCCCCTGACAAAGGAAATCTATCTTGTATTTTCTCTTTTTACTACTGGCAGGGTCAGGCATTAAATGTTATACCACTTCTTAAGATTTTCAATAATGGCTTCGGCCTGGGCCTTTCCGCTGATATTGAACTTGCTGCGGGCCTTGAAAGCGCCTGCTACCTTCTGGTAACGGCGGATATAGACCTTGGGTTCGCCGAATTCGCCGGTCTTGGCGTTGCGTTCCTGGCAAAGGAACATCATGGTCTGCCACGCCCCCTTGGAAAGGATTGCCTTGTCCAGTTCCTTGATGACCTGCTCGCCGGTGTCCGGATCGGTCATTTCTACGGTAGGCTCTTCAAATTCTGCGCTCATAGGTTCCTCGTGTGATTAGGGTCAATTTTTCGCCCCTAAAAAATACAATTTTCTCTCAATAAAGCCAAAAATAATATATTTATTATGTAAAATATATCTTGAAAGAGGGGCTATATGTCATTTTCAAGCCGTTTTAAGTTTGTGGCCATCGCACTCATGTTGGCGGTACCGTTCTCCTATGCTGCCAAAAATACCTCGGGCAAGGTTCGTTCCGTCATCGGTGACGTGACCACCCAAAAGAAATCCGAAGGCAACTGGGTGCCTCTCCGCGTAGGGGCGAAGGTCAAGGAAAAAGACGTTATCAGGACCCTGGTAGAATCCCAAGCCATTGTGGCGCTGCCCGACGGCAGTACCATCTCGGTAGAAGAAAACTCCTTGGTGGAATTCTCCCAACTGGTATCCGAGGACGGAGTCCAGACGGCCATGACCGACATCAAGAGCGGCAAGGTCCGCTTTGACGTGCAAAAACAGGCCAGCAAGGAAAGCTCCTTCAAGTTCAAGACCGGAACCGCCACCGCCGCTATCCGTGGAACTGACGGTGTCATCGGCATGAGCTCCAAGGGCACTCCCATCGCATCCCTCCGCAACGGACGCCTGGAAATCGACTTGTCCGGCAAGGTGGTAGGCATCAATGGAGGCCAAACGGCCGTCCCCAACGGCGACGACTTTCTGGTTTTGGAACTATCCTCCTCGGGTGACCTGGATTTCTTGAACGAAATCGACGCCATGCTCAGCGATACCACCATGACCCTAGACAAACTGAAAGAGGCGATTCAGGCAAAGGATAACGAGTACAAGGCCAAGCAGACCGCCGCCAAAGATTCCCTCAAGTGCACCTTCGAAGCCCTCCCCGACACCATCTATACCCCGAGTGTAGCCATCAAGGGAACCTGCCCTGCCGGTGTAGGCGTGGAACTCAGTGGAGAACGTATTGAATCCTCTGGTGAAATGATTCAGTTTACCCCCAACTGGGCTCCCAGCGCCGTTGGTGAAAAGAAATTCCCCGTTATCTGCTATAGCGGAAAGGTGAGCTTCGGCTGTGCCGACCTGAAGACCTACTACATGCAACAGCCCGATACAACGATGAAGGATTCTACGATTCAGGCGACAGCGACTTCGTTCCAAGTAACCACTCCTTCGCCACTCAAGATTTGTGAAACAGGAGCCGCGACCATTGAGGGCGAATTCAACCCAGATGATTCTACGGCAACCCTGTTTGTAAAATTGGGCAAGCACACCTCCCCCAACCTGGTACCCCTAAGCGCAAACGGAAAATGGACCTATACCATTACCATTAGCGACCAGAAGGGCAACTGGAACGAGAAGTTCGCAACTGTTGAATTCAACGGGGCAACCGGCAAGGCGACCGTCAAGGTGGATTTGGAGATTGACAAGAGTTGCGAGGCAATAAACCTGGACAAGCCCGCACTGATTTTCCAGCGTACGGATTCCATCCGTTGTGAGGCAAGCGTTTCAGTTTCGAACATCAAGGACGACATTGTCATCCTCTCTACCGAAATGGACCGGACTCCTCTTAAAGAGACTTATTTCGACAAGAATTCCTACTCCACTATCAAGCTCAAATCCGGGCTCCACGATTACGCCTGGATTGCCCGTGACCAGGCAGGAAACAAGGCTGAAATTCGCAAGAAATTGGGCTGCTATCCTACAAACAATTCAGCCTATATATATATCCAAAAAGGCAACAAGGAACGCTTGCGCGTACCTCCTCCTCCCAACGGAATATCCAGGACATTCGAGCGGGAAATGTATTTCTCTATCAGAGGAATCGATAATGACGTCAGCCGTATAAAGAGCGTCATTGTCACAAGCAAAAACAAAAATCTTTTGGAACAATATTCCCCGTCCATTCAAGATTTCAACTTCAGTGTCCAAGTGAATCTGGAATACGGCAAAAAGACGGAAATCAACATCCAGGTCGTCTTAAAGAATGGAAAGATTCTCAACGCCACCAAGACCTACGAGGTACGCTAAATGAAACAGATTTTTAAGGGTACCATCGCTACAGTCCTTCTGGGAACATTCTTTGCATTTGCCCAAGAGGCCGCCCCTGCCACACAGGCAGCTCCAGCGCCTGCTCCAGTTGCTGCTCCCGCCGCTGCGACACCGGCACCCGTAGCAACAACTCCGGCACCTGCTGCCGAAGCAGCTGCCCCGGTCCAAGAAGCTGCAAGCCCTGCGCCAACGCCAGCAGCAGCACAACCTGCCGAACAGGCCGCTCCTGCTCCAGCACCGGCTGAAGTTCCCGCACAAACCCCAGCTCCTGCAACTGAAGCTGCAGCCACACAAGCCCCTGCTCCTGAAACAGCCGAACCAGCAGCCGCAGAAACGGCTCCTGCCGAACAGGCTGCTGCAGAACCCGTGCCAGCAGCAGAACCTGCACCCGACGCTGCACCTGTTGCCGAAGCCCCAGCTGAACAGGCTGTCGCTGCAGCACCGGTTGAGGCCTCCCCTGTGGCTACTCCTGCACCGGCCGTAGAGGCCGCTCCCGCACCAGAACCGCAAAACGCTCAACTGACCGGCACAGAACTCCAGGGCGAACTCCGCGGTTTCTTGAAAGCAGACAAATCCCCCTACCTCATAAACGGAACGGCGTCTGTTGCCGCCAACACGGTGTTGGTCATTGAACCGGGAACCACTATTTTGTTCACCAAGGGTAGCACCCTCGCAGTAAATCAGGGCCAGTTGGTGGTGGCAGGAACTGCAACATCCCCCGTGGTGTTCCGCTCTGCCATGAGTACTCCCGCTGCAGGCGATTGGGCCGGAATCGTGATTACCGGAGAAAACAACTCCGAAATCCGCAACGCCCAGATCTTGAACGCCACCAACGGAATCGTGGTGGAAAACGGCAATCTGAAAATCCAGAATTCCCTTGTGGAAGGCTCTGCCGGATATGGCATTTATGCCCGTAACGCCACAGTCAATGCAAACGACTGCCAGTTCAAGAACAATCAGGTTGCCCTGAACCTCTCCAACTATGCCCAGGGCGATATCGAACGGTCCACTTTTGAAAACAACAGTGTCGCCCTGTTGAATTCCAAAGTTTCGATGAGCGTTGTCTCTTCTTCGGAATTCAAGAACAACGGAACCGCCGTTGTAAATATGGGAAACACCCTTATTGAATTGAACAATACCGCTATTGAGCAAAATGCGGTGGGTATCTCCTCTTCGGAAATTCTTGCTCCCGAACTCATGGAGACCGCCAAGAACAACAAGACCAATTTCAGCAACAAGGCCGCAGAAACCGTGGCAACGCTCCCCCCTGAACCAGAAATTCCCGGTGTGGATCGTAAGAACCTGAATCCTGACGAAGATGCCACTACCGTATTCGATGCCAAGGCTCCCGCCGATTCAACACAAAAGAGCTGGACTATCCTTGGCAACATAATGCTTGGCTGGAATTACCATTACGTTCGTACGCGTACCCATCATAGCGACACTCCCGAAATCATGGGAACGGATACGATCCTCAAAGGCGACCGTTACAAAAACTACTTCCAGGTACCAGGATTTGCCGAAAATGCTTCGATATACTTGCTGATGATTTCTCCGGAAGGCAAGAGCATCGAGTTCACCATGGATGCCACGTCGGATTCCTGGAATAAATTCTACCCGAATCCTGTGACGCTGCGCTACAACGACAGCTACAACAGCGTCAACCTGGGTGATTTCCAGATGATAGGTGGAGATATCTACATGTCGGGCATGCCCCTGTTCGGTGCCGAATATACCCTATCCTTGCTCAAGAACAACGCGGACCAGCCACTGTTCCAGCTAGAAGGATTCTTCGGCGAAGCAAAGCGTTCCCTAGTTCCCCACAATCGTCACCCTTACCTCTATAAAGATTATATCGATAACGGCGAAGCTCAGGCCCAGCGTCTGGCATACGGCGGATTCCTGAAATGGGCTCCAGTTCGTAGGTTCGATGCCAAGGTAGGTGCTATTTACGCTAACGACGAACTCGAAGACCCGCTTCTCCGCGATGGAGCCAAAGCAAGCACCCTTACCACCGATCCTCTTCTGGAAGCTTTTACCATGTATGCCGAAGGTAACTGGTTGTTCTTCCCAGGCGATATCGAACTGAACGGACAAATCGCCGTCGGTCGTGCAGACACCACCGATGCCGCCCGCCAACGTGCTATCAACGAAGTATTCTCCGATGCCGGTCTGAACACATCCAGCTATACCTTGCTCAGAAAATTAATGCAAAACGAAAATCAAATCGATTGGCTTACCAATGCAGAACTTGAAGAAATATTTGGTGACAATACCAACATGAGCAAAAATCAAAAGCTAGCCCAATTGCATGAATTGGTGAAAAAAGCTAAAAAGATCCAAAAAGAAGAAGAAAGCGACCGAGATGACGATCGCGTGTTGGGACAGCACTGGGGAAGCCAGAACTTTGCCTTGGGAGCTTCTCTAAACTGGAATATCAATAGGACAAGGATTGCGGGTCACGTCAAGTACATCGGCGAGGACTTCTATAGTGCAGGTTCCCCAGATCAGCTTTCCAACACCCGCGAATTCGGAGCCAGCCTGGAACAGGACATCAAAAAATTCTGGACCTTTGGACTGGACTATCAGATTAACGTGGAAAATGCGGCTCATGGTAGAAAGAAAAACCTGGCTGGTCTAGCCGAAGGAACCCATTTCGGGCTTGTCTCTGACGAGGAAAGCGACTGGTTCGAACAGCATGAACTGGACAACGACCGCACTAAGTACATCCACAATTTTGGACTCAGCAACACATTTACCATCAATCCTAAGGTCCAAATTACCGCCAACTACAATATGGAATTTAGGGACCAGTACCGCCCAATTCGCCTGCGTGGGAACTACATGCTGGAAGACGGAATCTATAGAGACGAATATTTCACCGAAGGCAAGGGTCCCAAGATGGCGATCGTGAACGGCGACACTGTCATAGTGGATTCGGCACGCTGGGCTGATTACATGTCTACAGTCGATGCGCCTTATCTTGCATCCAAGTTCGAAGAAAGGCTTTACAAACAGACCATCAACGCAGGCATCTCTTTCAAGGCAGCACAATCTGTGTTCAAGATCAATGGTCGTTGGACCCTGCGTACCGACGACTCCAAGTTCCACAAGGATAGCTTGATTGACGAGCTGGATATGGACCTTGAAGATACGACTTGGGCAAAACTAGGTTATTACTACGGCGGAGGCGATTACTTTGAACAGAGCTACCCCTTGAGCATCACCACTACCCTCAAGAGTATGCAGAACCATTTCCAAGTAACCTACCGCCTGAAATCTTATGTTCGCAACGAAATGACCGAAGACGAAATCACCGTAGAAGATGAATACGAAATTCCTTTCATGAGCCGATTTATGATCCTTTCCTTGAACGGACAGTTCCGCTACATGCTTACGGAATGGACCGAATCGAACAAAGATTTCGACGAAGAAGAAATGGACGTACTTGGAAAGCTCAACCTACGATTCAACCACAGCAAACATCTCTACAGCGACTGGTACGTGGGCTCGGCCATCTATTACCGTCCTGACTACCTGTCTAACGAATACAAGGATATCTATGGCGGCATCAACCTGAACTACGTGTTCTAAGATTTTCCGTCGGCGCAAGGTCCATGTACTCTTACTGCTTTCACGAGCTTCCCGTTGCCCTAGAAAAAAAAGGCAAGTTTCAGGAGGCTCTTGCCAAAGAGCTGAAACTCCATCCGGAACAGATTTTCAATCTGGAGGTGGAGCGTTTCTCGCTGGATTCTCGCCGGAAAGGTTCTCCCCACTGGTCCTACAATGTGCGTTTCGAGGTCCAGCAAAAGCTGAAAACCTTCGGAAACAACGCCAAGGGGCTCGTAGAGGCGTTACCGGCAAAACAAGACCCGAAAGAGGCGGCCCTGGCTGGCACAATTCCAATGCCTAAGCATGTGGACATTGTCGGTGCAGGTCCGTCGGGGCTTTGGGCGGCGCTCCATTTTTTGCGCAAGGGCTATTCCGTTGACCTTTACGAGCAGGGAAAGCCCGTAGAAGAACGGTTCCGCGATATCCGCCGGTTCTTCGTGGACCGAAAATTCAACGCCCGCAGTAACGTTCTCTTTGGCGAGGGCGGTGCCGGAGCCTTCAGTGACGGCAAGCTCAACACCCGGAGCAGGAACGCATTCTCGGAACAAGTCCTGCACGATATGGTGGATTTCGGGGTGGACCAAAATGTCATCACCTTCGCAAAGCCCCACATCGGAACAGACAGACTTGTGCTGATGCTCCGAAAAATCCGTGCGGAAATTTCCCGCCTGGGTGGGCACATCCATTTCAATTCGGCCCTGACAGATGTAGAAATCCAGAATGGCTGCATTTCTGCCATCAAGATAGAAGACGACGCCGCACCGCAGGGTTCGTGGAAGCGCTGCGAAGCGCTGATCCTTGCCACGGGGCATTCTTGCAGGGACATTTACCAGATGCTGCAGGCCCGAGGCGTAGCCCTAGAAAGCAAGGCCTTTGCCATGGGCGTTCGGGTGGAGCACCCCCAGGAGTTGATAAACCTGCGACAACTGGGGCGAGGTGTCGATACACGGCTCACCGGAGCTGCGGAATATTTTCTCGCCACACCGACACTGGACAAAACATGCAGCGCCTACAGTTTTTGCATGTGCCCCGGCGGCGTGCTGGTGCCCTGCGCTTCTGAACCAGGGACACTTGCCACCAACGGCATGAGCTATAGCCGTCGAAACGGCCCGCTTGCCAACGGAGCCATCGTAGTTCCCGTAGAGGCCAGCGAAAAACTCTTTGGTGGACTGGAATTCCAGCGGAAAACGGAAGCGGACGCCTTCAATGTGGGCGGAAAAAACTACAGCGCTCCGGCACAGACCATCAAGGCATTCATGGAACACCGGCTGGACAAGAAACTGCCGAAATCTACCTACCCCTGCGGGATTGTACCCGTCAACACTTGGGACTGGCTGGACAAGCGGATTTGCCAGAGCCTTTACGAAGGTTTTTTGAACTTTGACCGGAAAATTCCCGGATTCATTGCAGAAGGACTCATTGTGGCCCCCGAAACCAGGACCAGTTCTCCCCTGCGCATCACCCGAGGCAGCGCCACCCTAGAAAGCGTGAATACCAAGGGATTGTTCGTGCTGGGCGAAGGGGCCGGCTATGCAGGCGGGATTGTCACCAGCGCCGCCGACGGAGTGAGACTGGCCTACTACGCGAAGAATTTAAAGGCCACAATTCGGAATTCAGATTTAGGAATTCGGAATTGTTTTAATGATAATAACTCCGAATTCATAAATCCGAAATCATAATTCACCATGATTACCCGTACCATTGACCGCAACTTTGCCAATATGCGCCTGGACCGTTTTCTACGGAAGGCTTTTCCCGACGAATCATTGTCTGTTTTCTTTGCAATCCTGCGTAAAAAGAAAGTCCGGGTGAACGGGGTTATCGGCAAGGCAAACCAGATGCTCCAGGAAGGGGATACCGTCTGCATTTACGAGAATTTGAAAAGTGAAAGTAATTCGGAATTCGGAATTCGGAATTCGGATTTGAACAACGCTGAAAACAGGGGTTGGACGAAGGCCAGCACAGCCGCCGACCGAAAGTCCGGCTGGGGCGCCCGGGAACTGGACATCATCTTGGAAACCGAAGACTACCTGGTGGTAAACAAGCCTTCGGGCATGCCCAGCCAGCCGGGAAGCGGGACCCGCCCCGGCGAAAGCCTGGTGGAGCACCTCTGGGAATGGGGCAAGCGGGAACATCTCGACTTCAAGCCTACCCTCGCCCACCGTCTGGACCAGGAGACCTCAGGACTTTTGCTGGTGGCACTTCACGGCGACACCCTGCGGGACTTAACCCGCCTGATTCGTGAACACGAAGTCAAAAAATTCTACCTGGCACTTGTCAAAGGAAACCTCGAAAAAGAAAAAGGAACCATCGAAGCCTCCCTTACGCGTACCGACAACGCCAAGGGTTCCAAGATGCAGATTGACGACAAGAACGGGAAAAAGTCCATTACCCACTACAGCGTCAAAAAACACTACAACGGCTACGATCTAGTAAAGATTAACCTGGAAACGGGCCGCATGCACCAAATCAGGGCCCACTTCGCCAGCATCGGGCACCCTCTCTTGGGAGACACTCGCTACGGAGATTTCGCCTTGAATCGGGAATTCAAGAAACAATACGGCCTGAACCGCCTATTCCTGCATAGCTCCCGCCTGGAATACCCCTGGCAAGGCAAGAATACAGTCCAGGAATGTCCCCTGCCCAAGGAACTGCAAGACGTTCTGAAAAAACTAACCGATTAGCAAAAAAAAACGAAAGGCAACTTTACCTTTGGTAATACCGACATTCTTCATCACAATTATAAAGCGATGTACACATGGATTCCACACTAACAGGAATAGCACCTGGAAGATCTCGATTATTCTCAAGATTATGGTTGGCATTTGATATACATGTGTTAATATTGTTCTCACACCTCTCATAGCATTGATCGGCAGGGCTCTTCTCCGAGACACCGCTACCTGAATCGGAATCCGAGCATGATGTCAGAACACTTATCAACACTAAAAAGGCAAAAGACATTCTTTTCACATTGTCGCTCACAACTCTCGCCTTGCTATTTGTTCTTATTGACAATCAAAGTCTTTGCCTTGAAGGTCTTCTTGTCGATCCACTTGACCATCAGGGAAACCTTGTTGTCCTTGTCGAGAGCGGCCCAGTACTTCTTGAGGGTGTCTTCGGCATTGTCAAAAATCGGCATCAGTTTCGGGAAACCGTTGAAGCTCGGGATCGGGCTGCCGTCAGTTTCGTAGGTGCTGATGAAGTGGCCAAGACCCGGCAGGGCCTTCTCAAATTCGAAGGTCATGCGTTCGCAACCTGCATCTTCGCAGTTGTTGCGGCTCTTAAGGATAGAAAGTTTGTAGAGGGCCGGCTGAGCATTCTTGTAGTGGATGCCGGAAATACGCGGCGTGAAGTTCGGGGCGTCGTCTTCGTACTGGCGCGTGCGGAGGGCGCTTTCGAAAGTACCGCCGAGCTTGATGGCATTGTAAATCGTGTCGGTCTGGTCGCCGTTGGTGATAATCTGGACATCGGCAGTGTGACGTGCCGGGTAGTAGATAATCAGGTGCGGGTCGGTAAGCTTGGATTCGTCGAAGGCCTTCGTCTTCATGAAACCGGTCTTCGGTTCCATCTCGAAAATGCGGTTGCGGCTGTTCACGCTTCGACCCATGATCCAGTAGACCTGCACATAGGACTTGCCGTCGGCGCTGGTGCCGAGCACGATGCCGCGGCCGGGATAGGGGTTCTTGGAAAGAGCCTTGAAATTCTGTTTTGCTTCGTCTGTGTAGGACATAGTGATTAGTAAATAGTGGTTGGTGGTTGGGAAATTTTAACGTTTCGGATTGTAGTTGTTCATGAGCACCATGGCGACGGCGACGCATAGCATCACCACGCTACCGACAATGACCTGCTGGCGGTGGTTGTATTCGCGTTTGACATAAGTCGGATTCTCTTCGTTGAGTTCCTGAAGCGTAGGGCCGTCGGCAAGTTTCGTGGAATCGATACCGCAAATCTGCTCGATTTCTTCTTGGGTCATGTTCAGGGTATTCACCCGCAGACTATCGCACTTGTTGGGCATGTCGGCTGCGGAGGCCGGAAGTGCAAGGAACAGGGCTAGCAACACCGCGAGCAACAAACTGCCCTGGATTGCCGCGCCCCAACGGGGCTCGCAATGACGTTCCTTTTTAACGTCGTTATTCACACTAGCCTCTAGCCCCTAGATCCTAATCTCTAAAGCTATTCCTTCGCGAGCTTGTCGAGGATCTGGTTCACGAGGCCCGGGTTGGCCTTGCCG
>CAMHDS010000027.1 GCA_946183925.1 uncultured Fibrobacter sp. | reverse complement strand
ATTCGCTCCAAAGTTCAGCGGTCTGCACCACCGGCAGGTCCACTTCGATACCGCCAATCTTGTTCATTTCTTCGCGGATAATGTTCACAATCTTCTGGATCACGCGGAACCCCATCGGCATCATGGAGTAGATACCGGTAGAAACGGGCTTGATGTAGCCGCCGCGCATCAAGAAGATGTGGCTTGGCATGGTGGCATCGCTCGGCGTTTCGCGGAGCGTGACGTAAAAATACTTGGAGAGTTTCATGGTCTTTCCTTTATAGACAAATTCTATAGGGACTAAAAAATCCCTGTCGTGGGCGAAAAAATAGTAAATGGGTGGCTTGCTTTCCGCTTTTTTGCTAAATTTGGCATTGAGAAATGGCATTTTGCCACTTTAAGTCTAAAAGAGGTTGATAAAGATGAAGTCTAAATATTTTGCTCTTGGTGCATGTGCATTGGCCCTGACCGCCTGCGATATGCTGGGTGGCCCCAAGCAGGTCACTATCGGTCCCAATTCCACGGACGAACAGAAATTCGCCTATATGCTGGGTGCCCAGTTCGGTGGCCAGAACTTTACCATGATTCCCCGCCAGGTTGGTGCTGAACTTTACGAAGACGAAGTGGTCCAGGGTATTTACGATAATATCAAGGCAGAAAAGGATACCACATTCAAGATGCAGGTACCGGCCGATTCTATGCAGGCCGTTGGCGCCCGTTTCTCGGCTAAGGCCCGTGAACGTATGGAAAAGATGAAACCCGACAGTGCCGCTATCGCAAACATCAATGGTGATCACCTGAAGATGCAGGCCTATATGGATTCCATGTCCAAGGCAATGCCTGTGGAAGCCGCTCCTGCTTCTACCAGGGCACCCGTGACTCTGGGTGAGAATGCCAGCGACAACCAGAAGTTTTCTTATATGATCGGTGTGCAGTTCGGTGCCCAGTTCCAGTCTATCGGTAAGCAGTTCAATACGGAATTCGATGCCGACTACTTTGTGCTGGGCGTCCGTGAATCTGCCGCCAAGGTTCGCGACACCACTAAGGCCTTGACTTTGCCCGAAGATTCCCTGAAGGCCGTGGGTACGCGCTTCAACGAAAAGATGAAGGTCATCCGCGAAGAGGCTATCAAGAAACAGCAAGAAGAACAGAAAAAGTTGGAAGCCGAAGTAGCCGAACTGAAGGGCGAAACCCTTGCTAACGGCATGCCCGCAAAGATCAACTTCAAGGTGAAGGCCACGGGCATTTCTACCAAGGCCGAAAACCTGGAAGCCTACGCCGGCAAGCCCCTGCTGATGTTCTACTTCTCCGCTACCTGCGGACACTGCGCCCATGCCGCACCCCAGCTGGTGGAAATCGCCAAGGAATTTAATCCCAAGGGCCTGACCTCCGTGGCTATCGCAAGCGGTGGAAACAACAAGTCCGGCATCCGTCGTTTCTCTGACGATGCCAAGTTCGAAGGGGCCTTCGACGTGCTGTGGGATGAATCCCGCCAGTTTGGTGAACTTTACAGCGACGGCTACGTTCCCAAGGTCTACCTGGTGAACCCCGACGGTTCTTACAAGCTTTACGCCGCCTTCGAGCGCGAGAAGGAAGACCTGAAGAAGGAAATCGCCGAACTTTTGAACGGCAAGCCCGTGGAATGGAAGGTGGAAGCCCCTGCCGTTGACACGGCCAAGGTGGACACGCCTGCTGTCGCCCAGCCCGCACAGGCTAAGGCTGAAGCAAAACCCGCTGCAGCTCCCGCCGCCAAGTAATTTTTGCGGCGAAGCCGCCCTAATCACCAACCACTAACCACTTCAAATGGTTATCGCAGAATATGACGTTGTTGTCGTCGGTGGCGGCCATGCCGGCATCGAGGCGACCCATGCCGCCTGGAAACTGGGCGTCAAGACCGCCATGCTCACCATGGACATAAACGCCATCGGCCGCATGAGCTGCAACCCAGCCGTAGGCGGGGTGGCAAAAGGACAGATCGTTCGCGATATCGACGCTCTCGGCGGCCTGATGGGGCTACTCACCGACAAGGCGGGAATCCAGTTCCGCATGCTGAACATGAGCAAGGGACCAGCCGTTTGGGGCCCTCGCGCCCAGTGCGACATGAACTATTACAGCGAAGTAGCGCGGGACGTGATTACAAGCCTTCCGGGCCTTTCTGTAATCCAAGGGGAACTTGCCGCATTTACGCGTATGCCCGACGGGCGCCTGGAACTGACGCTTTTGAACGGCGGACGCTACGTGACCCGTACCCTGGTGATTACCAGCGGGACTTTCCTTGCTTCCAAGATGTTCACCGGTCTTGAGACCAGTATCGGTGGGCGAGTGGGGGAGCCCAGCGCCGACAAACTTTCGGAATGCCTTGCCCAGAACGGGATACGCCTCCGCAGGCTCAAAACGGGGACTCCCAGCCGCCTTGATCCGGATACCATCGATTTCAATGAATGCGAAGTCCAGCGGGGAGACGATTTCCCCTGGCCCATGAGCGACCGTCACCTTGCTGGAACGGTTCCCGGTCGCGACGAGAATTATTTCTGGGGCGATCCGAAAAACAAGTTTATCCGTAACGATTGCGTCTGCTGGATTACCCGCACCAACATCAAGACCCACGACATCTTGAGGAGCGGTTTTAAGGACAGTCCCATGTTCAGCGGGCGTATCCATGGCAAGGGCCCGCGGTATTGCCCCAGCATCGAAGACAAGATCAACCGTTTTGGCGATCGTGACGGTCATCAGCTTTTCTTGGAACCGGAACGGGCAGACATCGGCCGCGTGTATATCAACGGTTTCAGTTCCAGCCTGCCGGCGGATATCCAGCTTGAGGCTATCCACACCATTCCGGGGCTTACCCGCGCCCGCGTCTTGCAGATTGGCTATGCGGTGGAATACGACTCCGTAGATGCCACCCAACTTTACCCTACGCTGGAATGCAAGAATGTACCGGGCCTCTATTTTGCGGGCCAGGTCTGCGGAACCAGCGGTTACGAAGAAGCTGCCGGACAGGGCCTTATGGCAGGCATCAACGCGGCCCTCAAGGTCAAGGGCGAACCGCCCTTTGTTCTGGGCCGTTCCGACAGTTACCTAGGGGTGATGCTCAACGACCTGACCACCACCTTGCTGGATGAACCTTACCGCATGTTCACCAGCCGCGCCGAGTACCGCCTGTTCCTCCGGAGCGACAACGCCGAGACCCGCCTCAAGGAACGGGCACGCTCTATCGGGATGATTTCCGACGGGGATTACGCGGACTGGCAATGCCGACTGCAGCAGATGGGCGAGGCCCGGGAGTTCCTGACCGCCGAGTCCGCCTCGCCCGAACAGGCGAATCAGGTCCTTTCTGAGGGGGGCCAGGCTCTGGCTGAAACCCGCACCCGCTGGATAAACGTGCTCCGCCGGCCGGGAATCGACCCCGAACGCCTGTTCGATACCGCCCTTCCGGAGCGGAATATTCCCCGTCGGGACCAGTGGTTCCTGTATGCCGAAGAGATTTATGCCGGGTTCCTGGAGCGGCAGTCCCGAGAAATCGAGGAACAGAAGAAGATGGAATCCGTGCGGCTCCCCGCCGACCTGGACTTTATGCAGGTGGGGGTCATCAGCATCGAGAGCCGCCAGCGTTTGAATGCTGTAAAGCCCATGACCCTTGGACAGGCGTCCAGGGTCCCGGGAGTGCGCCCTGCCGACATCACCATGCTGTATCACTGGCTTGAAAATCAACGCTGAATAGCGCTTGACCACGACTGGCGCTAATTTTTCATAATTTTTTGTGACGTTCTTCTAGAAGAACCGTATTTTTGCTATCTTTGGCCCGTCAAGTTAACATTTTCCAAGAGGTACATTATGGCAGAAGAAACCGAAGTCAAAACACAAGAAACTAAACCTCAGGAAACAAAATCCCAAGAAAAGTCTCAGGAAAAGAAGGCTCCCGCCAAGGCATCCGACGCTGCCAAGAAAAAGCGTCCCGCCGGTGCAAAGCGCAAGGGTGCTCCCGCTCCCGCCAAGAAGCCTTCCGCATTTAGTGATTCTCTGGAAGAACGTTTCCCCGCCCTCGCCGCCAAACTCAAGAAGTCTATCGAGGACGGCATCAAGCAGAAGATCAAGGAAGCCCAGAACGACCCCAAGGTCAAAGCTGCTTCCAAGAAGTTCGCTGCCAAGTAGTAGGGTTCTTGAAGAAATAGAAAAACTCTCGCAAGGGAGTTTTTTTGTTTTATGGAGCTTTTTCTATATTTGTATCTGATGAAGTTACCTGTGGTGTGTATTATCGGACGGCCCAACGTTGGGAAGTCCTCTCTTTTTAATCGGATTTTAGGCCGTAGGGCGGCCGTGGTCTCTGACCGCGACGGCGTGACTCGCGATAGGCATTACCAGAACGCAAATTACAAGGGCCACGAGTTTACGGTGGTGGATACCGGCGGTTTCTTGCCGGACGATACTATCGATGTCTTGGCCGATAGCGTCCGTACGCAAATTTTCAATGCTGTTGAAGAATCGGACTTGGTTCTTTTTATGGTGGATGTTCGCGTGGGCATTACCAAGCTGGATCAACAGTTTGCAAGGCTTATCCGCAAGTTAGATAAGCAGGTGATTCTGGTGGCCAACAAGAGCGAGAACCTGGGCGACCGTCAGGAAAGTTACGAGTTCTTGAAGTTGGGCTTTGGACAGCCTCGCACTATCAGTGCCCTGACGGGGTATGCCTGCCTTTCTCTGATGGATGAAATCGTCGCCGTTCTCCCGACGCCCGTACGAGGCGAACGGAAAGAGGAACGCCCCATCCGCTTTGCTATTCTTGGTCGCCCTAATGCAGGCAAGAGCACCTTGCTGAACCGTCTGATGGGCGAAGAGCGGGCCGTGGTCTCTGACATTCCGGGTACCACCCGCGACTCCATCGATTGCACCTTCACCGTAAACGGCGTCAAGTTCGTAGTGACTGATACGGCGGGCCTTCGCAAAAAGGCGAAGGTAGACGACGAGGTAGAAATCTTTAGCAACATGCGCACCATGGAAAGCATCCGCAGGTCTGACCTGTCGGTGCTTCTGGTGGACTGCACCCGAGGGCTCCAGGTTCAGGACTTTAGAATCATTACCGAAATCCGCAAGGCGGGGAAGGGCCTGGTTCTTGTGCTGAACAAGTGGGATATTTTACCCGACAAGACCGAAAAGTCCTTCGACCGCATGGTCAAGGAAATGCTGGAACGGGAACCCATGCTGGAGTACGTTCCCATTCTTTCCATCAGTGCCAAGGAAGGCCTTCGCGTAAACCGGGTTATCCAGTCTATCCAGACGGTATATGCCAACTGCCGCCGCGTGCTGGGCCGTGACCGAGTGGCCGAAAGTTTTGCGAATTTCTTGCAAGAAAAGGCGCCTCCCAGCCACAACGCCCGTGTGGTTGCCTTGACCCGAGCCTGCCAGATTCTGGTGGAGCCTCCCGTGATTGCCATTGAGACCCGCACACCGGAATTGGTGGACGAATCTTACAAGCGTTACCTGCTTAAAAAGTTTTACGAAGAATTCCAGTTGCAGGGGGCTCCCCTCCGCTTGAATTTTGACCAGAAATTAACCCTCAGAAAGGACGAAGAACTTGAACAGTTTGCTGAGTCTTCCGATAGCGTACTTGTTGGGGTCGATCCCCAGCGCGATTTGGATCGCAAAAATCGCGAAAGGTAAGGACTTTGACATTCGGGACTACGGTTCCAAGAATGCGGGCCTCACCAACACGTTCCGCGTGCTGGGCTGGAAACCGGCACTTCCGGTAGTGTTCCTGGATTTGCTCAAGGGCTTCTTTGGCCCCTGGATTGCCATTCAGCTTTGTAAAGCCCAGGTTTCTGCCGGTGGTGCGGATTATTCCCATTGGGTGCCGCTGGTTGCGGGCCTTCTGGTGATTTTGGGCCATAGCTTTACCTGCTTTGCGGTGTTCCGCGGGGGCAAGGGCGTTCTTGCCGCTCTCGGGGTCTTTCTGGCCCTTTGCCCAATTACGGCCCTTGCGGCCTTTGGGGTGTGGATTGTTCTTACGGTTTCTACCAAGTATGTCTCGGTTGGGAGCATTGGCGCTTGCATTGCCCTCGGGGCTTTTGCCGTGATGGGCTACTTGAAGTTGCCGTTCCCGCCGGACAACATCAATTTGGGACTCATGATTACTTGCCTGATTGTGGCGGTTTTTGTGATTGTGAAGCACAAATCCAACATCAAGCGCCTTTTGAACGGCACGGAGAACGGATTTGGGTCTAAAAGGAAGACTCCGAAGGCATAATTATTGTAGATTGTAACTGAGTGATTAGTAAACAGTGGTTAGTGGACAGGACCTCGAGCATCAAGATGTTCTTACGGGCAGGTACTAATCATGGACCTTCGGTCCTAACCACCAACCACCAACCACTAATCACTAATTATTAGGAACAAGATTATGAAAGTAACTGTACTTGGAACTGGCGGCTGGGGACTTACCCTTGGTCAGGTGGTTTATGAAAATAAGTGCGAAGTTTCCTTTTGGACTAACTCGCAGGCTGAAGTGGATTTGCTTTCCACAGAACACCAGTATAAGGACAAGTTGCCCGGTGTGATTTTCCCGGCAGATTTTAAATACACTACCGACATGAACGCCGCCCTCGACGGTTGCGATATGGTGCTTATTGTGGTGCCCTCTCAGTTTATGGGTGGCGTGGCCAAGAATCTCGGCAAGTGGACGCCGGCCAAGGATAAGGTGCCTGTGGTGGTTTGCGCCACAAAGGGCATTCTCGAGGGCACGAACCAGCTCATGAGCGAAGTGCTATTGGAAAATGTTCCTTGGCTTACCGAAGACAAGATGGTGGCCTTTAGCGGGCCTTCCCATGCCGAAGAAGTGAGCCGCCATATCCTTACGGCCATTGTGGCCGCCTGCGTAAACGAAGAATCCGCAAAGTTTGTGCAGAAGGTCATGAGCTGCAGCTACCTGCGTGTGTACAGCTCTACGGATATCGTGGGCATTGAACTCTGCGGTTCCGTGAAAAACGTTATCGCCATTGCCTCTGGCGTGCTTTACGGTCTCGAAGCCAGCGGCAAGTACAAGATAGGAGACAACACCCGTGCAGCCCTCTTGACTCGCGGTCAGGCAGAAATGTGCCGCCTGGGCAAGGCCCTTGGGGCAAAGTCCGAAACCTTTGCTGGCCTTGCCGGTATGGGTGACTTGATTGTGACCTGCCTTTCCCAGCACAGCCGTAACCGCTATGTGGGGGAACACATCGGTAAGGGCGAAACCATCGAGCAGGTGCTTGCCGGCATGAAAATGGTTGCCGAAGGTGTGCCCACCTGCAAGAGCACCAAGGCTCTTGCTGACAAGTTGGGTGTAGAAATGCCCATTGTGAACTCCGTCCATGCGCTCCTTTTCGAAGGCAAAAAGGTGGACGATGTTATCAAGGACATGTGGGGACGCGAACTCAAAGAAGAAATCTGGGGATAAAAAGTTTAGTCCTCTTTTTGCGTCTTTCTGATAAATACGAAGGTGACCAGCATAATATAGATGGCCACCAAAGCTTCGATGCCCAAGAATACCAGGCTAAGTGTAAATAGGTCCGTTTGCAAGAGAACGGGTCTGCCTATGATGAGCATGATGACAGCCCCTGCGATGTATCCATATAGGATATGCATCTGTTTGCGAATGGTGGTGAGCACCATTCCATACAGGTTCAAAATGGAAATGATGCCACTAAGCACAAGGAATAGTACAAGTTCTCCGAGGTACCCCGAAAGATTCACTCCGTAAACAAAGCTAAGAATGGGGAGTCCCCAGAAATAGCCGCATAACGTGACGAGAATATCGATGGCAATGGGGGCTAGGGTTAGTTTGAAAACGAGAGCCCTTAAATTACTTGTTTGTCCGCTGGACCAAAGTTCACCCATTTTCCGCAAATAGGGATTGAAAATGAAGTTGCTGAAAAGGGCGACCACAAAGACAGGCATAAAGACTATGTTGAAGTTGGTTTGCATTTCATCGGAAACTATACCGTCAATGATGTATTTGGGGGCGTTACAAAGATACATCCCGAGGATGGTGGTAAGGGCGATTGGTAGACATTCTAGCAATAGACCCTTCGGGAAACCAGCCTTGGTGTTTTTCTCGTCTTGATGATTGAGATAACTTATGACCGCTTTGTTAAGAATCAAGCATAAAATCGCCGTTATAGCGACATTCAGAATTGCCGTTAAGATGAGATCACGTGTGATGCAAAAGCAAATGGCAAAACCAGCTATGAAGATTCCAAGCCGAATGGTTAAAATTTTAGAGGCTACGTCAAGTCTGCCCATTTGCTGCATGCGCCCATGCATCACATCTTCAATGGCCTCAATGCCGCGGTGGATGCAAATGAATGTGATGATGACAACCTTTGAAAAAGAATAGCCGTTGCAGATAATGCCCCAAGCCAAATAGGCAATTAAACCGATGGAAAAGAGGAACATTGTGAATTGCCTTGAGTAGACATAGTCGCGATAGCTGTATTTTTCCTTAACGTCGGTTACTTGAAACTGCCTGGTTCCGTAACGCCCGACATTTAACAGTAGATTTGCTATGGCGTATCCCATGACAAAGAAACTTCCGTCGCTTGGGCTTCCGAAATGGGTAATGAATAGCAAAAGCACCATCGTCTGGAAAGAATTTAAATACGATGCGATAGAATTCCAGACAAAGGAATCCTTTGTGATGTTTTTTGACGATAGAAGCTTCTTGCCCAGTGTGGAATATAGCATTGCGGCTTTTCTAGTTTCTAAAATTCACTATTCTATTTTTTAAATGAAGCATGCGTTCTAGGAAACAGCAACCTATAAGGAACCGTTTTTTTACACAAAAAGCAAGTAACGAGTTGGAAAAGTCAAGTTCTGAAATATTGACATGGTCAAAAACATGGTCGAAATAAGGTAGGCTTAACAGTTCACGAAAAAGATTCTTGCGATGAGACCATGGGTTATGATTTTTATGATTTGCTGGCCCGCGAATGACAGAAAATAAAAGTGCCCAAAGATAACGGTAGGGGAGAAGTTCCTGCATCTCGGGATCGTCAGCGAAATATTTCTTCACGAGCTGCTCATAAACTGGAGATATGGTGGTAAAGCGCTTCCAGAAAACATCGGTATAAACATGTGAGAATGAATCTGGAATGATTCGGTAATGGATCATGTTCCAGTCAATTTTTTTTGCTCTTTTACACTTGGAAAGGCACATCAGACAAAAAGAAAGATCCTCTTCGTATTTCATTCCCTCTATGGCGCGGAAATTATTTTCGTGTAAAAAGGAGGCTCGGTATACTTTCCCCCAAACAAGACCGAGATTTCGGTAGCCATAAGTTTTTCCCTGCATCTTTCGGCGAGATAAGAGTTCTCGTTGTTGAATGTGAATCTCTTTGGCTCCATATTCATGCACGACTGTGGATTCTGTTACATCAAAATCGGCCTTAGGAATCCGAACAAATTGATCGTAGTCAAAGTAAATGATGTCATAGGATTCGTCAAGAACTTTGTCGAATACATTGAATACATTCTTGTTCACAATGTCATCGGCATCTAAAAAGCAGATCCACTTTCCCTTAGCGGCGTCAAATCCTGAATTACGAGCTACTGCTATATGGCCGTTTTTTTCGTGGTTGACAATGACCACTTTTTGGTTTTGAGACGCTAGTTTGTTGAGAATAACGAGACTATTGTCGGTGCTGCAGTCGTTTACGCAAATGACTTCGTATGAAAAATTTTCCGAATTTTTTGCCTTCAGTATGCTATTGATTGTTTCTTCTATATAGCGTTCGGCATTGTAAATGGGAATAATAAAACTTACTTGCGTTTCGTTGCTCATGTGATTATCCGGTAATAATGCTTTTAAATATAGTATTTGGCTTCTTAGACAAGATATGTTTTGACTGCTAACCAACGCATAAAGACAATTTACTAAATTGAAGATATGGCTTTTGTTCACCTGCAAGTTCATTCTGAATTTTCCGTTTTAAAATCTTCGGCCCGTCTTAACGGTATATTGGAGGCCGCTGCTGCAGAAAATGCTCCTGCGGTGGCCCTTACCGACCACGGAGCCATGTTCGGTATTCTGGAAATCCAGACCCGCGGAAAAGACATGAACAAGGTCCGCAAAGAAAAGGGACTCCCGCCGGTCAAAACCATCTACGGCTGTCATGTCTATGTGGATTCGCCAAGCGCAAACCAGAAAGACCCGTCAACTTACGAACGGCTTACCCTTCTGGTGGAAAATGAGGTGGGGTATTATAACCTGCTTCGCATAGTGAGTTTCCGCTACGAAGATGGAGAACGCTGGGCTGAAATTCCCTCTGTTCCCCTGTCGGTGGTGAATGAGCACAAAGATGGCATTATCGCCATTGCGGGAGATTTCTTTAGCCGCTACGGTCAAAATGTGGCTGCTGGGCGAAACAGTGTCGCCCGCGAGTTCATAGAATCCCTAGACAAAATTTTTGACCGCGATCATCTTTACCTTTCGGTGTGCGATAACGGAATTCCCCAGCAGAAGTTACTGAATGACTACAATGTGCAGCTTGCGGGGGAACTGGGCCGCGAGGTGGTAGCCGTAGCCGATGTTCATTACATCAAGCAAGAAGACGCCCAAGCCCACAAGGTTTTGCGCTGCATTTCTCTTAAAGAGACTCTGAACGATTTTACGGATAAGCGTTTCCCTACGGACCAGTTCTATTTCCGAACCGAACAAGAGATGGTGGCGCTGTTTGGCCACATTCCGGGCGCTATTGAAAACACGGTGAAGATTGCAGAACGCTGTAATTTTACGGTAAAAACCGGTATTGGCGATGAATTCTGGCCCCGTTTCAAGATTCCCGAAGAATTTTTGGCTTCTGAAGAATACCAGAATATCAAGGCCATCATGAAGGCGGAATACGATGCGGAATACCCCGTTGTTCGCGAACGGGAACTTAATGGTGTCATCAAGGACAAAAAGAAAAAGGTGACGGCTTCTTATTGTGTCGACAAGGGAATTGCCGAAGACGCCCTGACCGACGAAGACAAGGCAGAAATTGAGCGCCTGTCCCAGCCTGAATTTTTTGACGACGACGACAACAATGCTTGGGAGAAAAACATTCGTCGCTGGTGTAAACCGGGTGGTGACGCCGATATCTACATTACGCACCTGTGTAACCAGCGTCTTAAATGGCGTTTCCCCAACGAAGATTTTAAGTTCCCTGCCCACGATACCGAAGTGGCAGCCCGCATGTACAAGGAACTGAACTGTATCCGCAACATGAACGTGGCGGGCTACCTCCTGATTGTGTGGGACTTCATCAACTGGTCCCGTGAGCATGGCATCCCCGTAGGTCCCGGTCGTGGATCTGCTGCAGGATCTCTTGTCACCTACATCATCGGTATTACCGACATTGACCCGCTGACCTTTGACTTGCTTTTTGAACGATTCCTGAATCCGGAACGCGTGTCCATGCCCGATATCGATACGGACTTTTCGGATAGGGATCGCGGTCGCGTGATTGACTACGTGACCGAAAAATACGGCAAGGAGTGCGTGGGCCAGATTATCACCTATGGCATGCTCAAGTCCAAGGCGGTGATTACCGATGTGGCCCGCGTTTTGGGTATTCCGCCGCAAGAAGCGAAAGCGATTACCAAGTTATTCCCGCAGCGCACCCTGAATTTCAGCTTGAAGCAGGCCTGGACGGGTAAAGACAAGAAGGGAAACAACCTGGAAGACGGTTATAGCCCTGAACCCCTGCAGGCCATGATTAACAGTCGTGCCAGCTACCAGAACCTGTGGGACATCGCCAAAAAGCTAGAGGATTTGCCTCGCCAGACAGGCGTGCACGCCTGTGGTGTGGTGATTACGCCGACTCCGATTTATAACCTTGCGCCTTTGTACCGAGCCGCTCCCGAAGATACGCCGGTGGTGATGTACGACAAGCATTACGCCGAAGATATCGGGCTTCTGAAGATGGACTTCTTGGGTCTTATCAACTTGTCCATCATTCAAGACACGGTGAACATGGTCAAGAAGAACCGTGGCATCGAGCTGGACATGGGCCATATCCCGCTGGACGACAAGGAAACCTTTGACCTGCTTGGCAAGGGCATGACCACGACGGTGTTCCAGTTTGAATCGCCGGGTATGCAAAAGTACCTGCGTGAACTGAAACCGACCCGAATTTTTGACCTTATCGCTATGAACGCCCTGTACCGTCCGGGGCCGTTGGAACAGATTCCCCACTTTATTGCCCGTAAGCAGGGTAAAGAAGAAATTGACTGTTACCACCCTGACTTGGAACAGGTGCTTGGCGAAACCTACGGTGTGATTGTTTACCAGGAACAGGTGATGAAATTGGCCCAGATTCTGGGCGGATACACCCTGGGTGGCGCTGACAATATCCGTCGTATCATGGCAAAGAAAATGCCTGAGAAAATGGAAAAACTGGAGCCGGAGTTTTTCAAGAAATGTGAAGCCAATGGCTATGACCATGCGTTGATCCAGAAGGTGTGGGATGCGGTGCTTCCGTTCTGTGGATACGCTTTCAACAAGAGTCACGCCGCCGCCTACGCCTACGTGGCTTACCAGACCGCTTACTTAAAAGCCCATTACGGCCCGGAATACATGGCCGCTTCCATGACATCGAAGATGGGCAAGACCGAAGATATCGTCACCATCATCCAGGAATGCAAGCGCTTGGGTATCCCCGTGCTTTCGCCGGATATCAATTCGTCTCAAGGGATTTTTACCGCCAATACCAAGCACCAGATTCTCTTTGGCCTTGCGGGAATTCGCAATGTGGGAATTGGCGTGGTAGAAGATATGGTGGCGGCCCGTGAAAAGGGAGGCCCCTTCAAGTCCATATTTGATTTCTGTAAGCGGGTGGCGGAATACCAGGGTTCCCTGAAAGAAAAACGCCCGCCCCTCAGCAAAAAAACTTTGGAATGCTTGATTATGGCCGGAGCCTTAGATGGTCTGCCTGGGAGCAGGGCCGTGCTGATGGCCACGGTGGATAGGGCGCTAGAAGTGGCTGCTCGCTATCAAGAGGACAAGTCCAAAGGACAGATGTCTCTCTTTGATATGGGCGGGGCTGATTCCTCTATTTCTAACATTGCCGAAGTCTTGGAAGAAGCCGAGGAATGGGGCAGTGTAGAAATGCTCAACAAGGAGCGTGAAGTTCTTGGGCTCTGCCTTTCGGGGCACCCGCTTGACGAATTCCGCCCCGAATTGATCGGTTTTACCACCTGCAGCCTAAGCCAAGAAGAATTGGCCCGTAAAGAGGGCTGCGTGGTGGCCGTCGGTGGAATCGTCACGCGGATGCGTTCTATAGAAACTAAGCGCGGGGCTACCATCGGCTTTGGCGAAATGCAGGATTTCCAGGGCGAAGTGGGACTGTTCTTCAAGAAAGACACTTGGGAAAGTTTTCGGGACAAGATTTCTGAAGACGACCGCATTTTGGTGAAGGGAACGCTGGAATACCAGCGGGATAGAGAGAAGAACATTACCGAGCAGATGCAGGTGGTGGTAGAAGAGGCCTACCAGCTGGACTATGTCCGTGAGCGTATGGTCAAATACATCCACGCCAACATCTATTCTTCCATGCTTTCAGAAGAATTCTTGCAGAAGCTGGAAATGGGAATGCAACAGTTCGAGGCGTTCGAAGGGGAGCCTGGCAGTGAACTGGTTCTGCACATAGAGACGGAATCAAGTTACGAACATGGGCTGACACTTCACAAATACAAACTGTCCTATTCTCAAGATGTACTGAATTGGCTCAAGCAGGACATGGGCGCCTCTAAGGTCTGGGTCTCCGGGAAACCCCGCAGGTAGTTTCCGTGCAAGAACCGTTTGTCCTTTTCTGTGCAGGGGAAGATTCCGGAGACGTTCTGGGGGAAGCCTTTGTACAGTCCATAGTCCAGCGGGGAATGCTCCCGGTGGGTACGGGTGGCAGCCGCATGCAGAATGCGGGACTTGTTCCTGTAGCAGAATTTAACGAACTTCCCGTTTCTGGATTTCTGGACGTTTTGCCTCGGACGGCTAGGCTCCAAAAAGTTTATCGAAAGCTGAAAGACCTGCTTTGTTCTGAGGAATGCAAGGCGTTTATCGCTATCGACTATCCTGGCTTTAACATAAAACTGTGCCGCATTGCAAAAAAGATGGGAAAGCCGGTACTTTATGTAGCGCCACCCCAGATTTGGGCCTGGAAACCGGGCCGCGCCCAAAAACTGGACGGAGTGAATCTCGCCGTACTTTTCCAGTTTGAAAAAGAGGCCTATGCGCAAAAGGGCGTCAATGCCGACGTCTTGCTCCATCCGTTTCTGCTGCACGAAAACCTGTACCATACTTTGCCCTATTCGGAACAGTTGAATCCCAGTGAAGAAACCTTGCTTCTTTTTCCGGGGAGCAGGCTTTCTCAGGCCAAACGAAACATAGACTTGTTCCTGAGAGTGGCGGTGGCGTGGCTAAAAATGCGTTCACCGCAGGCCGCTACAAGTAAAAAAGTCAAACTGATTGTCCCTCGTGAATCCCTGATACCGCCTTTGGAAAGTTACATCCAAAAAATAGGGGAGGGTATGCGCCAACAGTTTTCTGTTCAGGTGGCGCCCGAAGATTCCGAAGAACGTCGCATGCTGTTCGGGGCGGCATCTATGGCCCTTGCCACTCCGGGGACGGTGACTCTTGAACTCGCTCTTTCGGGTGCGCCTCTTGTGGTTGCCACAAAGCCCGATTTCTTAACCTACATTCTGGGCTCTTTGCTTGTGAAAACCAGAACTTTCGCCATGCCCAACATTTTAATGAAAAAAATGTTGATTCCTGAATTTATAGGTAGAAGCACAACAAAAATGGCTCCCCAGATTTTAGCGGCCATGCACAACCAAGACATCGCTAAATCAAGGCAGTTGGCCGCGTCCTTGACGGAGCGCCTCGGCAAAGGCTTTGTTCCGGATTGTTTTGTGGATAAATTATTTAACGGCTGAATTTCTTGGCCAGTTCGTCCAGAGAAATCCGCATAAGGGTCGGAGTGCCGTAGGGGGATTTTAAGGGGTCTTCGGTAGCCATCAGCTGGCTTACCAGCCTGGACATTTCTTCGGGTTTAAGTTTGTCGCCTGCTTGGAACGCGTTAGTTTTGGCCCAGGCTTTGGCCATGGACTCTTGAACTTTGGCGAGATCCGCTTTCCCTCCGTTCTCGATACAGTCTTCCAAGAACTCGTGGACCGACTTTGCCGCTCTGGAAATAGGCAGGTTACAGGGGATGGACCTAATCTGGAATTCCGAACCGCCGAAAGGCTCTACATAAAATCCCAGGGTTTTCAGGGAATCTTTTACAGAGTCAAAAATTTCCCGTTCCATTCTGGAAAATTCGGTGAGCTCTGGAAACAACAGCTCTTGACTGTCGATGGAGCCTCCGTTCTTCAGAATCTCCAGAGCCTGTTCATATAGGATCCGGCTATGGGCGGCATGTTGGTCAATGACCAAAAGCCCTTCGGAATCTTCGCTTACAATATAAGTGTTTGCCGTCTGGAAAACGGCTGGGGGTGCCCAGGGGGTGTTTTCGGGTTCGGGGGCTTCTTTGTTCCAGAGGGGGTCCTGCAGGGAATCTTCCAGAGAAATAAGCTTGCCCGCTTCGGGCTGTGAAAACAGGTCCTGGACTTCGTCTTTGTCGGGAGTGTAACGGCTGGTTCCGCTGTCCTTGAACCGCGGAGCCGAGGCGTTGAATTCCTGAAATTTCGGGGTTGCAATGGGGGCCTGGTCACTGGTCGGGACTTCTGTTCCGACCCCGCCTGCTATTTCTGAACTTAAATCGATAAGGGGGGAGTTCTTCTCTAAATCTTCTCTAAAAGTTTCCCGGATGGCGTGGGTCACTACCAAGAATACCAAGTTCTGGTTTGCAAAACGGACTTCCCTTTTGGCGGGGTGCACGTTGACGTCGAACTCCATGTCCGGCATGTCCAGAAACAAAACCGTCACAGGCTTGCAGTTGACACCGTAGGGTTCATAAGCTTGGCTGATAGCCTTGGCGATGGCCTTGTTCTCGATGGGCCTGTTCCGCAGGTACAGGTACTGGTGATAACGCTTGCCGTTTTGTTCCGTAGTCGGCGAAATAAAGCCGGTCACGTGGACGCCTGCTTCGGTGTAGTCCACCGGGAGCATTTTTTTGGCGATGCCCGACCCGATGGCTTCGGCGATTCGGGTTCTAAGATCTCCGGGAACTCCGATAAATACCGATTTTTCGCCTACCTTGTAGTCGATGCGAATTTCGGGGTGGGCCAGCGCAATCTTCAAGACGACGTCTAGAATCTTGGAGGATTCCGCCACCTCGCTCCCGAGGAAGGTTCTGCGGACAGGGGTGTTATAAAAAAGGTCTTCGATAAGGAAAGTTGTGCCTCGGCTGGCAGCCACACCTTCTCTTTCTATAACATTTCCGCCATGAAGCACAATGCGGTTGCTTTCACCCTGGTCTGTGGCGCTGGTAATGGTCATTTTAGAGACGGCGGCGATAGAGGCCACCGCTTCGCCGCGGAACCCGTTGGTATGCAGGTGGAACAGGTCGTCAGCACTGCTCAGTTTTGAGGTGGTGTGCCGCAGGTAGCACAGGTCCAGGTCCGCCTGTCCCATGCCCTTGCCGTTGTCAGACACCACGATTTTCTGTTTGCCGCCCTGCTCGATTTGCACCTGGATACGGCTGGCGCCTGCGTCTATGGCGTTCTCCAAAAGCTCCTTGACCGCCGATGCCGGACGCTCAATCACCTCGCCTGCGGCGATTTTATTGATGATTTCATCGGGCAAAATGTGTATTTTAGCGGTTTCCACGACCAAAATATAGCCATTTTTTGTTTTTTATGTTTTTTTTACTATATTGCTACAAGGAACTAACGCCTGTCCTAGACGGCTTGTCGGAGTGAGGTTATCGTGTTATCGAATCTATTTTTGCAGTTTACACATATTGAATTGTTGATATCCTACCCTGTCAAGGACCTCTTGACTTTGGTAAAAAAAGACCCTCGCTTTACAGTAAAGACCCTAAACGACATTTACTTTGAGGATTCCTTCGTTGATGAGAGCGTTCACCGCCTGATAATGAACACGGTGGTGAACTGGCTCTATGAACGGGGCGAAAATCCCGATGCTTTTGTGCAGCGTATTATCGACCGTTGTGCGGCCTTTGAAGGAGTTCCTGCCCGTAGCGTGTTGCGCTCTTACCTTCCTTATGTGTCCCAGTTCTATGCCACCAAGGATGTGCGTCAGCTCTGTCTGGATATTATCCCCAAGCGCTACCCCTTGCTTACCGACCCCAAATTCCTCCGTCGTGAGGTGGTGGACGGAAACCGAAAGGAATACTTCTCGTTCCGTTTCGATTCCCCGGGCATGTTGGTGACGAACCCCATGCGGTGGTTCAACGGTTTAGTACAAATTGGCCCTATCCTTTTGGATACTCCGCCCTACGAACACATGGAATTTAAGGCTGCCCAGACCTCTTTCATTGAAGCCTTGGAAAACAGGGCTACCGCTGAAATGCGGGATGACGGCTTTGTTTATGTGAACGGCCGTGCCGTGGGTAAGAATATGACCTTCGGGGACTGCCTCGAAGAAAATGGCCTAGAATGGGAATTTGACGCCGAAAAGAAAATGACCTGCGTCAAAGCCCTCGAAGACGTGGTGGATGAGAAGGTTGGCGCAGTCCTTATCCATAAGGGCTGTTACTATGGTGCCCCTGCCGCAATCGTATTTTTTGATTACAAGGCCGATGTGGTGGCTCCGGAGCCCTTCAATAAGCTGATGAGTGCCGTGGTCAAGCAGGAATTTGATTCCTGGAAGCCCATCCAGAAGGCTCAGGAGCAGCTTTTGGAAGGCTTAAACGACTCCGTGACGGTCATTTACTATAAGAGCGATGATTCCATTTCGGTGAACAGCAAGCACTTGATGCGCAACGTGCCTGCCCGAATCCTTAGGAACCTGCTTCGCGAATACACCGCTACAGGCCGTGAAGAATACGAAAACCGCGAATTCAAGAGGGATCCGGCTATTTGTATGGATCCGCTCCGCCCGAACTTCGAAAGCCGCCTGAACCGCGTCATTGCCCATATTAACGGCACCGACGACAAGGACGGCAATGTCACGGAAGGCGTCAAGAAGTACTTTGAAATTGAACGTCACCGCCGTGGCGGATTCAGGTTTGTGCCTAAGTGCAAGATTATATTTAGAGAAGAGTAGAACTCTTTGTAAGAAAGAAATAGAAATTTAAATAAGAAAAACAAAAGTTCCAAAGTTCCAAAGAATTGGTATATTATAGTCGTTGGGATATTAATGGGTAAATCTTAGGACAATTTATATCATTGCTCCCCTCCTGATGAGTTCTAAGTTCTTTTAATTTCTCAATATTTTCTCCTTCTTAGGAAAGGTCCCTCGTAAGGGGGGCCTTTCTTATTTTTAACACCCCCAAAAAACAAACGCTTTCATAGTGATGAATGTGTACATATAGGACTTTTTCTATATTGTACATTTGTGCAAGGAGCTTTTAGATGGCGAATGTGGTAGATGATATTGTCTTGAATCGTGAACTGAACCCGGAACAGGCGGCGGCCGCTAAGAAGATAGACGGCCCTATGCTGATTTTGGCTGGGGCAGGTTCGGGCAAGACCCGTGCCATCACCTACAAGATTGCCCATCTGGTGTCGTACCATCAGGTGGAAGCGGACCGGATTTTGGCGGTGACGTTTACCAACAAGGCCGCCCGCGAAATGAAGGAGCGTATCCAGAAGCTTTTGCAGGTTCGCCTGGCCTTCAATTGGATGGGCACGTTCCATTCCGTGTGCCTGAAACTCTTGCGGCTTTGCCTTACCAAAGATTTCGTGATTCACGCCATGGGCGGCTCCTGGTACGACAACAATTTCTCCATCTATGACGACGATGACCAGAAACGGATTCTGAAAGAAATCCTCAAGGAAGAATTGGGCGAAAATTACGATGCGTCCGAAGTGAAAAAACTGCACGGAGCCATTTCTCGATACAAGAACACCATTCTATATACCAATGGCGAAGCTGTTTTGCAGACTCCCGAAATTGCCATGATGCGCGCGGAATTTGCCGACCAGGAGAGAATGGCTAGACTTTACGGGGAATACCAGAAGCGCCTCAAGGAATCCAACGCCATGGACTTTGATGACCTGCTGTTCAATACGGTGCTCATGCTTCAGAAAGTACCTCACCTGGCAGACCAGTTGGCAGAACGCTACAAGTACGTGGTGGTAGATGAGTATCAAGATACCAACGATGTGCAGTATGAGCTTTTGAAGTTGCTCATTAACGAGCAGAAAAACGTGACGGTGGTGGGCGACGACGATCAGAGCATTTACGGCTGGCGTGGGGCGAACATCAAGATTATCCGCAATTTCCATAGGGATTTTGCCCCGGTGACTATCGTCAAGTTGGAACGTAACTACCGCTCTACGTCGAATATCGTGAAGGGGGCGGGCTCCGTAATAGCCCATAACGTGCGCCCTCTGGAAATGCAGAAGGTGGTGTATTCCAAGGAAGAAGCCGGCGACCCCATTCGGGTAAGGCACACGATGGACGATCGTAGCGAAGCCCAGCAGATAGCAGATTTGATTGCAGTGGCGGGCGAAGCGAATTATTCTAAGACCGCGGTGTTTTACCGCACCAATGCCCAGTCCCGCGTGATAGAAAAGGCCTTGAACGACAACCGCATTCCATCAGTGATTTTTGGCGGCACGCGGTTCTGGGACCGCAAGGAAGTCCGGGATATTCTTTCGTATTTGCGTCTTCTTTCAAATGAAAAGGATGATGCCGCCCACCTGCGGGTCATCAACACGCCGCCCCGCGCCATCGGCAAGACTTCGGTAGAAAATGTCCTTGCCCGCGTTCGAAACGGCGAAGGAACCTTCTGGCAGATGCTTGTGGCCGAGGCTAGCGGTGTGTCCCGTTCCGCTCCCAAGCTGAAAGGGTTTGTAGATTTGGTCCAGTCCTGGAAAGAACTGGTGGCCGCCGGAGAGACTCCGCTCCCGCTCCTGGCAGAACGGATTGTAAACGATGTCGCCTACAAGGAATTCTTGCGGAAAGACGACGAGCTTTCTGCAGACGAACGGATTGGTAACGTCGATGAAATGATCAACGCCATCCGCGAATTCGACGAGGAACACCCCGGGGCCACGTTAGACGCCTTCTTGCAGGATATTTCCCTCTTGACCGACGCCGACAAGAAGGTGGACGATTCTAAGGGCCATGTAACTCTCATGACCATTCACATGGCGAAGGGTCTGGAGTTCAATACGGTACACATTGCCGGTTGTGACGACGGTATTTTCCCGCTGATTCGGGAAAGCTCCATGCTGAGTGTCAAGGAGGCCAATGATCAGCTTGAAGAGGAACGCCGCCTGTTCTACGTAGGCTGTACCCGTGCCGAAAAGAAGCTTTACCTGTACCATGCGGAACGTCGCTTTTTCCAGGGAACTATCCGGCCTTTTGCGCCGTCCCGGTTCTTGAAGGAACTGGATCCTTCTGTCGTGGAATTTACGCCCTGCATAGATGAACGGCCCGCCTTTTCGGGCTGGACGCCTGATGCTCCTGAAAAGCCCCGTTACAATAGCGCCCCGTCTTTTGTTCGCAACCGGAGCTTTGGCTCCGGAACTTCGGGCTCGAGTTCGTCGGGCTTTTCGGGCGGGTCTCGGTTCGGCAGCTCCAGGAGTTCCGTTCCGGATTCGGTCCGCAAGAACGACCGGCGTATCGTCTATCGCAATCCCATAAAGGTGGCGCAGACCACTCAGTCTGTGGATATGTCGGGCCCTCGCATTGTCTATGATGAGTATAGCGAGAATCCTTTCCATCCGGGAGCAAAGGTGCGGCACATCAAGTACGGTGTCGGGACTGTTACCCGCTGTTACGGCGAAGGGGACAACGCCCGTGTAGATGTCCGTTTTGGCGATGGGAATCTGCGTACCATCATCTTGAAATATGCCGCCCTGCAGGTGGTGGGGTAGGGGATAGGATCTAGGGGTTAGGATCTAGGGGCTAGGGGTTAGTGATTAGTGGTTAGTGGTTAGTGGTTAGTGGTTAGTGGTTAGTGGTTAGGATAGCCGGTCTCGAGAGGTGTCATCCTCGCGACCTGTGGTGAGCGAAGTCGAATCAAGGCGAGGATCCGCTTGAGGGATGCAAGCAGATGTTCGCTTTCGCGAACATGACGAAAATGGACTAATTTCACGACTCATAACTCACCACTCACAACTCACAACTCATAACTCATTTGCCTTTCATTCCAAATTTTTCTATATTGCTGCCCGTAAAGATTGGAGAGTCCTATGCTTGAAAATGATGAAGTCCTGAAATTGGCCAAGTTGTCCCGCCTGAGCATTTCCGAAGAGGAAATTCCTGCCGTCAAGGGCCACCTGGACAAGATGCTCAATCATCTGGAAGCGTTGAAGGCCCTGGACCTTTCCAATGTAGAACCTATGACCGCCGTTGAAACCGGCGAGACGGTTCTTCGCGAAGACGTACCTGTACAGGGATTCACCCTAGAGCAGGCTTTTGCAAATGCGCCGGCGGTGGAAAACGACCACTTCGCCATTCCCAAGGTCATTGGCGGCTAGAAGCCTCCTTTGCCTGGATTATGTCTTCCGTTTCTTGCATTGTTCCTGCCCGCATGGGGTCTTCCCGGTTTCCCGGGAAGCCGCTTTTCAAGTTGTGCGGTAAGGAGATGATTGTCCGCACTCTGGAGCGGGCGGCCCTTGCAGAATGCTTTGACCGCATCGTCTGTGCTACCGACAGCGACGAGATTGCCGAGGTGGTTTCCCGTGCCGGATTCGAATTTTTGTTGACAGGGGAGGCAGCTACTGGTTCGGACAGGGTGGCGGAGGCCGCCCGCGCCCTGGACCTTGATCTGGTGGTGAACCTGCAGGGGGACGAACCCTTGGTAGAGCCTTCGGTCTTGTGGGATGTCGCCCGGACTCTTGCCGAAAATCCGGACTGCTGGGTGACGGTGGCCTGCCCGCTTAAGCCAGAAGATGTTCCCCTGAAAACGGTGGTGAAAGTTTTGGTCAAGGACGGTTTTGCCGTCGATTTTCGCCGGGAAATTCCCGCAGAGGATGCTGGTCGGTGGTCCCAGCACCAGGGAATCTACGCCTATTCTCGCAAGTCTCGCGATGAATTTACTTCTTTGTCCCAGAGTAAGCTTGAACTGGAGCGCTCCCTGGAACAGATGCGGATTATGGGCATTCGCCCAATCCGCATGGTCCAGAGCCCCTATGAGAGTATCTCTGTGGATGTGCCTTCTGACGCGAACGCCGTCGAAGCCTTGCTACATGAACGAAAAAAGCAGGGGCTTCCAGACGGACGATTTAAGGAGCCCCTGCGTAGTCCGTAGGTGCTCTTGATGAACGCTCCCGAAAAACAAATCCTCCGAATGGCCCTGCTCTTTTTGGCGCTTGGGTTAGTTTTCCGCTATCTGCCTTGGGGTGTACCCGCCATCGGACAGGTGGATACATACTCCAACTTGGAATATGCCGCAGAAAGGGAAATTTTCACGAAAAAGACCGTACCCGATTCTGACGAGATTACGGACAAAGTAACAATCAGCAAGGACAGTGGACATAAGGCGAAAAAACAAAAAAGCCCCAAAAACAAGCAAAAAAAGCCAAATTTGCCCATACATGTCAATTCGGCCGGGGTGGAGGAATTGTGTGCTCTGAAGGGCGTTGGTCCTAAACTTGCCGAGAAGATTTTGGCATTTCGTGCCCAAAACGGGCCTTTTTCTGGTCCCCAGGATTTGGAAAAAGTGCCTGGAATCGGCAAGAAAAAAATAGAAGGGCTCCTACAGGGGGTAATTTTTGATTAGTTTTAGGGTGTACATTTTCATAAGTCGTTGAGTATATGAGTGATACGAAGATTTATCTAGGTATTGAGGTCGGGGATGCATCCCTAAAAGTGGCCCTGTTGGACTCCGCCGAAAAGCGGGTTTTGCGCACAGCTGTTCTCCAGACAGGAACCAGTCCTTTGGATGACGTTTACACTTTTGAGACGGTCCTCCAGGCTTGGTTGGAATCCATTCAGCAGGAAAACGTGGAGGCTGTATCGCTCTCTATCCCGGCTTTTCGCTCTATCATTAGGCAGGTGTTTGTTCCCGTTGAGGCTTGTGCCAATCGTGAAGACTACTTGGAATGGTATCTTGGTCTTATTACCAACGCAGAAAAGGGCTCTTACATCATGGACTATCAGGTCCTGTGTGGTGATGCCTCTGTCGGCGAGACGGTTCTTTTGATTGCCGTCCGTCGTGAATGGGTGGATGGTGTTCGTAAAGGTTTCCGTAACAAGGGGTTAGCACCCAAGACTATGGAAGTGGATGTGCTCTCGCTTTTGAACTTGATGGATGCAGCAGACCACATTGATGGACTGGAATGCGTGATTAAGGCGGATTTTGCTGGTGTTACCATAATGTGGATTACAAAGGACAGACTTCAAGATTTGCGTTGTGTATCCACTCTTTCCTTAGTGGATAAGTCTGCCGAAGAAGCTTATGGATTCTTGGCTAATGGAATTCGTGAACAGATAGACTTGGCTAAGGAGGACGACGTGTCCTTTGATGTTAAACAGATTCATTTGTGCGGTGAACTGGCTACAGATCCTCTGTTCATGAAGAATTTGCAAAGTGTGCTGTCTGACTACCAAATTGTCTTGATGGATTCTTTCTCTAGCCTGAGGCTTCCGGTGGAAGAAGAAGATTCTGCTGCGGTTCTTAGTTGCGCTGGCTCTATTGGTGCTGCTTTGAACCTAATGGAGGATGCATGATACATTTGAATTTGATTGAAGCCGCCGAACGTTCTTCTTTGATGGAAAACGTGAATCCGGTACATGTTACCGATGTTCGAGCCGCTAGAAAATCTTCTAAGTCTAAATTGCTGACAATCGGTCTTGCTGCGGCGTTCGTGGTTGTCGCATTTAGTTGTTTCCTGAGTGTGTTTGGTGTTCCAGCTCCTCTACAAGGGGCTTTGCCTGAAGCCTATTTATCTCTGATTGGAGCGGAGGACCCGAGTCAGGCTTTGACTTTGGGTGCTGGACAGACCACCACCGCTGGTGGAGTCTTGGAGGCGGAAGCTGCTGCTGAACGGGCCGTCCTCAAGATGCGCGAGAGCATGACTGTTAAACAGGTGGTGGGTGAAATTAATCCGAAAGCCTTGTATAACAATAGCAGGACAAATTACGAGTCATACTTGCCACTGGAAAAGATTTCCTATCAGAAGGCGGCAAGTGCACAGTTCCTAACGTTTCTTGCTACAGCTACGCCCGATGATGTTGGCTTCTCGGATTGCGTCTTCCAGACTCCCAACTTCTTCTATGTTCGTGGTGTGGCGGCCAAGCCAACATCTCAGCGCAGTTTTTTAGAAAGAGTGAAGGCGGTAAGTTCAGACTTTAGAACTCCTCCTTTACCAGAGAATGCTCCCGCTACAGACATTACCGCATTTGGCTTGTTCAACGTTTCGTCTCCGAACTTGACTGCGGTCTCCTCTTTTGTAAAGAGCGGAGAAGTAGTTGAAGAAGTGAAGGCGTTGAAGGCTCTTGCAACCAATGCCAAATTAAATCTCAAGGGTCTTGAAAAACCTGCCGTAGAAGACTTTGGCGTGTACAAGCGTTATTCCTACACGGTGTCGGCCAATTCGGACTTTCCGGAGCTACAGAATTTTACTTCGGCGTTGTTGGAATCTCCGGTTCGCGTTGGCGTGACGAAAATAGAAATGGTGTTTGCCAAGCGAGACATCCAGAGCTCAATGCAGTTCGTGATGTTCGTGGTTCCCTAGAATGCCAATTCGCATTACGGGTGGGGACCTTCGTGGACGGATGGTTCCTTCTCCTCCAAGCATGAAGACTCGGCCTACGGGTTCAAGGACCCGGGAGGCGTTGTTCAACATTTTGCAATCCGTAGATGGATTCCGTATGCTGGACTTGTTTGCGGGTTCGGGCATTATGGGAATTGAAGCGTTGAGTCGTGGAGCGGCCCAGGTGGTAGCTGTGGAAATGGCGCATTCCCAAGCACACCTTCTGCTGCAAGGATATAAGGCTTTATCCTTGGAAAAGAATCTTACTTTGTACGAAAAGAACGTCTTGACTCTGGAAAAAGAGGAACTGTGTGCCGAAGGTGGTTTTGATTTGATTTATGCGGACCCGCCCTTCAAGAATATGGAGTATCCGGACTTGCGCTCCTTTTGGCAGTGGCTGAATCTGGGTGGTGTGGCAGTGTTTGAAGCGCCCAGTCGGAACCTGCCTGCGTGGGTCAAAGAGGCCTCCGATGCGGGTACGGTACAGGTCCGCCGCTATGGCGAGTCATCTCTGGTGATTTATAGGTCGTAGGAATGTCATCCTCACAACGGCCCCCTAAATCCTAACTCTCTTTCCCTAAGACCTTACCCCTATTGACTATATTTACGGCATGGAAAGAATAGCTGTATTTGCTGGGTCCTTTGATCCGTTTACCTTGGGACATTTGGACATTGTCAAAAGGGCTGCGGCTCTCTTTGATGAGCTGTGGGTAGTGCTTGCCGTGAACGCCTCCAAGAAGAACATGTTTTCGGAATCGGACCGCCTGACCTTCATAAACAAGTCCGTTGCTGGAATCCCGAACGTGAAAGTGACATCTTATGATGGACTGACTGTGGATTTTATGAAAAGCGTCGGTTCGAAGTTTTTGGTCCGGGGCGTGCGCGGTGCTATGGATGTTGAATATGAACAGTCCATCGCCTGGAACAATCGGACCCTTTATCCCGAATGCGAAACGGTTATTTTCTCCAGCGCTTCGGAACACTTGTCGTTAAGCAGTTCCGTGGTTCGCGAACTTTTGAAGGCCGGCGTTTCGGATACGGTGGACGGTCGAGAATTACTCTCGAACTATGTCCATGTTGAAGTCATTCCCTTGTTATTGAAAACTAGCCGTTAACTATGACTCCCTTTCGATTCTTACCCAAAGTCATTCGAATCCTGCTGATTTCAAACGCAGTGGTGTTTGCGATTGCGGCCATCGTGGGCGGCATGCTGGGGTTGCATTTGAATCTGCCCGGTGTTGGATATGGCTCGCTTCAGGAGTATATCCTCTACTTTGGAGCCTTCTTGCCGACTGCACCCTTTGAGGCTTGGCGTTACGTGACCTACATGTTTATTCATGTGGATTTTATGCATTTCTTTTTCAATATGCTGATGCTCTGGATGTTCGGTGCAGAGGTCGGGGAATGGATGGGAGCTAAACATTTTGCCTTCATGTATTTCTTCTGCGGGATATTTGCGGCTATTTTTAGCGTTGGTATGAGTATTTTGGGTTTGACCCATAATCCGATTATTGGTGCCTCTGGCGCCTTGATGGGCGTGTTCGTGGCCTACTATAAGTTTTTCCCGGAAAGGCGTATCTTGATGTTCTTCATTATTCCCATGAAAATCAAGCACGCCATGTGGGTGATGGTAGCCTTTGATATCATGTTTGCAAATACCGGCGATGCCATTGCCCACTTTGCCCACCTGGGCGGCGTGGTGGCGGGATTTATCTACATGGCCTTGTACCAGAATGTTTTTACCAAGAGTTCCAGTATCCTTTACAATTCGCCCTTGTCCGGATTTTTCCGATTGTTCTCCAAACACCCCGGCCGCTATAAAAAATGGAACAATCCTTTTGATACCGAAAATCGGGACGGGCGAAGGACAGAAGCTCGTGTCGAAGAACCCGAAGTTCTGGAAGGCGAAGTCTTTTACATGGACGAACAGAAGCGGATGGATGAAATCCTGAAAAAAGTCAATGCAGAAGGAATCCAGTCGTTGACGGAATCTGAACGACAGTTTTTGTTGAAGGCCAGCGAAAGGTTGCGCCGTAGGAGAGGTTACTGATGAAAAAGGTTTTGGGAATGGGCGCAGCCCTGGTGGATATTTTGGCCAACGTAGATGACGCTTGGATTGAATCCCAGGGAGTGCAGAAGGGCGGCATGAACATGGTGGATTGGCCCCAGATGGAAAAGTTCCTGCTGTCGCTGAAAAATCCTGTGCGCGTGCCTGGTGGCTCGACCTGTAATACTATGGTGGGACTTTCACGCCTAGGGGGCAGGGCCGCCTTTATTTCTAAAATCGGTGACGACGACTTGGGAAAAATTTTCCAGAAACACCTGGAACGAAATGGTGTGGAATCCAAGCTGGGACTTTCCGGTGCGGCTACGGGCTGTGTGTTTTCGGCGGTGACTCCCGATGCCCAGCGGTCCATGTGGACTTACCTTGGGGCTTCTGACTTTTTAGGGAGCGATGACTTTGTTCCCGCCCTCTATGACGACGTGGGTTTGCTTTACGCCGAAGGTTATCGAGCATTCAACGGCGAGTGTTTTAAGAAGGCTTTTACCCTTGCCCGTAGTTTAGGCGTAGAGACTGCTTTGGACTTTAGCAGTTTTGGTGTGGTGGATGCCTGCCGCAAACTGTTCGATGAACTTTTCGAAGAAAAGATGATCGACATCATTATCGCCAACGAAGACGAGGCCTTTGCCTATGCCGGCGTCAAGGAAGAGGCGGCACTGGACGTGCTTGCCAAGAAGGCGAAAGTGGCTGTGGTGAAAATCGGAAAGCGTGGCGCTTTGATTGCCAAAGATGGTGTAGTGACCCGCGTGCAGGCAGGTTCTGCAAAGGCCATTGACACCACCGGCGCAGGCGACCTGTGGGCATCGGGATTTTTGTACGGCTACATGAACGGCTGGGACATGGAACGCTCCGGCAACCTGGGAAGTATTGTTTCTAACGAAGTGGTGCAGGTGATGGGCGCCCAGATTCCCGAAGACGGATGGGCCCGCATCAAGGAAACGATGGCCTAGTCTTTTAGGAGGCTGAGATGGATAACTTTGAAGCGGATATCTTGATTCTGGGATATGGCCCTGCTGGTGTTTCTGCAGCGCTGTACGGGCTCCGTGCTGGGCTCGATGTGCTGTTGGTGGGCAAGGATGGCGGTGCACTTTCTAAAGCCCATGCTATCCAGAACTATTACGGCCTAGAAAAGCCCCTGACCGGCGAAGAACTTTTGCAGGTTGGCAAAAAACAGGCCTTGGATCTTGGCGCACAGATTGTAGATGACGAAGTGATGGACCTGATGTTCGACGGCTCGCAGTTTGTGGCCAAGGGGCTTACGGCATCTTATCATGGCAAGGTTTGCATCATGGCTACCGGCGCTGCCCGCAAAAAGCACCCGCTGCCGGGAATGGCCGAGATGGAAGGCCACGGGGTTAGTTATTGCGCCGTTTGCGATTCCTTCTTTTACAAGGGCAAGAACGTGGCCGTGCTTGGTAACGGCGAATATGCCCTTCACGAAACCGAGGAGCTTTTGCAGGTGGTGGGTTCCGCAACGCTTTTGACCAACGGTGCAGAAGTTTCTGCAAAATTCCCAGACAAGGTCCGCATCGAAAAGCGTCATTTGCAGGGGCTGGTAGGCGAGGGAGCCTTCCGGGGTGTGCACTACGAAGACGGTTCTGAAGAAAAATTCGACGGCTTGTTTGTGGCCCTCGGCAGCGCCAACGCTACGGATTTGGCATTGAAGGCGGGTGCTGCCTTTGATGGTGGGAAGTTGGTGCTGGACGGTGATTTGCAAACGACCCTTCCGGGCCTCTATGCGGCAGGGGACTGCACCGGTGGTATTTTGCAGGTGTCCGTTGCCGTAGGCGAAGGCGCCAGGGCGGCTCTTGCGGCAATTAAGTACCTGAGAGAGAATAAATAATTCAGAATTTGGATTTCGGAGTTCGGAATTATGACTCCGAATTCTGAAGTCAGAAATCAGAATTATCCCATGCGCCGTCTGACTTTACTGACCAATCCGGACACTTGTAATTTACACTGCCCGCTGTGTTTTTTGAACCAGCGGGGAGTGCCCTCCGGTCTTGGCGAGATGCCCATAGAAGTGGTTTGGCGTTCCATTGAAAAATATGCAGGTGTGCGGGAGGTGATTCCCTCCACCATGGGAGAGCCTTTACTTTATTCTCATTTTGACGAACTGCTGGAATTGTGCGGGAGCCTCGGGATTCCTATGAACCTGACCACCAACGGAAGTTTTCCTAAAAGGTGGGGGAGTGACGAAGGGATGAAACGCTTGCTGCTTGCCTGCAGCGACATCAAGGTGAGCACCCTTTCTTACGAGACGGGGGGATTGCCTGAAGACGAGTGGAATGCCAATGTGGAAAAACTGCTGGATGTTCGTAGGCTGTTGCTGGAGGGCGATAGTTCGCAGGCTGTGGCCGCTGTTTCACTGCAGGTGACGCTTCACCGCGAAAACGCGGGTTCTGCGTCGGAACTTTTGCGATGGGCGGAACGAGTCGGCATTAATCGGATCAAGTGGAACCCGGTGGTGTTTTTAAAATGCGCTTCAGCCGCATTGCAGGAGAGGTTTGCATTGCCTGAAGGTGTCGTGGAACGGCTGCGGACAGAATTGCACTCCGATAGGGTGCGCTGCGAAGGAAGCTTGTATTTCGAAGGTCGAGGAGGTTCCTGTGCCGTGACGGGTAAGAACTGTGACGGAAAATCTCCGGAGTGCCCTTTTGCCGACGAGGTGTGGGTCTGGCCCGACGGTCATGAGGACCATTGCCCGAATCCCAAGCGACGGTGGGGGTCCGCTTGCTGTTCGGAATAGCGAGATTATGGAAATCTCGCACTTCCTTATCGGAATAGCGAGATAAGACAAAGCCTTCATTATATTCAGGCTTTGCCCTACGGGTTAAGCCTTCGGCTTAATCTCTGAATCGGCTGTATCATCGCCTGTCGTTGTCATCCCCGCGCAGGCGGGGATCTGCTTGCTGGTTGGAATAGCGAGATTGGACAAGAACTTCGCTATGCTTCAGTTCTTGCCCTACGGGTTAAGCCTGCGGCTTAATCCCTGAATCGGCTGTATTCACTTTGTTCATCGCCGATTCAGTCGAACTCACTTCGTGAGTTCTTGAATCTCTCGCTATTCCAGCAATAAAAAAGAAAACCACCCTTTAGGGTGGTTTTTCTTTTTATCGGAATAGCGAGATTCGAACTCACGACCTCTTGCT
>CAMHDS010000026.1 GCA_946183925.1 uncultured Fibrobacter sp. | reverse complement strand
CCTACTACACCGGCATCGTGTTCGAAGTCTTCGACAAGGGCAAATCCATGCGCGCAATCGCCGGCGGCGGCCGCTACGACAGCCTTACCGAAAAGCTGGGCGGCGAACGGATCCCGGGCGTGGGCTTTGGCATGGGCGACGTGGTGCTGGCAGACCTTTTGGCCGAACACAAGCTACTCCCCAGCCCCAAACAGAGCGTGGACTTTTACATCGCAAGCTTTACAAACGACATGAAGAAGGTCTTCGAGACCGCCCAGATGTTCCGCGCAGGCGGAAAGGTCGTGTCCCACCCTCTCGCTCCCATGAAGATGGGCAAGCAGCTGGACCAGGCCAACTACCAGGGAGCCACAATCGTCGTCTATGTGGATGGGTCCAAGGCAGGGGCCGGCGAGTTCGAATACAAGGACATGCGCACCGGCGAAATGTTCGTAGGTAACGCAGACGCCATCGTTGAACGCTTAAAAACCGAGGTGAAAAAAGCAGAATAAGCCAGGGCGTTGCGGGGCTGGCGTCTGAAGCCCCGCTAGAGGGGGTCGCGGATGACTCATGGAGATTCCCGGTCAAGCCGGGAATGACATGGGGCAGAAGCGAGGGGGAGCCCTCCCCCACCCCGACATCCTAAATCCTATCCCCTAGATCCTAACCACTAACCACTGCCTACTCCCTGCTGCACACTTCCTACTAACCCATGATGTCCCCCCTCAAAGTCCTTCTTTCCATCATCAGCCTGTTCGTCGTCCTCGGCGTTATCGCCGTAGTCTATCCTGACGGTGGCATCAAGGTGGGCGAATACACCCTACGCTACCCGAAGCTCACCGACATCTTCGAAAAGCAGGCGCCCAAGGACTCCGCCGCCGACTCTACGGCCGTGGACCCCGAAGAGGCCATCCGGGAAATGATGGAAGCCACCAAGAGGAAGGAATTTGCGGCCTACAGCGACTCCCTCAAGTACTACGAGGACTTTTTCAAGAGCGGCAAGACCCGCTTCGACCTGCCGGGCGATGACCCTGCCTGGTTCGACCGTTTCTTCTTGCACCTTCAGCTCGCGGAACTGGACAGCAACGTGGTCCACATCGTCCACTACGGCGACTCCCAGCTGGAAGAAGACCGCATTTCCGCCACCATCCGCGAAGACCTGCAGGCCGAATTCGGCGGCGCGGGCCCGGGCATGATGCCGCCTATCCTTACCATCCCCTCACAGACCACCAGCCACTGGAACGAAGGGGAACTCAAGCGCTACATACTGTTCGGCCCCAAGGAAGAAGAGGCGGACCACAACCGCTACGGCCCCCTGGCCCAGTTCGCCGACCTGGAAGGATCCGCCGTCATCGGCATCAAGAAGCGGGAAGACCGCAAGAACGCCTTTCCCCACGTAGGCGGCTACTCTACGGTAAAGGTCCTCGCCGGCAAGCGTGGGTCGCTACGGCTCAAGCTTGTTTACCAGCGCACCTACGCAGATACCGTGGGCCTGAACGAAGACAGCACCTTCAAGGTGAAAAAGCGCACCGCCTTCGAGACGGCGGCCGCCCCCGAAGTGGAACGGATGACCAAGCTCAACGTCTATACCTGGAAACTCCCGGACACCACCTCCAACGCAAAAATCTACCTGGACGGAAGCGCCGAAATCTACGCCATTTCCGCCGACGGCGCCTACGGTGTGGCCGTCGATAACGTAGCCATGCGAGGCTCTTCGGGCACGGTCTTCCACCGCATCGATTCACAACTGCTGGCGGAGTCCTACAAGGCCATGAACGCCCGGCTCATCATCATGGAATACGGCGGCAACCTGGTGCCGGGCACCAACAGCGGCAACGTGGACTGGACCAAGAAGCTCATCACCAAGCAGATCCAGGCTATCCAGAAGGCGAACCCCGACGCCGATATCCTGTTCATCGGCCCCGCCGACATGGCAAAACAGGTGGATGGCGAATGGAAAACCTACCCGGGCCTTCCCCTCACCATCAAGACCCTTCGCGAAGTGGCTCTCGAAAACGGCGCCGCCTACTGGGACATGCACCGGGTTATGGGCGGAAACGGCTCCATGATCAAGTGGGCAAACCGCGAACCCGCTCTCGGCTTCACCGACCACATCCACTTCACCCGCCGGGGTGCCGCCTACATGGGAGACCTGTTCTGCGCGGCACTGCGCATGCACTACGACTACTTCAAGTTCCGCGACCGCCACGGCCTTAACGACGAAAAGATGAAGGAACTGCAGCAGTGGAAGGAGAATTCGGAATTCGGAGTTCAGAATTCGGAATTAGGGCAAGACAGTTCTGCCAGCGAAACAAAGGGGGAAAGCCTTCCCCTCGCTCCTGGCGCTGACGCGTCATCCGCTACCCCTTCGCCTAGGGGGACACCCCCTAACACCCCCGCACAGGATTCTAGTGTAACGAAGGAGGATGCCACCCCATGATCCGCTTCCTCCTCGTCGTCGCCCTCGCGGCCCTTTCGGCCTTCGCCAAGGACATGACCATCGCCCCCGGCAGTTACAGTCTTGACCTCGCCAAGTACGACTTTATCGACACCACCATAAACGTCATCCAGTTCCCCAAAGGGAACGAGGCCTTCACCAAGTTCTTCGAGAAGATGGATACTCTGGTGTTCGAGAACAAGGGGCAGGTGCGAATCATGCACATCGGCGGATCCCACCTGCAAGCCGATGTGATTTCGGGCCGTATCCGCGAGCACATGATCAAGGAATACCCGGGAGCCTCCGCGGGCCGCGGCTTCGTGTTCCCCTACTCCGCCGCCCGCACCAACACGCCCTCCAGCTACGCCAGCTACTACAAGGGCATCTGGGACAAGAACAAGAACGTCCAACGTGAAATTTCTAAACCGCTTGGGCTGCTGGGCATTGCGGTCAGCACCAGTGATCCCCGTGCCGAAATCACCCTGATGCTGGACAAGTACAACTCCGCCCCCATCTGGGGAGAGACCCGTTTCCGCCTGTTCGGCTACAGCGACAACAACGACGTGATTCCCGTGCTGCGGGTGGATTCCACCGACATCTACGGCGTACACGACACCGTAAGCCAGAGTTACGTTTTCGAAAGCCCACGGCCCATCGACACCATCCAGATTCAGTTCCGCTGGATGGACTCCCTGAAACAGGCCTCCGTAGCGCAGTTCATCAACGACTCCCTGCTGCAGGATTCCCTCGCCAGGCTGGCGGATTCATTGAAAACGGATTCGCTGAAGTCAGACGATAGACGAGAGACGAAAGACGAAAGAGATTCTGCCGGTGGCAAAATTGCAAAAGTTCCGGCCAACGTTTTGAACCTGCAGAACGCACAACTGCAAAACGCAGCGCCAGAGGTTGCGAGGGACTCCATGTTCCAAGGGGAATGCGACGTGCTGGACACGGCCTGCATCGCCCGCGAAGAAGCCAAGACCAAAGATTCTACGGCCCGCGACCGGTGCGCCGAACTGGCAGCCAAGAAGGCGAACATCAACTACGAAGAAGGGGAACAAGACCCCACCAACAATCCTGACGACCACTGCTTTACGGAACCTGCCGCCGTCCCCGATTCCGTCAAGAAGAACGCTCGGCCCCGGTTTACCCTCACGGGAATCCTTTCCGAAAACGACTCTCCGGGTATCATCTACACCAACGTAGGTATCAACGGGGCGAAGGTCCACGACTACTTCGAAGAAGTCTGCCCCCAGTTCGAAAAGGAGATGGAATTCTTCAAACCGGACCTGGTGATTTTTGCCATCGGCATCAACGACGCCAACGTGCAGCGCTTTAACGATAAGCAGTTCCGGGAAGATTACGACAGGCTAATCGAACGGTTCAAGAGGGTAAACCCCGATGCGGCGTTCATCTTCGAGACCAACAACGACATGTTCCGCAAGGTCAAGCGGAAAAAGTTCGTGCAGCACAGTAACGGCGAAGTGGCTCGCAAGTCCTTCTTTATGCTAGCCGACAAGCACAAGGCGGGCGTCTGGGACAAGTTCAGCATCATGGGCGGCCTGGGTTCCATGGCCAAGTGGGAACACGCGAGCCTCGCCAAAAAGGACAAGGTCCATTTCAACCTGTCCGGCTACAACCTTTTGGGCGACCTGTTCTACAAGGCCCTTATCCAGGCCTACCAAGACCACATCGCCAATTTACCCGCGCAAAGGAGGAATGAAAAATAATGCTCGATTATATCATTCCATACCTCACTCGCACATTTTCGTTTGACCCAAACAGCCCCCTGCTGTTTACGCAGTTCTACTTCTGGGGTTTCTTCGCCGTGGTGTTTGCCATCCTCACCCTGGTCAAGAACCGCATTCTGCTCCGGAACGCCTTCCTGTTTGCCACCAGCATGTTCTTCTATTACAAGACCAGCGGAAGCTACGTGTGCATTCTCGTGTTCTGCGTGGTGGCCAACTTCTTTATCGGCAAGTGGATCGAAAAAGCCGAACAGCACTGGAAAAAGAAGCTCTGGATGATCATCGTGGTCATTATCGACCTGCTGGTGCTGTGCTACTACAAGTATTCCTATTTCTTCCTGGACGCCCTGCGGGACTTTACCGGCATCGAACTGCATGTCTACAACTTCTTTGCGGCGGCCAGCAACAAGATGTTCGGCACAAATTCCCTGGTGGATACCATCATCTTGCCGGTGGGCATTTCCTTCTTTACCTTCCAGGCCATCAGTTACTGCATCGACATCTACCGCGGAAAAATCAAGGCCGTGGACAACATCTTGAATTTTGGGTTCTACCTCACCTTTTTCCCACAACTAGTGGCAGGTCCCATCGTGCGTGCCGACAAATTCGTGCCGCAGCTTTACAAGAAGTATTTCCTCCCCCGCCGCACCTTCGGCATTGCCGTGTTCTGGGTGCTGAACGGCCTTGCCAAGAAGGTCATCTTGAGCGACTATCTGGCCACCAACTTCGTGGATCGCGTATTCGATACGCCCCTGCTGTTCACCGGACTTGAAAACCTGATTGCCCTGTTCGCCTACTCCCTGCAGGTCTATGCCGACTTCTCGGGTTACACCGATATCGCCATCGGCGTGGCGCTCCTGATGGGATTCCGCCTGCCCCAGAACTTCAACAGCCCCTACAAGGCACTCTCCCCCACAGAATTCTGGCGGCGCTGGCACATCTCCCTTTCCAGCTGGTGGCGCGACTACCTGTACATCCCGCTGGGCGGTAACCGCGGTGCCTCTGTGGGCACCTTCTTCTGGATGGGTTTCTTAAGCCTGGTAGCCGTACTCCTTTCGGGAAGTGTCTGGGTGGGTGTCGCCCTGGCTGTGTTCTTCCTCTACATCGCCATTTACGCCTACGTCAAGCCCGATTCCCGCAAGTTTATCACCACCAACATGAACGCCATGGCGACACAGGTCGTAGGCGGCTGGTGGCATGGTGCCAGCTGGAACTTTATCATCTGGGGTGGCCTCAATGGTTTCGGCCAGGTGTTCAACAAGATCTGGGTCAAGCGGAGCATCAACTTCCGTGCCGTCGCCGCATTCTTGCTGTTCGCTGCCAGCGCCATCACCTTCAAGCAGACCCACATCGCCATTTTCGCCATTACCACCGTGTGGTTCGGCGTGCTGTTTCTGGGCATTTATTCCGTGCTGGTTTTCCGCCTGTTCAGCGACAAGACCTTCCACTGGCTCTACGTGGCCTGGAACGTGAGCCTCACCTTCGTGTTCATCACCTTTACCCGCCTTTTCTTCCGCGCGGGCTCTAACCTGGACCCGGCAGAGGCCAACGAAGTGGCCTGGAACACCGCCAAGAACATGGTCCAGCAAATGGGCACCGCCTGGAAGTGGGATACTCTCGGCACCATCGCCTGGGAACACATCAACATCATTTTGGTGTTTGTGGCCGGCATGCTCATCCACTGGATTCCGAAAAAGGTCAAGAGCCGCTACCGCATCATGTTCGCCTCGCAGCCCATCCCCCTGATGGTGGCAAGCACGGCCTTCATCATCTTCGTGATGTACCAGTTCATGAGCGCCGACAGCTGCCCGTTTATCTACTTCCAGTTCTAGCGGCTTCGCCGCAATGTGACAAATGCATAAGGCGAGTGCCGCGGCCAAGTTTGCTTGGATATGGCCGAGCCGAGCATTTGGTACTTGAGCGAAGCGAAAGTACAAGTGTGTAGTGTGTAATGTAAAGTGACTAATGTGTAAGACTAATTACACACCTCACATCACACATTTCACACTGCCGAGAGTTTTGTCCGTTCGTTGTACAGGGCTTCTGCAATGTGGCTGAATGCTTCTACCACCTTGGGGTCAAAGTGCTTGCCCGCCCCTTCGGTAATGATAGCCATGGCCTTTTCAAAAGTGAAAGGCTTCTTGTAAACGCGTTCTGCCACCAGGGCGTCAAACACGTCGGCCACCGCCATAATACGTGCGGAAAGCGGAATTTCGTCACCCTTGATATGGTTCGGGTAACCTGAACCATCCCACTTTTCGTGATGGTAATGAGCCATCTCGATAGCTTCCCTCAGGTATTCCGCTTCCATAGAATCACCCGTATTGGCCACAATCTTCTGCAGGATTTTCCAACCTTCGGTGGTGTGGGACTTCATGATTTCGAATTCTTCGTCGGTCAGTTTGCCGGGCTTGTTCAGAATCAGGTCCGAAATGGCAATCTTGCCGATATCGTGGAGAGGCGCAGAGCGCTTGAACCTGGCGATGCTTTCGTCAGTGAGTTCGTCCGCATAAAAGCCTTCTTTCTTCAGCTGGCGGGCAATAGCTTCCACGTATGCGGCCGTCTTCTTGATGTGGTTACCAGTACCTTCATCACGGGCTTCCACCAGTTCCGCAAAGCTCACGACGATTTCATCCTGCATGCGGGTAATACGTTCATTCTGTGCCTTTATCTGGAAGATATAGGCAAGAAAATCTTCGGCCATGGTAGAGAACGCATTGTAGAGGTTCTGGATTTCGTCATCGGATCGAATATCTATGGCCTTCACACGTCGCAAACTAATCTGGCGGCCTACATCGGAATTATGGGCAAAAGAAATGGCTTCCTGGGACATCCGATTGATGGGAATCACTATGCCCCGTTTCATGGCTTCGGCGATCAGGCACATGATAACGAGAGAAACCCCAAAAAACAAGGACAATTCCTTGATAAGGAACGAAATTTCGTCCATCAAAATGGACTCCATGGTGATGTCTGCCGCCACGTAGGCCACAGTGGTACCATTGGAATCCTTCAGGGGCTTATAAACCGTCAGCAACCATCCGTAGGAATCATCGGATACCACCGGTTCAATGGTTTCTCCTTTAAGAAGCGCCGGTAAATACTCCTCAAAGCTCGGGTCAAAGGGCACCACATCCCCCACCTGACTAGGCTCTTCGCCATCGGTCGACATCAGGTCAAAGATGACATGGCAGCCATCCTGAGCTATGTGGTAAACATACAGGTATTTTGCCGTAGGGAACCCCTCCCTGATGGCATACAGTTCCTTTTCTGTTTCCTCGTAGCCTTCCGCTTCGCGGCCTTCTTGCAGATACGTCATCAGACGGTTGCCGTCCAACACAATGGCTGCAGCGTCTGTAAGGCCGTAGGCAATGGAGGTGTACTTGGCAACAGCCTTTTCTTGGTAAAGGAAATAACCGATGTTTGCAACGAAGACAGCCAGAAGCAGTTCCGAAACAATTACGACCAGCATCACCTTCCCAAGCAGGGAATACCGGACCGCCATTCCGGCATTCTTGTCATTCACATTCCGTTGAAAAACATGATTCAGGTAATTCTTGACTCTGCGAGAAATGAAGTGGAATGCAACAATGGCAACGACAACGGTTACGGACTTGTCAAAAAGGTCCACCATCACATCGGCCATCAACTGCGAATTGAAAACACTGGTACCTAAAACTTCGTGAAGGTACTGGGCGAATGGAGCCGACACGCCAGTTCCAAAGCTCTGACGATGAAGGTAATAAGTGAATACAGAACCAAGGCCTCCCCCCAGAAGAGCGTAGCAGAATATGACCACAAACAACTTGGGAATACTGGAGAAGAACTTCTTGTTGTAAAAGAATACTGTTGCAAGACCTATGAAAATGCTTATGACTCCATAGAACATGGAGAACGAACCCGACAAGCTCTTCACCAAATTCGTGGTAAAGCCAACTAGCACTGCAGGGAAAACACCCCCCAGCATAGCGACAAGTATGGTGCCGATACAATCAAGGAAAAGAGGCAAGCCAAAGACGCCCACAAGCTTGTTGGGCACGATATTCAGGAGGATTCCAAGAACGATGAGAAGGACTCCGCTCCCCACACCGATCCATTTCTTTTTTCGTTTGTCCTGCATCGTGATAAAATTTAAAATAAATACCGAATTATTGAACATTTCGCCCAAAAGTTCACGGATTTTACTAGCTTTCCTTGTTGTTTGTTTACAAAAGTTTACAAAATGAAAGCAGAAGCCTCTTCAGCCGGAAATCTTTCGCATAACTCATTGATACTCAACGACTTACGCGTGCTTTTTGAGAAAAAGAATCCAACAAAAAACACCCCCTTTTCTATAATTCTAGCTAGTTGAAGAATCGAACTTCGACATTCCTTAGGCCCGCCGTAATCACGACGGCGATTGTGGGTGCATTGGCTCTTTGCACCTGGTTGTCGGACTATTTGCTGGATGTAGTCCTTTCAAGCCCCCACAGTTTCGGCTCTATTGAAATTTCTCCCCATGGACACCACCAAGATGGCTACCTGACACACCACTGGGATTCCATCGCCATTAAAAACGGCGAAAACACCTTTATCCTGCGAAACACCGACCTGGACATCACCCTATTCCAGGAGAACCGAAACATCCAGCTTCAAACCGGCGAAGTCAATGTCAGAATTTCTTCTGCAGGACCGCCCAAAGAAAAGAACGTTGAAACAGACAGCTCGCCGCCATCCCTACCGGAGCAAGTGAAATTCTACGTGCCGGTAGACATCGGCGTCGGAAAACTTACTGTAGACCTGGACTCCAGCAAACACTGGGAGGCCAAAGACATTTCTCTAAAGAGCGAGGGCTCCACCAAGGCCCGGTTTAGCGCCGATAGCATCAAGGGCGATTTCGTGAAACACCCTGCCAAAGTCAGTATGGCCCTAGACTTCCAATCTGACCAAATCAAGATGAAGGGCAAAGTGGTGGCAGGCCCTGATTCCATCGCTGTTGACGCCACAACCTCCAAGAAAAACTTGGCGGCAGTGTCCACCACAACCTCTTTAGACGTGAAGAAGGTAGAGGACTGGCTACCCGTCAAGATTCCCAAAGGAGCACCCACTATTGGCAAGCTCCATGTACAGACAAAGGCTAGCCTCCACCCCAAAACAGGCAAGCCCAACTACGACGTCACCATCAAGACCCGAATTGGAGAGTTCTGGCCGCTGATGGCACTAAACGCCACCATACGCGTCAAAGGAGACCAGAAGCGATTCCATTCAGACATATTATTGAAAAATGACGAGGGCGGAACCATACAGCTTGCTGCTGATATGGACATGAATCTCAACGGAACCGCTTCGGGAAAAGTGGAGAAAATGAGCGCCTTGTTCGGTCCGCAGATGATGCCTCTGGACATGACCATTCATTCTGCTGAAAAGAAGGGCAACAAGATAACCGCAAAGGTAGAGACCCGACAAGGCTCCGTGGTCGAGGCAAAAATCGATCTGGATAGCGACATTCCCGTCACCTACACCGGCGACATGTCCCCACTTGAACCTTGGGCTCTAGACTGGACAAAGGGGGAACTGGTTCTCAAGGAAAGGTTCAAGGTCTATGGTACAGTCTTTGACGGAAAGACTCGAATATTTGTCAAGATTCCGAACGTGGAATATGCCTACCAGATGAAGGCAGATTCCTTACAGACGGTGCTGCTCATCGACAAGCACGGTATCGATTTTTCGAAAGGAATCATCTATACACCCAAGGAAATCTTCGACTTCACAGGCGATGTCGTTTGGGACGAACCCGCTCCCCACACCTCCTGGAATGTAACTCAACGACATGGCGGAAACGCCAAGGCGTACGTCACCATTATGGATTCTACCACTATCGATGTTACCGCCGACCAAGTGGAAATATCCACCATTCCTTTTGCCAAAACAAAACTGAACGAAAAATTAAACGGTAAAGTGACCGGCCGGTGGGTACAGAACTTCGACACCAACGTAGGCAGTGCCGAAGTGAGTCTAGATGGAAACTTCGACCCGTACAATCTGAAGGGAACCATTTCAGCCCGTCAAAACGGAGACACCATTTTCATTGACAAGGCCGAAGCAATCCAAAGTCAGAACAAAGTACAAGGTGAAGCCATATTCATCTTGCCCAACGATTCCAACCCCGAATTCAACCCCACAGGCATGCTGCCCGTTCAGGTGGTACATGCTTGGGCGGCATCTGAAAAATTCAACATACCCCTACTGCTAGACCCAATCAACGACACCACGTTCACCTCGGGCTTTATCAACGGTGATATCGCCTATGAAGAAAAAATTGGATTGCAGGGAAATATTGAATTCACCGATATTGAATTCAGCAAGATTCCGCCATATCTGTTCAACATCAAAAAGATGAACCTCTTTGCCGAAGGAAGCAAGATTGAACTGAACGCCTACCTTGGAATTGGCGGAGGTGGCTGGACAGGGACGACGCAGGTCACCCTAGACAATGTATTTGATGACAAACGCCATATAAGTCTTTCACACAACACCGACAATGGTGGCAACCTTTGGGCAGAAGGGTTCATTGATACAGCCCTAGTATTTACAGGAAACATGAACCTGAACGGTTCTTGGTTTATTCCTGGAACCGTGAGCGAAATCAAGAAAACCGATTTACAGATTGCACTCACTGCAAATATCCGGGAAGGCATAAACGGTATCACCGCCGACCTTCAAACAGATTCCACTTATTATCAGCCGCCCAAGCTGAACTACATGTTCCCGTTACACGCACGTGGACACCTAGAAAAGGGAATCTTGGACATCACAGAAGCCTCTACCCAAAACGACAGCGCCGAGACCATATCGGGCACATTGCAGTTTGACCTGAACAAGATGCAGCTGCAAGGAATCGATCTTCAATCAGAAAAATACACCATCCGCACAAAACACCACACCCTGCTTCTCGAAAACATTTCCAGTCACATGGAAGACAACAATGATGCTCTCGTTCTTTCTACAGAATTGGCTTCCATCCAATACCTTTTCAACCACGAATCATACGGCGATGCCGAACTTCTGGGACAAGGTGATATCAAATTCGTCATTCCTCATTCCATAGACGGCTTTATCCGGAACAAGAGTATCGAAGGAAATATCACCATTGACAAAGCCGTCTACAAAAAAGACCTTGAAATTGAAGTCACACCAAGTTCAATGGACAAGATCCTAGCCATGCTCAATAACGCCGTTGCAAAACTACGAAAAACGGAAAATAAAGAAGCCAAAATTTCTGCAGCTAGTCCCATCAACTTGTCCTTGCATGTAATGGACACCCAAAAAGACTCCGTTGAAATTCTTTCACCTTTTGCAGCATTCCCCTTTACCTTTGATATCTGGGTCCTTGGCAATACCAATAGGCCTTTGCTGCGAGGTGACATAACCAACGCCAATGCAGGCTTTATCGGAGTCAAAGATGTCTATAACTTCGACTTGAACTATTTCCGAATCAGCTGGTCCGATGTTCCTTGGCAAAAAGGCGTTCTTGATGTTTCGAGTTCACAGGAACTACCCTACTGTACCGAAACTGACGACAATCAGAACGAAACCTGTCCTGTCAACTTGGACATTCAAGGAACCCTCACTAATCCGCAGGCAACTCCCAATTCCAACTGCGGAAGAGAATCTAGTGCTGCTGCAATTTACTACAATATATTCTTAGGCTGCATTGCAGATGACACCGATGAAAATACAGACTGGAACAAACTTGCAGGAAAGGCAATTGGCAAATTCCTCTCGTCTACCGCCAATAAGACTCTTGGTGGTGAATTCATCGGCGATATCGACATGAAAGTGATGCTTTTTAATAGCAATACATCTAATGATAGGGATTCTAGCTACTTCAAGGTTCCCGTATCCCTAGACCGTTGGGTCAAAGATTTGAGCCTTATCTTCGGATACACCCAGGACCAGAGCGAAAACCCCACCTACGATCAAGCATTGCAATTTGGCGTAAATTATACCCTCCCCGTATTCCATGAAAAGGAATTCTCTCACAAGAACCACATTAACCCAACATTATCCTTGAGCGGTCTTCTTGTATCGAAACAATACCTGACCAACACAGGTACAGAAGGCAATGAAAACCGTATTGAAAAGAACGTCGGTGTAAACTACACCTACCGATTCTGGAACCCCTGCCTCCTGGGCATCGGACATTGTGAATCCATCGAACCGCCTACCGATAAAAAAAGCGAATCTAGCGAAACAAAAACAGGAGCGAAGCCATGAAAAAGATTCTAACGATTCTCTTCGCTCTTGCTGCCATAATCTGGGCTGAAGAAGGGGACAAACACCCCTGGTATATGAGTTTTGACGGAAACAAGGTGTTCTCCAATTACCAACTGGAAGAACAGATGGACATTCCCGAAGAATTTGGAAAACTGGATACTACCAAACAAGATTTTATGATGCGCCTATCTCTGGAAAATGTACGATCTCTGTACTATTCCAAGGGGTACTTTAGTCTTAATGCCCAAATAGATATCAAGCGCGAGTACCTGGCTCAGGACAGTATTCAATCCGGATATCTGTTCACTCTATCCGAAGGAGAGCGCTATCACTTTGCAGGAACAGTCCTAAAAATGCCACAAACCGATAGCGTAGACATCGACACTTCCAGTTTGAAAACTTCTCATGACCGCGTTTTTGACAACAATGACATTTCCGAAGACCTTCAATACATTCAAACAACATTCCGCAAGGCCGGTTACCTGCACGTGTATCTAGATCACTTGGAAAAAATTGATACTGTCGCAAAAAAAATATATGTGGAAATCACCGTTCAACCTGGAGCAAAGGTGATTATGGGAAACATTGCCAGTTCCGCCAAAAGAGTGGGTGACCGAAGAGACAAAGAAATCACACAAGAAAAGGGTCTTACCGATACGACATGGTTATCCTCCTTATGGAAAATCCCTCAGGGCGAAACCATCGATGGTAAACAATACAACACTTTCAAGAATAAACTTTTCTCGACACAGCTGTTCACCCAGATAAAGATGAGCGATTCTCTGCGTGAAGATGGCCTGTCAGATGTGCACCTTGATGTGACAGAGCGTATTCCAGGTGAGACTCGTTATGGATTCTTCTATGAAGAAATTTACGGATTTGGCGCACAGGCATATGCCAAGCACAAGAATTTCTTCGGACATTTCCATGAGTTTTCTACCGGCATCCAAGTAGCACAGCACAAACAAGAATTCTCTGTTGGTTATGCAAATCCACTCTTGTTCGGAACATCTTTCTCCTTCATTCCAACGGCTATCCGTTTTGACGACCGTCTTAGTTTCAACCATGAAAAAATCAACCCGCCCGCCTACCCGGACAGTATCGAAGAACGATACGAAGTTATTAACCGAGCAGACTTAACTTTCGGCATTACCAGTCACATTCGATTCCGTGGAACCATTGATTCCCGTTATGTAAATAGGAACGAAGATAAAATGGTAAAACAAAAGCAAGAAATCGCTCTAACTTTTGATTTTACCGACGACTATTTCAATCCAACCAAAGGAATCCGCCTAGCTCCTACAGTCGGTATGGGTTTGAACCTTACCGCTTCCCTCGATAAACCCACTATGATTGGCAACCCCTACACCTACTCTGAGGCAACTGTCAATTTGTACTACCCCCTATTCTGGACATTTTACGGTGCCGTCAGCGGAAGTGTTGGCAAATTTTTCAACTCTGCTCTAGAGGACGACGCTCGCGTATTCTATCAGGGTGGTTCTCGTTCTGTCCGTGGTTACCGATTCAGAAGCATCTACGCTAGCTATACCACACAAGAAATCGTCCAAGAGGATGACGGAACTGAAGTCGAAAAAGAGGTGATCAACACGGGTCTCACTCCTTTCTACTATCGATTCAATCAAGAACTCCGTTGGAAAATTCCCATCAAGAGTTGGAATCGTTGGCAAATCGTGCAGTTCTTTGACTGGGCAAAAGTCATGGACGAAGAAAGTAATCTCTATATCGAAGAATCCGACGCAAGCTTCGGTTTTGGAATCCGCTACCACTGGCAGTTCCTGACATTCCGCCTGGATTACGCCATCAACAAGAAGATGAAAAACCTGGGACAGTGGGAAAACTTCGCCTGGAGCAGGTTCGCTTTCGACTTATCCCAGGCGTTCTAATGCAACTGTTAGCGTGAAATAGCTTCGCGGTATATGTCCGAAAGAGACATTCCCCGTTTTTTTAATTGGTCAACTGAAATCCCCGCCGCTAAAAGAGCCGCTCGCAAAGCACCCTCATCTGTCTGAGACGGCACTTCAATTTCAAAACGAGATGTTTTCCCCTCTTGTTTTTGAAATTCATCCTGCAAATTTCCGGAGCGAAGTACTTCACCCTTATCGATAATGGCGTAATCCGTCGCCTCAGATTCCATTTCTGCTAAAATATGGGAACATACTATTGCCGTACCGCCTAATTCCTTACGCCAATCGCCAATATAGTTCCACACCTGTTCACGTGATTCCGGATCCAGGTTGGCCACGGGTTCGTCGAGTATCAAAATTTTCGGATTATGTACAAGAGCTCTTGCAACTTGTAATTTCTGCTTGTTGCCGAGGGATAACTGGGACAGTTTGAGGTCCAGGGAAGGTCCACTTATTTTTTCTAAAACATTCCTTCCACGAGAAACAGCCTCATTCCTTTCAATCCCGTAAAATCCAGCGAAATAGCTGAGGTATTCCGCCACAGTCAGGCGTGGGTAAACACCTGGGTTTTCAAGAAGAACTCCGTAAATGGCAGGACTGAGAAATCCATCGTCATTCCTGTACACTGGTTTTACATTCAATAGTCCCGTATAATGCGGCAACCTTCCACACAAAAGTCTCATCAAAGTCGTCTTGCCAGCACCATTGGGACCAAGGAGAGCAAAGAAAGAACCCTCCTCTATTTCTAGAGACAGGTTTTTTAGCGCAAAGTTACCTGACTTTGGATACCTAAAGTTCAAGTCCTTTATAGATACAAGACTAGACATTAACCATCCTCAATGGGGAACAATTCTTCGCGACGAAACACCTTTTCAGGATTAACCAGACGGTTGAGCGCCTCGGTAAGCAAGTCCTGGGTATGACGCGGAACAGGCTTTTTTCCGAGTCTGGCCTTTTGCACCATCTTGTGGTTCAAGTTTCCGGGCAACTGTTCCACCACATCGTGATTGGTAAAGTTCCCAGCTGAAAGAATTTCGTCAATCTTCGTCATACCTATAAATTAGAAAAAGCCCAGGGACAAACCCAGGGCTTTTCAAAGATTCTGTAGGAGACCTTAATCCGTGAAGGTAGCTACGCACTTGGTGCCATCGTCATCCGGCGTCACGTAGTGCATTTCGATACGGCGGTTCTCTTCACGACCGTCTGCCGTCTTGTTGTCGGCCACAGGAGCGCTATCACCGCAACCCACAGCCTTAATGCGGTTCTTCTTCACACCTGACTTGATAAGCAGGTTCATCACCGCCTTAGCACGGTCAAGAGACAGCTTCTGGTTCTTGGCAGACTTACCCACGTTATCGGTATGACCCTGGATAACGATGTTCAAGTCCTTGTAGCGATCTTCGGTGGTGAGCTTCTTAGCCACACCCTTCAGCACCGTCTTGGCGTTGGACTCAAGAGTAGCCTTGCCGCTCTTGAAGGTCACACCAGTGAGCTTTTCAGGAGCCTGAACAGGGCAGCCATGGCCGTCGGCACCCGGTTCATCTGGGCAACGGTCAATACCCTTACAGACATTTTCGAACTGCTTCTGGAGTTTCTTCGTTGCAACCCATTCAGAGCAGGCGCCATCGCCATCCGGGTCAGGATCGTCATCGAACGGGCAACCCTTGTTCCAAGCAGGACCATTTTCAGTCGGGCAACGGTCCGGAGTCTTGGTGGGGCAGATATCCTTGAACTGATCGTGCATGGACTTCTCGAAGACCCAGGAGGCGCAGAGAGAGTCGCCATCGGCATCCGGATTATCCATAGGACAGCCCTTCGCCCATTCAGGACCTGCTTCTGTCGGGCACTGGTCAACACCCTTACAGATATCATCAAATTGTTCCAGCATCTTCTTCTCGGTCACCCACGGGTCGCAGATTCCGTCACCATCGGTATCGGGTTCACCCAGCGGGCAGCCTTCGTTGTTTGCAGGACCGGATTCGGTCGGGCACTTGTCAATACCCTTACAAGACTTTTCAATGAACCACTTCTTGGCAATTTCCTTATCTTCGGCAGCCTTTTCGAAGTAGTAGCCCATCTTCTTTTCGGTCACCCAAGCATCGCAAAGACCATCGCCGTCCACATCGGGATCGTCCCACGGACAGCCCTTGTTGGCCTTGGTACCAGCTTCACCCGGACACATATCGTAGCCAGCGCAAGTATTTGCAAACTTGCTGGCCACACCTTCGTCAATGACCCACGGAGAGCACATACCGTCGCCATCGGGGTCAGGTTGCTTGGTCTTACAACCATTGAACTCGACCGGACCAGGCTGGGCAGGGCATTCATCAATACCGCTACAAACATCCCTGAACTTCTTGGTCATCTTCTTCTGAGATACCCACGGGTCACAAACGCCATCCTTATCCGGGTCGGGGTCATCCAGTTCGCAACCGTCTTCGCCTTCACCCGGCTCGTTGGGGCATTCATCAACGCCTTCGCAGACATCGGAGAATTCATTTTCAAAGCCCTTTTCGGCAACCCAAGCATCGCAAACACCGTCTTCATCAGAGTCAGGATTACCCAACGGACAGCCCTGGTTCAAGCGATGTCCCTTATCATCGGGACACTTGTCTTCGTTGTCCGTTACACCATCGCCGTCACGATCCTGCGGCAGCAAGAATCCACTCCAGGTAAGACCTCCATAGACGGTATATTCAGGATTTATACGAACAGCCGAAAGCTGGACGCCCTCAGGCCGGTCATCAGATTTCCAGACTTTCACGTTGCTCAATTTTTTGTCGCCTCCCAAATAATAGGAAGCACCTAAGTGAATGTCCAAGCCCACCGGAGTATGGAACACCAGTGCCCCAGTCAGCTGTTGCAAGTCTAGGTTTTCTGCAATGTCGTTTCCTTCACCATCTTTGTTGTACACAAAATCATCCAGCTGAATATCCATAAAATATTCTGCAAAGATGGAGAGGAAATCTATGAAGTAGTATTCGACAGCAGCACTCACAAAAGGTACACCCATGAAGACGTCACCATCGCTACTGGTATAGCGATAGCCGCCATTCACGTGAATCAAGAACGGGAGACCTTCACCATCATCCAACTTGGAAAAGTCAGCTGTAGCAGCAAGGCCGAATTTCATGGTCGTGGAATTGGAGCCGAAAGACTGACCTTCACCGGTTTCCTTATTGATGTATTCCAGTTCACGTACCCAAAGGCCCTGCTTTTTTTGATCTGCAGTGGGGAATGCAGCACCAAGAAACACGGCCAGGTCCATAGGTTGGTCTTCGGGCAAGGGGAAACGAGCCTTTAAGCTACCCTTCACATTACCTAGGCCTCCCGTTGAACGAGTATTACCATCATCATTGACAAGAGTAGGCAGCTTAAACTGATCGTAATAGACCGGGACCGCGACGCCCACATCAAAGTAGTGCCAGATGCCCAAGGCAAAACCCACATTGGCACTCAAGCCGCGAAATTCATCGACTTTACCCCAGCCGGACCCGTTTGCCCCCCACGCTTCGTTCATGTTCTTAAAACCGTCGGCATAGTCCAAAAGGGCAAAGAACGCCAACTTGGAGTGTCCAAGAGACTGACCGGACTGGGTTTTGTTCACACCAACCATACCTTCTTTGTTCAAGGTCTGTGGGTGGGCAGCAAAGGCTCCTACGGCAAGGGCCAACGCTAATCCCGCAATTACTCGTTTCATAGAGTCTCCTTAAATGAGGGGATAATCCCCAAAATTCTTTGCAAATATAGCTTTTACACCCCTATATTCCATATTGGAATATGTAAAATGAGATAAAAAACACGTATTTCATCTTACTTTTCCGACTTGTTTTCGAAAATTTACAGAAATTTCTCGAATAATTCGGGGTAAAGCCGGCAAATACTGGTAAGCCCGCACCTGCTGATGATAAGGTGGTCTATCACAGGTATCTGGACAATCTTTCCAGCGGAACACATCATCCTCGTCAAGTGCAGGTCTTCTGTACTGGGCTCGGAACTCCCTGAAGGGTGGTTATGGACCAGAATCACCGATACGGCCCGGTCCTCTATGGCATGGACAAATGTTTCTCTCGGATGCACCAAGGTCTGGTTCACAAGACCGGTAGTCAGTTCGTGGATATTGATAACCACATTGGAAGAATTCAAGGTCACCAGGACCATGTGTTCCTGGTTCTCGTATTTGAGATAAGAAAGTCTAGGTTCCAGATCTTCTGGTGTAATGACGTTAATGGATCTTGCCCCTAGCATATACCGGGACGAAAGTTCCAAGCAGGCAAGAACCTTCGAAGCTTTTGCCCGACCAAGACCGCGAACCTTCAGAAGCTCCTTCATTGTCGGAAACTCGTTTACCGTTGACAAGTAGTCCGAAAGATTCCTTGACAGCTGAAACACATCGCAACTGGAGCATCCGCTGCCAAGTACCAAGGCCAAAAGTTCCTCATTGTTCAGGGCCCCCACGCCCTTTTGTTGCATTTTTTCTCTAGGCAAAAGATTACGTTCGCTCACGATTCCTCCTTGAAAAAAAAGAGCGCCTACGTAATAGACGCTTTTTTCAGGCGAAATATACCTAGCAAATAAAATTTTTACATTAGCAAGCCGAAAAACACACGTATTAACTAACGAGAAACCTGTTCCCAAAGTTCCCGCGATGTTACACCGTAGTGTTCCTTGAGGGACTTGTCCACATCCTGGCGGTAAAAATCTTGGATGCAAGTCTTAAACTTGAGGAACTGCTCTCTGGACGCCAGCCCGGACTCTGCATGGAACATCTTTTTGACCATCTCCAAAGAATACCAGTAAAGTTTCAAAGCCTCGTCAGTCCTGGACTCCCCTACAAAAGGTGCAATAAGAGCGTCTAAGGACGGAACTGCACCAGAAGGGCGATCCTTGTCATTTCGACTACCATCTACCAACTGGGCTATTCCCTCGTTCAACCACAGAGGAACCTTGGCACGGGTCATGGCACGGACAAAAGAGTGTGTCAATTCATGAAAAATAACAGGCCTATAGAGTTCACGGTACTGCATCATCCCTACAGGTATACGGAGTTTTCCGTCGAAAATGGCTCCAACCCACTCAGGTCTTGTGCCAATTCCCTGATATTCGGAAGACTGGTACAAAACAACATGCATCTTATTTTCAGGGCGAAAATCAAACAGATGGCACAGAGAATCGTAGGCCACCTCTAGTACGGACAAAGCCTCTAACACATCATTTCGATTCGGACGGCCTTCAAATTCCACACGAAAGTGCATGGAACGGGCAATACCCAATTCTTCCATTTCCTTAAGAAGCGACTTCGATTTTTTTTCCAAAAATTCCAGATCTTCGTTTTTGTAATTCAGGGTACCGATGTAAGCTATGCAATCCTCATAGCGTTCCTGCTCGTAGAGCGTTCCTGCCAGGTGTAGCTGCAGGTTCTTATCGTCAGGATTTTTGTCCAATAAGGCACGAACTGTCCTTTCGGCACATTTCCAGTCGGCCGCTTCCTGGCATTCGTTAAATTCATCTACAAGGCGATTCGCCTCTGCTATGGTGCGATTCTTTTTTGACACATCCATGAAAGTGTGCACACCATATCCCAGGGCGACAACACCAGCAACGATAGCAAAAAATATTCGAAAAGGAGGCTTACTTTGCGACATAAGAAAAAGATAGCAAGCGGATTATTCTAAATTTAGCGCCGAAAACGAAAAGTCGGCACATTTCGTGCCATAGGAGATTATTATGGGTTTCAAGTGCGGTATCGTAGGCCTCCCCAACGTAGGCAAGTCCACCATCTTTAACGCCATCACCAACGCCGGTGCCGAAGCGGCCAACTACCCCTTCTGCACCATCGAACCCAACGTGGGCATGGTGAGCGTGCCGGACAGCCGCCTCGACGAACTGGTGAAAGTCTATAACCCGAAGTCCATTGTTCCCGCCGTTACAGAATTTGTGGACATTGCTGGGCTCGTAAAGGGCGCCGCCCAGGGCGAAGGCCTGGGCAACCAGTTCCTTACCCACATCCGCGAGTGTGAAGCCATCATGGAAGTCATCCGCTGTTTTGACGACGAAAACATCGTGCATGTGAGTGGAAGTGTTGACCCTGTTCGGGATGTGGAAATCATCGAAACCGAACTGATTTTGAAAGACTTGGATTCCGTAGAAAAGCGTCTCGCTACCGAAGCCAAGGGTGCCCGCACAGGCAATGCCGAAGCCAAGGCTCGCCTCGCCGCCTGTGAAAAACTCCGGGACACCTTCCAAGAAGGTAAGGCCGCACGCACCGTGATGCACGACAGCGAAGAGATGGAAGGCATCGTAAAAGATTTGGCCCTCCTTACCGCGAAACCGCTTTTCTACTGCGCCAACGTCAAGGAAGACGATATTCTCACCGGAAACGCCTACGTAGACCAGTTGAAGGAATACGCTGCCAAGAACGGTCACGAGGTCATCATGATCAGCGGAAAGATCGAAGAAGAACTTTCGGCCATGGAGCCTGCCGACAAGGCAGAATTCTTGAAAGAACTGGGCATGAAAGAATCGGGCCTGGACGCCGTGGTACGCAAGGGCTACGAAATCCTCGGGCTTCGCACCTTCTTTACCGCCGGCGAAAAGGAATGTCGGGCCTGGACGTTCCATGCGGGCTTCAAGGCTCCGCAGTGCGCAGGCGTCATCCATACCGATTTCGAACGAGGTTTCATACGTGCAGAAACACTTAGCTACGCCGACTTCCTGAAGCACGGCAGCTGGAACGCCGCCAAGGAAGCAGGCCTTGTCCGCACCGAAGGCAAGGACTACCTGGTACAGGATGGCGACATCATGTACTTCTTGTTCAATGTGTAGTTAGGGGTTAGAGACTAGGATCTAGAGACTAGGTGGTAGGTTTTAGGTATTAGGGGCGCAGGTTTCAAGAAGTGTCATCCTGGGCACGAAGGGCCCGGGATCCATTCTTTTCGTACCTGCGCTTGTATAAAACAGTATGGTTCCTCGGCCTTTCGGCCAAGGATGACATTACTCACAACTCATTACTGATAACTCACTACTATTAGCTCTTACCCTGTTCTGCCACATTTTTCGCAGAACGTTTCGCCCGCAGGTCGTCTATAATCGGGCGAGCGATGCAAGCCAGATTCATGGCCGTTCCAATCAGAATCAGGACACTTGCACAATAAATTCCCACTCCGGGATCCACGCGTAACACGTTCATGCCGATAGCATTACAAAGGGCTCCAACTTGGGAAAGTACTGCCCATAGCGAAAACATGGAGAGCATCCCCATAGCAAGGGAACCTAAAGAGGCATAATAACCCAAAGGCGCAAGCAGTGCAAAAACAGCAGCCAAAAAAAGCGCCGCCATAATCCCGAACAAATGAAGCATGGGTTCCATCTTCGGGAAGTTAGGAATAAAATCCTTAAATCGTTCAATAGACCTTGGATTTCCCTCTTCCATCTTCTTGAGCAAACTCGTCGCAGGCTCCTTGAGTTCGGTGCCCAAGTCAAGACCAAGAGCGATTTCGTACATGGATGGTTCTGCAATGAGCTGCTCGGTGCAAGACACATTTGCCAAAGGCATCAACAAACCCAAAATGGCCAATAGGTAAGGCAACCCTACCAGCCTCTGGAAAAGCCTAAAATATTTGCCAGGCATTACTTACCTATGACATCCAGGGGGTACACACAACGGAACCCGAGGGTTTCAGACCAATACCTAGGGTCTTCGTCATCCCGGACAGACATATTCAGAAGTTTTTCCCTATCTTTCCAGGAACCGCCCTTGTAAACCCTAGAGGAGCCGAACAGTGCGCCTGTCGGGTTAGAAGATTCTACCCAAAACGAAAGCATAAAGTACTTGTCACGAGTCCATTCGGCAACGTTTCCGGACATGTCGTAGATGCCCCAGGCATTGGGTTTCTTGGTAGCCACCTGTTGCGGCCCATAAGCCTCGTCTTCTTTACGCTTGTTATAGGAATTTTCCCTATAAATGGCGTAAACAGACGGATCTGGAACAGAGTCCAGCACCCATGGAGATCCTTCGATACTTCCTGCGCGTCCTGCAAATTCCCACTGGGCTTCGGTCGGCAAGTCACCCCCGTTCACCTGACATACTTTACGAGCATTTTCCCAGCTAATGTTGTGAACCGGTTTCTGAGGATGGATGAAGGTAGATTTATCCTTAATCCGTTCAGCAGAATCCACACGAAGCATAATTTTTTCCATGAGTTCCTGAGTCATTTCGGTCACCATGATGGCAAAGGGAGACATTTCCACCACATTTCCATAATAGCGAAACGAACCAGAATCCAGAACCACCAGCTTACCGCGAAGCAGATCGTTTACGACATTTTTCAGCGGCGGCTCAGCCTGGCTAGAAGAAGAGGGAACCACAACAGAAGAAGAACTGACCACAGCCTCGGATGAAGAAGATACCTCCTCTACCTCAGCAGGAACAGGCTTCGGGAACAACCAATCCTGGACTTCTTGTTGTTCAAAAATGTACTGGGGCAGCACGAAACTCCCTTGGGCTTCGACAATCTGCTCTCCGACCTGAATTTCAAGTTTTACATAGCGATAATGATGTCTCGTGATGCCATCGGCACCATAAATCCACACTGGCTTGTTGTTCTGCAAAGACACAATAATCCTGGCACTTCCGTCTGAAGCGGCCAGAAGCGCCGCCAAGGAGTCAGAAGCGTATCCCGGAACATGTCCCTTCCAAGTCACGTCGTAACGGTTCACCGGCTGGCTAAACTTGAGGATCAAGTAATCCGCCTGAGCCTTTGACTGAACCGGCATTTCGACAGAGGCGTTTGAAGACGCGGAAACTCCTGCGACAGGAGCCGCTGTAGAATCGCTCTTAGTCGTAGAATCCACAACTACCGCAGAATCTGCGGGAGCCATAGAGTCTGCGAGAGTGGCAGGAGCAATGGGATAAACAAGAACCGCACCAGCAGGCTCTGGCAAAGTGGTAACCGTATCGTAGAAGATGGAATCGGGAACCAGGTAGAACCGAGCCGGCAAGGCATGGAGACTATCGAATTTTTGCTTAAAGGCCTGGTCTACGGCAGAAACGCCAGACATCTTCGACTTACGCCACAAGTCCAGGGCCTCCGCATGCACGACATCGTACCGGGTCGAGTAAGCCTGGTATGTGGGATCGTTCATCTCCAAACCAACAGAAACCGCCTGTTTCTTGGCCGGGTAAACCTTGGCAAAATCATTTGTGTCCACGGAATTTAGCACGGTGATGAGCTCACCCACATATTTGTCGTAAAGAACTTCCGTATATTCGAGATTCGGAGTTGCGGCAACCTGTTCCACCGTCACGGACACCGGGCTTGCCGCAGGAGCCGTTGCCCGAAGCTGAACAAGATTGGGCTTGAAAAGCAAAGTCTTTCCACTCTGGACCATACCGATATCGGTAAAAGGCATGTAGCCATCAGCCGAGAACACAAAGGCGTAAGGGCCCGGAACTACCGGGGATATCGTCTTGGCCACATTGCGGAGCTTGGTATCAAGGGATGAAATCTTTATAGACTTGATGGAGCTTTCCACCTTGATAACACCCGGGAGCGGGTCTTCGTTCAGCACCTGCCAGCGCCCATTTTTCATAAATAGCAGCTTGGGCACTCTAGGAGAATAGATGTAGTCCTTGTCGAAGTAGATATACTTTTCGTCCTGGAAGGCCTTGGAATTCTTGGTCGGATAAAAGCGCATCCGGAGGACATCAAAAACGGTGAGCTGGTTCTTTTCCAGACTAAAGGCATGAAGATTGCCATAAACTGCGGGATTCACCTTGCCCTGAACCCAGTAGTATTCCTTAGGCGACTTCTTGTAGCGCAAAAAGAGGGCGTTGTCCTTCAGGGGTAAAGCGGGGGCGGTTGTGGTCACAGAACCGGGAATTCTGATGGCCATCTCGGGGAAAGGTTCAAAAAGTTCACCCTCCTTATACTGGTCCATGGGCACCCTAAACATCTTGTCGCCATCGGCAAGAGCCAACGCCGGCAACAAAAGCAAAACGGGCAGAATGCGCAACAAATGCATAATCGCTCCTATAAATTCTCCTAGACACCGCCCCTCGGCGGTTATTCAAAAAAGATAATTACTTGGGACGATTTACGTCCTCAAAAAGCCGTTCCAATAGCCGAAAAATCAGTTATTTACGCCCATTTTCAGCAAATAACCGCCCTGGCTACCGCCGGTGGGGCCCAATTCCACCTTCCAGTCCGCCATACGGATAATGTCGGGGTGGTGTTCGATGACAATCAGGGTATCGCCACGGGCAGACAGGCGGCGCAGCAGGTTCCAGAGAATCTGGATATCCTTCAGGTGGAGCCCCGTAGTGGGTTCGTCCAGCAGGTATACCATCTCCCCCGCCGATTTCCGGGAAAGTTCCGCCGCAAGTTTTAGCCGCTGGGATTCGCCGCCCGAAAGGGTGGTGACCGGCTGGCCGAGCCTCAGGTAGCCGAGGCCCACGTCCCGCAGGCATTCCAGCTTGGGCAAGATTTTCGGCTGGTCCTTGAAGAACTCGCAGGCTTCGTCGATACGCAGGTCCAGAACGTCGGCGATGTTCTTGCCCTTGAAAGTAACCGTAAGGGTTTCCTGGTTGTAACGCTTGCCGCCGCAGACTTCGCAGGTTTCCCAGATGTCCGAAAGGAAATGCATTTCCACCGAGATGGCGCCGCGACCTTCGCAGGCCTCGCAGCGGCCACGGGCCAAGTTGTAACTGAAACGGCCGTAGTCAAAACCCTTCACCTTGGCCTGTGGCAGTTTGGCGAATAGCTTGCGTATGTCGTCAAACACGCCCGTGTAGCTCGCGGGCGTGCTGCGAGGCGTTCCGGAGATTGGGCTCTGGTCCACCAGCAACACCTCGCCGCTCTGCTTTTTGCGCCCACGGGCCTGGAATTTCTTTTTGAGGGCCGGGAAAATTTCATCTACCACCATGGAACTCTTGCCAGAACCCGAAACACCACAGACCACGCTGATGGCGCCCTTCGGGAACTTTACGGACAGGTTCTTCAGGTTGTTTTTCTTGAGCCCCTTGAACTCGTAGAACTCTGAATCTTCGGTAACGGGGCGAACCGCCATCTGGTTTGTCACGGGAATAGAACCCGTAAGGTACTTGACGGTCTCGCTCCGGGGGAACTGCTGCAGGGCGTAGGGCTTGGAAAGTTGCTTTGGAGAGCCTTCCGCCACCACCTCACCGCCAAATTCACCAGCCGCAGGACCCATATCGATAATGTGGTCCGCCGCCTGCATCATCTTCATGTCGTGTTCCACCACCACCAGGGTGTTTCCCAGGTCCCGCAGGCGGTACAGGGAATCCAGCAGCTTGGCGGTATCGCTTTCGTGGAGGCCTACCGTGGGTTCGTCCAAAACGTAGAGCACTCCTTCGAGACCGCTACCGATCTGGCTTGCAAGGCGGATACGCTGGGACTCGCCACCGCTGAGGGTGTCGCCTGCACGGTCGAGCCCGATGTAGCCAAGTCCCACGCTGATGAGGAACTCCAGACGGCCGATGATTTCACGGAACAGGGGCTCCGCTACCGTCTTCTTGCTTTCGCCGTTCTTTTCGCCCTTGAAATTTACATGGGTGAACCAGTCCAGGGCCTCGGAAATACTCATGTGGTGGACATCCATGATATTCTTGCCCGCGATACGCACGGCAAGGTATTCGGGCTTGAGCCTTTCCCCGTGGCAATCGGGGCAGACTTCGCCATCCTTGAAATGTCCGAGACCAAGGCAGGTATCACAGGCGCCCCAGTGGGTATTGAAACTGAAATGCTTGGGATTGAGGGCAGAATCCATGTACCAGCCGCAATCGGGGCAACCCGGCTTTTCGGAACAGGCGAGGCGTCCGCCCTTTTCGTCTTCTACGTACAGGATTCCATTTCCGTCGCGATAACCCCGTTCAAAGGCCTCCACCAAGCGGGCACGGTTGGATTCCTTGACCACCACGCAGTCCACCACGGCCAAAAGCTGGCGCTCCCGGGTAGGGATTTTCGGCAGCGGAAGTTCCACCAGTTTCTTGCCCAGGTAAGCCTTGCGGTATCCCTTTTCCGTCAAAATTTTAGACAACTTAATAACATCGTTGATTTCGAAGGGAGCAAGGACCGTCACCATCTTGTTCAGGTCACGATCAAAGGCATACTGCATCAGGTCACCCGCGGAGTACGAATCCACAGGCTTCCCGCAATGCAAGCAATGCGGCGTGCCGACCCTCGCCCACAAAATGCGGAAATAGTCGTAAATCTCGGTGAGGGTCGCCACCGTACTCCGCGGACTCTTGCTGGCGCTTTTCTGGTCGATGGCGATAGCCGGGGCAAGTCCCGTGATGGAATCGATACTCCCGTGGTCAGGACGGCCAAGGAAGCGACGGGCGTAAGTACTGAGGGTTTCTACAAAGCGGCGCTGGCCTTCGCTAAAGAGGGTATGGAAAGCGAGGCTGGACTTGCCGGAGCCCGAAACTCCGGTGATTACCGTAAGCTTGTGCCGGGGAATAGTGACGTCGATGTTTTTCAGGTTGTGCTTGCGGGCGCCGTGGACCTCCATATCCAGGGAGTAGGCCTCCCCCGCCTTGAGGGACCTGTCGAACTGCTTGTTCTCCCCATGCTTTTTCGAAAGCACAGGCGCCAGGTATTTGCCGGTCTGGCTTTTCTTGTTCTTTGCAATCTGCTCCGGAGTGCCTACGGCCACGATGCGTCCGCCGCCCACACCCGCTTCGGGCCCGAGGTCGATAATCCAGTCGGCGCACTTGATCACATCCAGATTGTGCTCGATGACCACCACGCTGTTCCCGAGGCTCCGCAAGCGGTTCAGGCATTCCAAGAGCCTGCGGATATCTTCAAAGTGCAGCCCCGTAGTGGGTTCGTCCAGCAGGTAAAGGGTCTTGCCCGTGCCCGGGCGACGTAGTTCCGAGGCAATCTTGATGCGCTGGGCCTCGCCGCCGCTGAGGGTGGTAGAAGGCTGACCAAGCGTCAGGTACCCCAGGCCCACTTCCTTGAGCAAGTTCAAGGGTTCTGCAATCTTCGGCAGGTCCTTGAAAAATTCCGCCGCATCGGCAATGCTCATTTCCAGAATCTCGGAAATGTTCTTGCCCTTGAAATAAATTTCCCGGGTGGCATCGTTAAAACGCTTGCCGTCGCACACATCGCAGGTCACCTGCACACTGGGCAAAATGTGCATATCTACGACTTTTACGCCCGCCCCTTCGCAAGCGTCACAGCGACCGCCCTTCACGTTAAAGCTGAAACGGCTCTTGGTGTAGCCACGGACCTTGCTTTCGGGCAGGCTACCGAACAGGTCGCGGATATCGTCCCAAATTTTCGTGTAGGTCGCCGGATTGCTCCGGGGCGTGCGACCGATAGGCGTCTGGTCGATTTCGATTACCTTGTCGATGTTCTCAAGACCTTCCAGATGGTCGAACTTACCTACAGGCTCTTCGGAGTTGTAAAACACCCGGGCAAGTTCACGACGCAGAATCTGGTTCACGAGAGTGCTCTTTCCGGAACCCGAGACGCCCGTCACTACAGTGAAGGCGCCGTCCAGCGGGATTTCCACGTCGATGTTCTTCAGGTTGTTTTCGGACGCACCACAGATTTTCAGCTTGTGGGTATTCTTGTCAATCTTCTTGCGGTTTGCCGGAATCTCGATGGCCTTGCGGCCGCTCAGGTAGGCGCCCGTAAGCGAAGACTTGTTCTTTTCCAGTTCTTCTACAGTTCCGGCAGCCAAAATCCGGCCACCCTCTACGCCAGCGCCGGGCCCTACGTCTATGACGCAGTCAGCGTGGCGCATGGTGTCTTCGTCGTGCTCCACGATGACCAGGCTGTTGCCCTGGGCACGCAGGTGCTCCAGCATTTCCAAAAGCTTGTCGTTATCCCGCGGGTGAAGCCCGATGCTGGGCTCGTCCAGAATATAAAGCACCCCCTGGAGCCCAGCCCCTACGGCACTGGCCAGGCGGATTCGCTGGGCCTCGCCGCCACTCAGGGTAGAAGCCTTGCGGCTGATGTTCAGGTAGCCAAGGCCAACCGTCTTCAAGAAATTCAGGCGACCCCGGATTTCGCGGAAGATTTCCTTACCTATCCGCAGTTCCTTTTCGGAAAGCTTTAGGCCGTTGAAAAAGTCGGCTGACTTATCGACGGACCAATCCGTCAGTTCCGTGATATTGTGGCCATGAAACTCCACCGCATTCGCCATGCGGTTGATGCGGGTACCCCCGCACTCGGGACAGACGCCGATTTTCATGAACTTGCGGAAATGGAAAATATGCCACATGTCCCACAGTTCCTGCATCACGGAGACCACTCCGCTTTCGTTGCCGCTGGGAGGGCCGTACAAGAAGGCGTGGCGCTGCTTTTCGGTCAGGTTTTTCCAGGGAGTATCCAGGGAGCAGTGCATCTCGTTGGCGATGGTCCGCAAGTTCCGCCAGCCAAAATCAGAAAAGATAATCGTGCCCGTGTCCTTCTTTTGGCAAGCAAAACAGCCCTGCTTGATAGAAAGGTTCGGGTCGGGCACTACCAGGTTCAGGTCGAACTCGCAACTTTCTCCCATGCCCTTGCAGGCGGGACAGCGACCCTTGGGGTCATTAAAGCTGAAGAACCGGGGTTCCAGTTCCGGAATAGAGATACCGCACTTGGGGCAAGCCAACTCCGTACCCTGCAGGCGGTATTCCTCCTTCGCATTTCCCGCTCCATCCTTGCCCTCGCCCGACGACAGCAAAAAACTCACCAGTTTTCCGTCTGTCAGCTTCAGCGCCCCTTCCAGAGCCTCCCGCAGGCGGCTCATGTTCTTGCGTTCAAGCGTCATGCGGTCGATGACCGCCTCGATGGTGTGCTTCTCGTAACGCACCAGGGCAGGCACATCCTCGATCCTGTAGATTTCGCCATCCACCCGGGCGCGCACAAAGCCGTCTTCCTTGAGTTCAGCCAGTTCCTTGCGGTATTCGCCCTTGCGTTCCTGCACGATGGGGGCCATCACCGTAATCTGCTTGCCCTCATCGCCTACATACAAATTATCTACAATCTGGTCCACGGTCTGGGCCTTGATAACCCGGCCGCACTTGGGGCAGTGGGGCACGCCCAGTCGGGCAAAAAGCAGGCGGTAATGGTCCAGAATTTCCACCACCGTACCCACGGTACTGCGGGGGTTCCGGTTCACCGTTTTCTGGTCAATGGAAATCGTGGGCGAAATGCCGCGAACGCTCTCCACCTCGGGGTGTTTCATGCGGCCGATGAACTGACGGGCATAAGCAGACAGCGATTCAACAAAACGGCGCTGGCCCTCCTGAAACACCGTATCAAAAGCGAGGCTGGACTTGCCCGAACCCGAAACGCCGGTCACCACCACGATGGAATCGCGAGGAATTTTCAAATCCACATGTTGCAGGTTGTGTTCATGGGCGTCGCGAATATCAATAAACTTGGTCATAGAATTAAAAATGAGAAAATTTTTCGACCACAAAGATAGTGAACATTTGGATATTATTCAAGTTCCATTTTGCTTACCTTGCCAAAAAAGGGCTTTTTAGCTATATTCGGCACTCACCTAACGGGGATATAGCTCAGTTGGTAGAGCGACAGGTTCGCAATCTGTAGGTCATGGGTTCGACTCCCACTATCTCCACTCAAAAGAGGCAGACTATCGTCTGCCTCTTTTGTTACATAACAAGACCGTTCGCGCTAAATTCCGGTACAAATTCTCCGGTCTGCGCTCACTCTCGCAACCGCCCTCGATTAATATCGAGGGCTTTGTTGCTCACGGTCGGCATTTTGCCAGCCTTTTGTTTTTGAGTTTTGCCCGATAATCAATCCCTGCCTAGGCAAAATAGACGAAACTGGTCTTTTTCAGTTCCTTCAGGGACGTCAGCACCGCATGGTCCGGGCCGTTCAGGGCCGACACCGCAGAACAGATGCTTTGCTCCAATTCGGCTTCACTTTGCCCGTGGAACATGGCGTAAACATTATAGGGGAAACCTTCGAAAGGGCTGCGCTCGTAGCAGTGGGAAACGTGAGGATCTTCGGCCAACAACGCTCCCGCCCGTTCCGTGTCCGCAACGGCAAGGCACACCATGGCGTTTGCGTCAAAACCCGCCTGCTGGTGTCTGAGGACCGCCCCGAATCTACGCATGATTTTTTGATCCAAGTCACCGCGGATTTCGGCGACGTCTATTCCCAAATCAGAGAAGGGCGTTTTGGTGTGGGGAATATCCTGGCACAGGAGGTTGATCCGGCGACGGTCCCTTGCCTCAGGGACAAAGGGTTCGGCACTTTTCAAATCCAACTTATCAACAACCTTACTTTCCGTGGCCAGGCCCGACGCAGCCTTCATCACCGTATTGATCTTGAACATCTTGCTGGCCGAGAGCACATGGGCATCGTGCAGGGCCGTTTCCGCCTCCAGGCCCCGGACCGTTTCCTGAATTTCGGACTCCGACCGGGCGATGACGGTGAACCAAACGTTGTAGGCATGACTGCGGACATAGTTGTGTGTGATGGCAGGAATCTTATCGGCTGCCACAGCAAAACTTTCCAGTTCACTTTCGCTCACCACTCCCGTGCAGAGTCTGGAGATGTAACCCAACCTGCGGGAGTCATAGACGCCACCCAGACGACGGATGACGCCGGACTTGCGAAGGCGTTCCACGCTATCGAAAGCCTCTTCTTCTGAAACGCCAAGAAGCCTTCCCAGCGCGGCGTAGGGGCGTTCTTCCAGCGGGAAACCGTCCTGAACAATTTCCAGAATTTTCCGGTCTAGAGCTTCCAAGAGAATCCCCTACCCCGGATTTCGTCCTTCACGGTTTCGCCTGCCTGGACAGCAGCTCCGGCGAACAAGATGGAATTTTCGACACGAGCGCCTTCGGGCAGATCCACTCCATTTTGGACAACTGAACAGCCGACCTTCGAAACGCGACTCTGCACTGTTGAATGCAGATGGTCGCCGACCCAGCTGTTCAGCCCCAGTTCCTGCAGGCGGGCGTCGCAGGCGGCCTTCAAGCCCGCAGGGCTTCCCATGTCTATCCAGGTGGCATCCATCTGGCTGCAGTCCACATAAATCGGGTGACCCGCCGCAAGCTCCTGTTTCCAGAATTCACGGATGTCGAACTCGCCATCCTTGATGCGGGCAAGGGCCGCATCGCTGTACCAGGACACTCCCGAGAAGGTGGCGGGCTTGCCCTGCTCTGAACCAAAACGGCCCGCAACTCCTGCCAAGTGTCCGTTCCCGTCGACGCGGAAGGTATTTACCTGAGGGAACTCCACCGCCAAGAGCGCCACGTCGCAGCGGTCGCGGCGGGCATTCTCCATAAATTTATTCAAGTCGAAACGGCAGTAGGCGTCGCCGTTCATCACCAGGAGCCCGCCGCGGTAACCTTCGTTGTATATGCGTTTCAGGGGGCCTGCGGTCCCGAGGATTTCCGGCTCTTCCCAAACCTTCTCGAACCCGAGACGCGCACCTTCGGCTATCACCTGTTCTGCAAGATAATGGGCGTTGGCGTGGAGACGCACAGGCCCAAGTTCCCTGGCACGAATCGCCTGGATTTCCAGGATGCTCTTGTCCACCACGGGCACCAACGGCTTGGGCATGTCTTCGGTCAAGGGCCGAAGCCTCGTGCCGAGGCCAGCCGCAAGAATCAAGACGTTGAGTTTTTCCGCTTTCTCAGGCATTTCGTTTTATAGGAGATCCCCACCTTGGTGGCCATGCGCACTAAGCACTAAAGTGCTAAGTGCTGTCCGCCCGCCTGCGCGGGGATGACAGTCTAAAACGGGACTACTCGCCGGTGCGGTAGTTGGGGGCTTCCTTGGTAATCGTCACGTCGTGGGGGTGAGATTCGCGGAGGCCTGCACCCGTAATGCGCACGAAGGTCGCCTTCTTGTAGAGTTCTTCGAGGTTAGCAGCACCGGCATAACCCATGGCAGAGTGGATACCGCCAATCAGCTGGTAAACGG
>CAMHDS010000025.1 GCA_946183925.1 uncultured Fibrobacter sp. | reverse complement strand
TGCCTGCTGCATGTCTTCCGGGAGAATGATGTTCATCCAGGGGATGACCTTTTCGCCAGGCCAGTTGATTTCGTAAATCCACCTGATAAGCTGATTGAAGCTGGATTCAATCATGGCGGCATCATCAAGGGCCAAGTCCAGGCGCACATCGTTGTGCACGGTGGCCATGGCCTGGGTGCCGCCGGAATTTGTCTGCTCGGTGGTGAGCGTTTCGCCGAGCCACGCCTTGCTGATTTCGGAATCCGCCCAGGCAACGATTTCGCTGTGGGGGTTGGTGCCGCTCATCTTGGTTTCCAGGAGTTCCACGGAGCCTGTCTGCGGGATGACCGCCACGGCGTCGCGCACAAGCCCCGAAAGCATCCTGAGGAAGGTGTTCTGTTCCTTGTCGGTCGCTCCCGGAGGAATCTTGCCGACGGCCTTGGGCATGCCGTATTTTTCGACGAATATCATCCAGAACTTGAGACCGCCTTTTTTGAAGGCCATGGGCCAGAAGCAGCGGGCATAGACGGGCTCGCCGTAGGGATTGGTGGCCGTGGGGCGGTTGCGGGTCACGATGAACTTGCGGTCGGGTACGGGAACCTTCGCGTTGAACTTGTTCTGGAATAGCAGCCTGCCTTCCTCATCGAAGCGGAACCATTCCTGCGGGCGGTCCTTGATGGCAACGGGCAGGATGAGTGTTCCGTAGGCCGTGGGCACTGAATCCCACACGACTTCGTGGACGGCGAAACCGAAGCCGATGGCCTGGAGCATCTGCGAAATGGTGTTGCGTAGTTCCAGGTTCCAGAAGTATTCTTCAAGCATCTTCGCTTTCTTGGGGTCGCCCTTGCTACCGTCGATGGTCCAGGTGCGGCTGGTGATGGAAGCGAAGCGCTTGCTCTTGACGGCATCGAGGTGCCCGTCCACGAAGTTGCGGTAAACCTTGATGTTTCCACCCTGCGCCTTGAGGATAGGGTCGGGGTTGGGCAGGTAATCTTCGCCCGTGACAAAAGTCGCTGCCGCCCGGGTGGCCACTTCGGTCGCCAGGCGGAGTTTTTCACCGCCGTTCTGGGTGTTTTCGGTCTGTTTTTTCCTTTTTTTGCTCATGCAGTCCTCGGTGTATTTCTAATCTCGTTGAATGGCCGTTCAAATTCGTTGAATTTTGATTTTCTAAAATCGGATGACCGTTTACTAGTCCAAAACAAAAACGGGCTAAAAAGGGCCTTTCTGTGCGATTGTCAGAAACCGTTAAAATTCATGCTTTCCCCTTTGAACGGATTTGCGGTCTGGATGAATACCGGACCCGCGTCACTTGCGTTTTTCGCATGGTATGCCAAGGCCGCTCCCCAGAAGAAGTCGCCGTGGCCCTGCTCGGTGCTTGCAGCATCGTAGCGCACGTTCCCGGCACTTGTGACAATCTTTCGGACGGCGTGGATGCTTTCGGCCTGTTCGTCCTCGATTTTGGTGTCGATGCCCGGGAACTTCGGGCATTTCTCGATGATAATCTTCTGGTCTTCAAACGCCTGCAAAAGGTTGATGGCAAGGTCGGCCTTTACCGTGTTGGAGAAAAGGACGCCCTCGACCTTGACCGTGCCGAACTTGTCCTGGGCCCGTTCGGTGAACTGGTCGCCGCATCCGGTGCGGTCGATACAGCCGCGGACAAGGTTCGGGAGTTTCAGGAACTTGTAGAGTTTCTGTTCAAGGTAACTCCATTTCTTGTTCTGATAGGCTTCTACTGCGCGGCAAATCAGGCGGTCGCCAATGTCTTCGAACACGTAGATGACGTAAAGGTGACGGTGGCGGGCCACGTCGCAACCCAGGTAGAGCGGGCCTTTGGCCTTTTCGAGCCCGAGCACTCCCAGGCGCTCGCAGCTGTGAATCAGGTCATAGCTGATCATGGCCTTGGATTCGTCCTGCGGGTTGCAGCAGTATTCCTCTTGCCATATTGCTTCGGTAAGGCAGCCTTTGTGTTCCTGCTCCAGCCATTCTTCGCGTTCTTTCCTGGAGAGTTTGCGACCGCAGATGCGGTCGGCAACGCCTTCCTCTACTGCGAGCTGGATTGGCACGGTGTGCACGCTGTAGTCAAGTTCACCTTTTTTGCATTTCTCGATGAGCTTGTAGAACAGACTGTTTACGCCGTTGTGGGTTGACAAGATGCGTATGGGATAGCCCCACATGGCGGCGGGCTTGGCGGCTGCCCACATCTTCTGGTCGTTTTCGTGGTGGGCGGCTTCGTCCCACACGATTTTACCGCCCTTGGAGCGGAACGCCTTGGGGTTGCTGGAGAGCACGTAGATTTTGGAGCCATTGTTGAACTCGATTATCTTGCTCTTGATTCCCTTGTCCTCGTCGGCAAATTCGCAGTCCTCGATATCTTCGGAGTTGATTTCTGCAAGGGCCTTGGCGATGGCGTTGAGCTTCTGAATCCACGATTCGCAATAGTCGATGTATTCAGCTGCGGCGGTCATGTCAGCTGAGCTGAAAAAGACCTTGAGCCCGGGCTGCTCGATACAGTCCTGCACGTCTTCGAAGCTTTGCACCCACGTGCCGCCGATACGGCGGGACTTCTCGAAAATCTTGACTTTCGACTTGTCGGCTAGCCACCGTTTCTGATAAGGAAAAAAGAATTCGTCAAGTGCAGCCATTATACGCCCAGGTGTTTCTTGATTTCTTCAAGAGCCTTCTTGGCACGTTCTTCCGGGGAAAGCTCCGACTTGTTCTTCTTTGGTGCCACGGCCTCGTACTTGCGGGCGTGTTCGGCGGTGTCTATGATTCGCTGGAGTGCGGTGTAGCGTTCGGCAGCAACCTTTACACCGTCAAGTTCGTCCTGCTTGATCTTGCGGGCCATTACTTCGCCCAGCTCGAACAGCTGCGCGTGAAAGTTCTTTTCGCTGCCGCTGATTTCGGCACGTGCTTCGTCCCAGTGTTCTTCAGATTTCCAGTTCTGAAGGGTGCGCGTGGAGATGTTGAGCCGGCGGCTAATGTCAGCTAGGCTCATCTGGTGAATGGTGTAAAATTCTTTCGCCTTGGGCTTGAGTTCGGACTTGCTCATGGCATTCTCCCGGGCGTAGCGTGGTTTTCGGCACAGCAGGCGCGTATCGTTTCGAGGGCCCTTTTCTGGTCGTCGCTGTACTGTTTCAGCACTGCTTCCCAGCGCACCTGGTCATTTGCGGCGTTCTTTTCCCACTTTGCGTTTTCGTTTGTGTAGAAGATGGCTAGCATGACGGCGAAGACAATGCCCACGCCGAACTGTTTCAATGCTTCTTGCCAGAAAGTTTTATCCATGGTATATACCTCCTCGCAAAGTTACCCAATAGGCTCTGACATAGGGCATGACAATGTCATGTCCTCGTTCGCTTTTATTCGGGTATCTTTGAGGCCATGAAAGACAAAATTCTGAAATCGGAAGATTTGAAGGAACCGTGGGTCGAAGCCTTCAAGGTCGGCAAGGTGACCGACATGGCTGGCAAAGAACACGAGTTCAGCGAATCGGACTTGAACGACCTCAACGAAGGTATCCACAACCAGCTTGACGCCGGTTACCAGCCGCCGATGGTCAAGGGCCACCCGCAACTTGACGATCCGCGTGTAGCCTCGATCGTCGATTCCAAGGTGGAAGACAACGTGCTGAAGGTAAAGCTCGACGACGTGAACCCGGACTTTGCCGAAGAGGTGAAGAAGGGCGGCTTCAAGTATCTTTCCGCAGCCATTTACAGCAACTTGAAAAAGGGTCTGCGTCACCTGGGCGCTCTCGGTGCGCACGCTCCGGCTATGAAAGGGATGGCTCCGCTCTGTTTCGGCGAAGGTATGTTTGCCGACCAGGACAAGGATGCCACCGAGCAGGACGTGAGCGTCTTTGCGGAGCCGTTTGCCTGGGACCGCCTGGTGCCGCGCAGTGTTTTTGAATCGCTGGTGTACAAGATTAGCGGCATTGGCCGCATGTTCCGCAGCCAGCGCGAACAGCTTATCGAAAAAGACGGCATCGAGGCCGCCGACAAGGTTTTCCCGGAATATGCCATCAAGGATATTGAAGAAGTCGAAAGCGTCTTGAAGAACGCGAAGGACTTCCCGGAACAGCCGAAGCCTGTCGTGGAGAAGCCTGCGGAATCTACCGCTTCTTTCGGTGAACCGAATGAACCTGGTCCTGATTCGCCGGAGAACGGGAAGCAGGATCCTCAGCCTACAACGCCCCCTCACGACGAGCCAACCGCATCTATCCCGGAAGGCAATTCTAGCGAAGCGGCGCGACTGAGCGAAGAGAATGCCGCACTCAAGGCCGAAAACGAGGCTCTCAAGGCCGACAAGCTTGCGGCGCAGCGCCAGAAGGCTGAGGCGGCATTCTCGGAGACTTTGGACAACGCCATTGCAGAGGGCCGCTGCACCCAGATCATGAAAGACAACCTCATGAAGGTCTTTGGCGCTATGCAGGCCCTGCCCGTCGATGGCGAAGGCTGCTTTGGCGAAGGTGACGAGAGAATCAACCCGATGCAAATCCTGGATGAAGCGGTCAAGGCGATGCCGAAAATCGTTTCGTTTGGCGAATTTGCGCCAGCATCTGTTCCGGGAAAGGAATCTGCGGCGGTACGCATCGGCAAGTATCACGATGAACAGCTGGCAAAGGGGCGCAAGCTCAGTTTCGCCGAAGCTGCTGAAGAATGTTACAATCAATAAGGAGTACCTGATGAAGGGCAATATCCTCAACTTTACGGCGGAAACCGCCGTCCCCGCTTTCCGCTTCGTCAAGGCTGGCGAAGCCCAAGGCAATGTTAAACTTGCAGGTTCCGGCGATGCCGTGCTTGGCGTGTCCATGGATGTGGATGTCAAGGAAGGCAACCGCGTCGATGTGCAGCACGACGGTATCGGCCATGTGGAACTGGGTGCCGACGTGACCTACGGCCAGGCACTCTCTTCCGATGCCGAAGGTCGCGGTGTTCCTGCCGAAGGTGTGTCCGGCATCGTGGCCCTTGATTCGGGCTCCGAAGGCGATGTGGTCCGCATCAAGGTGGACTGCGCCGGTTCTTCTGCGACGGCATCCACTGGCGACGAAACGCCTAGCGAACCCACTGAACCTACTGAACCCGAAGGTGGCGAAACGCCTTCCACTGGTGATGACACACCCGCAGGTGGCAACGACACCCCGACAAACACCGAAGGTGGCGATACAACCACTGGCGACGAAACGCCCACCGAACCCACTGAACCTGAAACCAGTGGAACTGAAGGTGGCGAAACGCCCACTGAACCCACTGAACCTGAAAATTCCAACGAAGGAGCATAACCCATGAAGAAAATGACCAAGATCGCTCTTTTCCTCATCACCTTTGCGCTTACCGTCTGCGCCTTTGCAGGTGGCGACGCGCTTACCGCCTGCGGCGTTCCGCAGTTTATCGTCGATTCTCTGGGCTTTGGTAGCGCAGGCGCGAGCTTTGCCACCATCCTGCCCCTTGGCGAACAGCAGACCGGTCTTGTGACCGCATTCAAGAACGGTCGCCTGATTGCCGACGAGGTGATGCCAATCAAGCAGCTTGACGGTAACGAACTCGCATTCAAGTATTTCCGCAGGAACATGGGCGACGCCTTCGGTGCCCAGGATACCCAGGTGGGCCGAATGTCCGCTCCGAATGTCGTGTATTTTGGCGGTGAAGAGATTGCAGGGCTTGCCAAGGCTTACGGCTTGCAGACTCCCGTTCCCTACGAAGACCTTGACCAGGTGAAGAACAAGGACCGCTTCGTCAATAAGACCATCGAGAACCTGATTGACCGTATTCTCCTGGACAGGGAAATCCGCATTGCGAAAATCGTTCAGGATGCAGCCAACTATGAATCCTCGCAGGTCAAGACCCTTTCTGCTTCTGAAAAGATCGGTGCTGAAGGTTCCAACATCTTCGAGCTGATTATGGATATGATGGAATCCGCCCTTGTGCGTCCGAACGTGCTTGGCATGAGTTCCAAGGTGTTCTACAAGCTGCGTACCGACAAGTCCGTGATTAACGCCATCTGGCCCACCAACAACGGCTCCGGTGTCGCTACCCGTGAACAGATTGCGGACCTCTTCGAGGTTGACCGCATCATCGTCGGTCAGGCCCGCGTGAACACCCGCAAGAACCCGAAGAAGCCTGATCTCACCTCTTGCTGGGGCGAAAACATCTTTGCCCACTACCAGGAAGAACTTTCCGACTTGAAGGAAGGTCTTGCCTGGGGTATGACTGCCCAGGTCGGCGAACGCTACGTGGAAGTCATCGAAGACAAGAAGATTGGCCTCAAGGGCGGCGAAATCGTGAAGGCTGGTTTCTACCAGGCTGAACTGGTGACCGCTCCGGGTGCTGGCATTCTCCTCAAGGACGTCCTCAAGACTGCCTAAGGTAAGCCAATGAACTACTGCACTCTCGACGATATACGGGGGCACGTGCCTGACGCGCGTTTGGTGGAGGTCACCGACGACCTCACGCCAAATGCCGACGGTGAAATCAAGGAGAACATCGTGGTCAAGGCCATCGAGGAAAGTTCTACCCTGATTGACGCCTATATAGGCAAGCGTTTCAGGTTGCCGCTTCCGCGTATTCCGAGAGTGCTTCGCATGATTTGCGTTGACCTGACGATTTACAACCTTTACGAGCGCCTGACGGAGATGAACATCACCGAAGGGATGAAGCTCCGCTACAATAACGCCATAGCCCTCTTGAAGCGAATCGCCGAAGGTGAAGTTTCCATAGGGATTGACGAAATAGGCCCCGTCGATGAATCCAGCTTCAAGGTCTCTTCAAAGCTGGATGGCGGGCCTGCCATTTTCTCGCTTGAATCCATGAGGTCCTTATGACCGATTTCGATATCGAAGAGAGAATATCAGATCTTTTTTGCGGTGAAAACGACAAGATCCCCGCCAGGGAAAGGGATTCGTTCTGGTTCAAGGCCATCGATATCCAGGCGGGAATCACGACTCTTTCTCGCCCGGGAATGTCTGTTGCGGTCATGTCGGGCGATTACGAAACAGAAGACGCTACTGACAATCTTAAGGTGACATCCAAGATTATCGTTACCCTGGTCGTCAAGAATGTAGCGAAAGAAAAGGAACGCCGCCGCATTTTGCACCCCTGCGTCAAGCACGTAGTCTGGAAACTGCAAGGCAACGACCTTGGGCTTGAAATTGACCCGCTGAAGGTCAAGAACTGGAAGGACGTAACCACGCCCGAACATCTTGCGGCAGCATTGCTTGTCGCTGAAATTGAATTTGAAACGGCGTACACGCTGACGCCTGAAACAGAAGAGGCAAGCTACCGCAACCTGCTTTCTATCTGGAGTTCCTTCAAGAGCGAAGAGGAACCGCACGAGGAACTCACTACATCCAAAGTGAACTTTGATAACGGAGAAACACCATGACACTGACCAACAACATCCCGGAAACCATGATTCCGGGCTCCTACTCGGAATACAACTACTTTGCCGGCCCTAACGGACTCCCGGCGAACATCCAGAAGGTGCTTCTGGTCGGCGACATTGCCGAAGGCGGCACCCTTGCAGAGGCAAAGCCCACGGCGGTCTACAACGAAAGCGAGGTCCTCGCTCTCGCTGGGGCCGGTTCGGTACTCCACCAGATGTACAGGGCCGCAAAGAATGCCTGGAAGTACGCCCAGATTACCCTGGTGCGCCACAAGGCTACCGCGGGTACCCCCGCCACCTGGACCATCACGCTTTCCAATCCGACCGGCGAGGATGCCGCGACGGTTGGCGGACTTGTCCGCATCGTCTATAACGGCAAGAAGGTCAATGTGGGCGTGAAAATCGGCGATACTGCCGAGGATGTCGCCAACGGCATCGCCACCGCCTTGAATGCCGAAGTTGCCGCATCGTTTACCGCAGAAGCTGCGGAAGGTGTCGTGACCCTTACCGCCAAGGCGAACGGTGCCTACATTTCTGCCGCCAAGGGTGGCGTAAACGTCTCCGTCGAGGTCGTTTCCACCGATATCACGGCAGCAGACCCGATTCTTACTGCGGGAACAGGCGAAATCGACGTGAAAAGCGCCCTTGCAGCAGCCTTCCCGGAACGTTTCCACCTGATTGTGCTCCCTACGGCCGATGCGCCCAATTTGACCCTCTTGAAGACGCACTTGATGCAGGCCGCTGAACCGCTTGAACAGCGTGGCCAGCGTGGCATTGTGGCTACAATCGTTGACGGGGCTAGCGATGCCATTTCCCTTGCAACCGACTTCAACTGCGAACGTCTGCACATTGCCGCAGTCAAGAACGCCATTCCCGCCACTACCTGGGAAATTGCCGCAGGCCTTGCCGCCATCTTTGCCAGCAATTCCCAGCCCAACAAGCCCATGAACGGGCTCCCGATCCCTGGCATCGGACTCCCGGATATTGCCGACAAGTGGAGCGGCGAAGAGCAGGACGCCCTGCTTTATGGCGGCGTGATTCCCCTGGTAGAAACCGACAGCGAACTTTGCATTGTCCGTGCCGTGACTACTCGCAGCACCAAGGACGGCGTCCGCTTCACCAAGCTCATTGACACGGGTGTTATCGCCTCCCTTGACTATTTCCGAGACTCCATTCTCGCCATGCACAAGGTGAAGTACAAGAACAAGGTCATCCACGAGCTGTTGCCCGATGCCCTGAACGAAGACAACATCGCCGTGGCAAAGAGCCTTGAAGGGGTGCAGATTCTGCGTTTCATTGACAAATACGCAGACCAGTTCATCACCGAGGAATCGAAGGATGAACCGGGCCGTATGCTCTGCCAGATTCCGGCTCCTGTCGTGCCTGGCCTGAACCAGATCTATTCCACCATCGACCTTTACCTCAACTAAGGAGTGAACCATGAAGATTTCCCAAGTTACAGTCGTTCTTGACGGCGACAAGATTACGGGCTTCAAGCAGTTCAAGGAGAACGAAATCGAAGAAGCCCAGACCGTGGAACTCGCCGATGGCGAAGACGTGGTGGAAGTTCCGCCGAAATACGGTTTTTCGCTTACCGTCGTGCCCGACAGTGGTGCCGACCGGGATTGGACCGGAACCAGCGATGCCACTGTTGTCGTGCAGTACAAGGGTGGCAAGAAGGTGGTGTTCACCGGTTGCCGTCTCCTGAAACAGACTCCGGGTGACATTGACGGCAAGACCGCCAAGGAAACCCAGCTCGACTTCTATGCCCGGAAACGCAAGGTAAGCTAATGACGGAACTCGAAAAAGCCATTCGCGACGACGAACCCGACGAACTCATTGCCCGCATCAAGGCGTCCCACGATGTCAAGCGTGTCGTGAGTTGGCCGGGCAGGCCGGATATCAAGATTGAAATCCGCCTGCTGACGCTTTCCGAAACCCGCAAGGCTAAAGTCGATAACCAGCTGGAGTTCAAGCACGACGGCATTGATATCGCAATGCACAATATTACCGACTACCGTGAACAGGAGGCTGCTCACGGTATGTGGCGGGCTTTCTATAACGTCGATACGGGAAAACGCATTTTCCGCTCTGCGGAGCACCTGCGTTCGTTCTGTACCCCCGACGAACTGAAGAAACTCTGCGACGAATACAATGCATTTGCCGAGGAATGCGACCCGAGCCTTGACGAAGTCTCCGATGACAGTATCGAGACACTCATCGAAACGCTAAAAAAAACGCCGGACCTGGTTCAATTGAAAGTCGTAAGCTTGAATACGGCCTGGAAGCTAGTGCGTACTTTGGTTGCCCGGTTGCAAGCATAACTGACGCCCAGTGGCTCCTTGTCTTTGCGATGAAGGGGCTTTTGGAACCCAACGAAGAAGATAAAGGATGGCAGACAATTGGCGAATAACGAAGTCACATTGCGAATCGGGGCTGACGCTACAGGTCTCCAGAATGGCCTGCGCCAGTCATCGACTGCCGTCTCTTCTTTCGGGACGAAGGCTCGGGCGACCATTGCACGTGTCGGCGGGTCCATGCGTGGCCTTGCCGACCGTATGGTGACTCCGTTCAATTCGTTGGTTCTAGGCGGAGGCCTTGGTATGGCCGTCAAGAACGTGGGCGACCTTTCCGAATCGCTCATGTATTACGGTTTTGCGGCAAAGAAAAGCGACGCGGACACGAAGGTGTTCCGCGAATCGCTGCATAAGACGGCCATCGAAACAGGAGTTGCCGCCACTGAAATCCTGAATGGCGTTTCAAAGATTGGCGAAATTACGGGTGATTTTGATTTTGCTGAAAAAATGAGTGAAAGCCTGGCTAAAGCGTCCAAAGCATCTAAGGCTTCTGTTGAAGATTTGGCCACTGTAGCGTCTTCCATGAAAGGTTCCATGGGGTATAGCGCCGACCAGGTTTTTAAAGCCTTTAATGCCTTGATTATCCAGGGAGAAAAAGGGTCCTTTACTTTACAGGGCTTCGCCACCGAAGGTAAGGCTTTGCTGGCGTCTGCTTCTACTTTTGGCATTAAATCTACGGATCAATTTGCCAAATTCGGGGCATTCTTACAAATTGTCAATGAAAAAATCAAGAGCCAGGCGGAAACGACGACTTCCGTTTCGACATTGTTTTCGGAACTCATTGACAAGGCCGCCGATATTAAGAAGAAATTTGGCGTTAGTGTTTTTGACAAGAACAATGAACTTCGCGAATTTGATGTAATTATCAAAGAAATCATGGAAAAAACAGGCGGAAGTCTTAAAAAATTGTCGCCTGTGTTTGGCGCTTCTTCGATGAAGGCAATCAACCCCCTGATCGGGGAGTTTCAAAACAAATGGGAAAGAATGGATGAAATTGCCCAAGCTGGTATCGAAGGCATGAAAAATACCGATGTTTTGGAAGATTATTATGAAAAGGCTTCTAATTCCTTCAACAGCAATGTAGACAAGATGAAGGCAGTCGCCCTGCAATTCGCCGACACGAACCTTACGGGCCCCGTGGAGCAGCTGACGACCGCTCTAGGTTTTCTGTCCCGCCACCAGGGAATAGTTACGGCGGGTTTCAAGATGATGGCCGTTGCCGCTGCAGCTTTGGGTGCTGTCAAAATTGGTGGTCTCGTGAAGGATGTGGCCGGACTCGCCAGGGATATCAAGGGTATCTGGAGCAAGAAGGGCGGTGCAGGGGCATCTGCCGCAGGGACGGGCGCTTCCGCGTTGGATGCATCTGTTCAAAAGGTATTCGTGGTCAATATGCGCAGCGGTTTTGGCGGCGGAACTGACTACATGGACGATGATGCGCCTATGCATCAGCCTGCTACCCAGAAGGCGGCCCATGCCATGGACTCGACCACAAAAGAGGTCGGCAGGTTCCGCCAGGGCCTTTCTACCGCACGTGCGGGGCTGAACAAGTTTGGGAGCAGCTTCATTGGCGGCACATTGATGACGGCTGCCACAGGCTGGGCCATGAATCAAATCTACAACTTTGGCCAGGCCTTCATGGAATGGCGAAATGTCGTTGCCGATGTCGAGGCCAACAGCCGGGCCATGGTGAACCGTAACCAGGCAGAATTCGAAAAACGGTATGGGCCTGAAGCAGCAAGGTGGAGCAAGAAGCATGGGGACACCCTTCTCGAAATCCAAAAGGAAGAAAACAGCTTCTTGCCGTCGCAAAAGAAGCTCGACAAGCTTTATGCCGATTTGAACATGTATAACACGCTGATGAAAAATGCCATCAAGAACGGTGACGGGAAGAACGGTGTAACCTCCCAGGAATACATGCAAGCATTGAACCAGAATATCATTATCAATGTGGATTCCAACGGCAAGGCCGTCGTCGAAACTGACAAGGGCAAGCCGCCCAAAGTCAGCGGACGAAAAACAACACCGGGATGGGGGGCATAAATGGCAGAAGAAAAAACCATACCTACCCTTGGTCCTTGGGAGTTGAATCTTGTTTCTATAGGCAATGAAATCAACCATTCCATTGCCGAAACGGTTTACCCATACAAAAATGGTGCCGATCTTGAAGACATGGGTGTAAACCCGGAATCGTTCAAATTCTCCTGTGTACTGCTCAACGATGATTACGACAACAACTATTATCAGCTTCGGCAATGGTTTTTGTCCATTTTCCCGGAACCTATAGAGCTTTTCCACCCGGAACACGGGACTCTCTTCGGCTATCCCAAGAACGTATCATTCAGCAATGATCGTCGCCGTCGTTATGCCGAATTTACCTTTGATTTCGAAGTAGCCAATATACAACCCGATACGCAGAGCTATACGGACCCGTATGACGCCAATTTCGAAGAAACACAGGCTCTCAATTTGGATGTCCAGGAGAGTGTCGCCGTATCGATGCAACAGACCGGCGTTCCTGATATTCCTGGTTCTTCGGACTGGTCGCTTATCGATGTTTGGGGCTCATTAGGCGATGCTGCCCGCAGCTTTGGCGAAGCGACAAACAAGGCCATGGGGCAACTCCTGGGAACAATTGAATCCATAAAGGCCCCTGTCGATGCAATCAATACGACCATCGATTATATGGACTCGCTGTCAGGAACCTTGACAAAGGCTATCCAAGAATGCTGCGATTCTTTCGTGACACTTGCCAGAAAGGCCGGTTCCAACAAGGGCAAATCCAGGGCATCTACCGCCACCTTGGTCACCAACGCCTCATCGATGTTGGCGTCCCTTTATGGTGCCCCCGCAAGCGTTCGGGCTGCATTTGCGACCCTTGCTGCCGCTACTGTCGCTACGGAGACCGCCAAGCAGATTTCTGATGACGAGAAAAAGATGGGCGAATCTATTGCGGCTGAACGAGTCGCCATTGACGATGCCGAAGGCCGCGAACTGGCTTCGGAAAGCGAACCGTATCTGCTTTCCCCCGATGAACTTGAGGATACGTTAGCCTTGGCAAGGGAGTTCATCCAACAGGTCCTTCCGCAGGCTGTAAGCCCCTACAGGCTTAAGAAAATGGCTGCAATGCTATCGGATGCGGTACTTCGTATCAAGCTGGAATACATGACCACCAAGACAATCAACGTGACCCACGAAACACCGCTCCACAAGATTGCCCTGGACAACAAGCTGAATTACAAGGCGGCTGAACGCCTTTGCGCATTGAATAACGCCAAGAATCCCACGTTCATGAAAGGCGAGGTGCTTGTCTATGCAGAATGATGAAGTCATCTTGCTTGTGGAGCACGCCCACGCAGACAAGTTTGTGAGCTACACGATTGATACCGAACTGTATTCACCGGAAGGCTCGTTCCAGTTCGAATGCGATTCTAAGTATGAAGTGAACAAGGGCGATTCCTGCGAAATTTTCGTTAATCGCAAACGCGTGATGAAGGGTCTTGTCGATTCCGTGCGTCGTTCTCTGTCTCGAAGCGGGCCAAAGCTGGAAATCGAGGGCCGTTCCGTCGCGTCCGTCCTGGCAGACTCCAGCGTGACAAACTTCGGAACTTTGCCGACTACCTTGCCCGCGCTAGCTGAAAAGCTGGTGCGCGACCTTCCGTTTATCTCCAGGAAGGATTTTGTTTTCAAATCGGGCTCCGATAAAGTCAAGGTCAAGAGAAAGTTTGTGGAACTTTCTCCGGGCGACAGTGTTTTCGATGTCCTCAAGAAGGCGGCAAATTCGCAAGGCTTCCTGTTCTGGGCTTCTCCCGAAGGCGAACTGGTCTTTGACAAGCCTGTTGAACGAGGCAAAGCCGATTTCAGAATACATGCCTTTGAAAATGGCGAGGAAATGGACTATATCGAGGGGTCTGTCACAGAAACATTGAACGGTCAGCACTCGCTTATCAAGGTTATCGGCGAAAGCCAGGACGATAGCGACATCAAGTATGTAGCCGCCTCGGTCAAAAATGACGATTTCCCGTTCTATCGCCCTCTTGTGGTAAACTGGAACGAGAACGAGGGCCCTGCCAAGAAAACCGCCGAACTTCAGCTGGCAACGGAAAAGGCATCCGCAATCCAGCTCGAATACACGATGCCCGGGCACTCGCAAAACGGTATTCCCTGGACAATCAACGCCTTTTGCGACGTAGAGGACCATTACAACGGCGCTGTTGACTCGTATCTGATTAAACGCCGCACGTTCACGCTCTCCAGGAGTGAGGGCAAGCGCACCCGCCTTGAATTACAGCCCGGAGGCTCGTTATGATGAAATTTTTCACCAGTTTGGTTACCAGCTGCAAGGATGTGGCAGGCAAGCTCCGCAGTATCAGCGGCAAGGCTAACGGCATAGAGTTCGAAGGCCGTCAGATGATGCAGCATTTTGGCTTTATCAGCATTCCCAAGGCCGGTGAGCGTTGCCTTTTCTTGCAGTTTGGCAATGTGGTCATTGCTGTTGCAAGCGACGGCAAGGACCATCCCGCCGTAAAGGAAGGCGAAACGGCGCTTTACAGCGACAAGGCCCACTACATCATCCTCAAGAATGACGGCACCATAGCCATCAAGGCGGATGGCGGCGTCGATGTCGATGGCGACCTGCGCGTGAACGGCGAAGTGAGCGACAAGGTGGGTAAGCTCTCCAAGCTGCGCGATAATTACAACCTGCACACCCATGTGGGCAACCTCGGTGCTCCTACTTCACCGACGGACAAACAGGATACGGGGGCGTAGATGCTTGATTTGGACACTCTCGATTCCGAATTTTCCCGAATTGTCAAAGCCGCCGACGGCAAGACAAGTGTGGCTCCCCAGCTTGCCAAAGCATACGACGATTATGCCAAGGGCGGCGTCATCCTCGGTGCAGACCTATCAGCTGGCGGTGACAAGTCTCTCTTGGAAAGTGCCTTTACGGTGCTTGACCCGTCCAGCGGCACACCCGCCAACATGGCCGCCAAGCTCTGTTCTTATTGGCAGGGGCTCCCGAAGCCTGGAAATGCAGAACATGGCGGTGTTGACGTTGTGTCCGTCGAGCCGACCTTTTCGGCTGTTCAATCGGCGGTTTTGGATGTTATCACGAATTTGGTGAACGAACAAGCAGTTTCTAAACAGGAGGTTCAAAAGCCATACAAAAAGCTTTTTGGTGCCATTGAAGATGTATTGAAAACCGCTGTCTGCACAATCACTGAAGCCATGTCCACGACACCGCCAAGTACGTCGTCTTTCTCGGAGAATTTACAATGACAACAGACCAGATTAAAGAAGAGGTTCAGCTTTCGCTTACCGTGGCAAAAGGTTCATTTTACAAGAAACCTGAATTTGGCCACCGTTTCAAAGAACTTGCCCGTGAAGTGGCATCCGAAAACACCAGGAGCAAAGCCGAAACATATGCCACCGAGGCACTAAAGTGGATGCTGGACTACAAGCACCTTAGAAGCGTAGAATCAACGGCAACCTATGCCGATTCCGACAAGCTCCTGGTGCATGTGGTATGTGTCGCATACAATGGCGATGTGATTGAATTTAAGCGTTTTGTGGAGGTCGGCGATGTCCGTAACAGTTGATCAAATCTTGCAGCGCATGATTGTCGATGCGAAAAACTACAACCCGACTATCAAAATTAGCCAGGGAACGGAAAATTATATCCGTTTTGCAGCCTCTGCATCTGCCATCTGGGGCATCTACAAGCAGCTGGACTGGACCCTTGACCAGATTTTCCCGACTACGATGAACCAGGAGAGCCTGGAACAGTGGGCAAACAACCGTGGGCTTGACTACAGCAATCTGACCGCAAGCGAGCTCCTGACGCTCATTTTGTCGTATCTTCGTAACCCGAAGAGCGGCGGCAAGCCTAGTGATTACGAACGCTGGGCCTTGGAAGCGTCTTCTACCGGCAAGGCTATCGGGCTCGAATCCTCGATGATTACCGGGAATATGCCCAACTTGAGTGCCGCCAATGCCGTCAAGCCGCACGATCGCGAGAGCATTGCGTTTACCTGTGGCTCAAACGATACGGGCAAAGGCGTCATTATCAATTTAGGTGGTTCTAAGGCCATTATCGGCATTGGTCTCGGTTTCATTACCAACCGACCGGCTACCTTTGGCGTATTTACTTCCGATGATGGCCAGGCATGGACTCGTCAGGGTAAACTTGATGCGGCCTACTGGTGGGCAATGACCGATTTCAGCGAAGTTTCTGCCAGGTATGTCAAGGTAGAACTAGAAGAAATCGAGGCGCTCGAAAGCTGGCAAACGGAGTCCCTGAACGAGGTCAAGTGCTTCGGCGTTGAAATTTATGTGCCTAGTGACTCAAATGAGGCCCCGACATCATCCCGATGCCTTAAGAACTACTATGGCGTGGGAACTGCTCTCATGCTGATGGGTCCGAGTTCACTTTCGATGCGCTGTTGTGAAGCTGTCCGGGCAAAGTGCGAATACGAAGGCCCCGTCGCACCTCGTGAAATCTGGGCAAATGTCCCGACCGAACCCGTTCTTTCCCTGCGTGTCACGGTGCAAGGATTGCAGAACATGGACGAAGAAGCGTTCCGGGAAGACGTTGTCAAGTATTTCGCCGATCTTGAACCTGGAGACCTGTTTATTCCTGCCCAGATTGTGGTCTATGTCCTTAAAAATGGTGGAACCAACGCCACGATCGAGGTTAAGCAGAATGGCGGAGACTACCAGGAACAGACAGACGCTATTCCGTCTGGAAAAACAGAACAATTTACTCTCGGTGACCTGAAGGTGCAGTAATGGTTGAGAATCCCTTCGAAAGCCCACACTACAGGGCTCTTACGCAGCTCTATCCGCTCCAGATGGACGCGGAGGAATATGCCGTAGCCAAGGAACTTGATCGAGCCCTGGAAAGCGCTGATGCCGTTTACCGTGAAATCTTTCCTGGTTCAGCAACAACGACTCTCGAACGGTGGGAAGACCTCTACGAATTAGGCCATTCCGGCTCCTTGGAAGTTCGCCACCAAGACCTTTTAGAGGCTATCAACAGGGATTCAGGCATTGCAGAACGTCATTACAAGGCTTTGGCGGCTGCAATCGGTTTTGACATTGATATTGTAAAACCGCCCAGGATGTTCCGGGCTGGTCTTAGCAGGGCTGGATTTGCTATTTACGACCCCGACGAGCAATACACCTGGACTGTAAAGTGCAGCAGGTATAGGAACCATTGTTTGGACTTGATTCAAACGCTTGAATCGCAGAAAATCCCATTTACCAAAATCCGGTGGGAATTTCAGCCTCTTAAGAAAATTTTCCTAGAAACTGGCGAAACACTTTTAACCGAATCGAACAAACCGATTCTTTTGGAGGAATAATGGCGGGACAGAACGAAGAACTTGAAGAATTAGGCTCTACCATACTTGAGCTGGACGAGAAAACACTTGCCGAACTGCGAAGCAACGGCTTTCTACTTGTCGCCTTTCCCGGAGGAAATGCGAAGTTGGCGCTTTTAGGATTATCCGACGCTATCGTGTATAAGTTTACGGGCACAGACTACCCCGATGTTGATGAATTAAATACGCACATTGTTCGTGGCAAAACCGTAATTCTTATGAAAACGTCTTATCCATCTCGGTATGACATATATCATCTTGAATATCGAAATTATGGTAGTGGGCGTATTACATTAACCTTCACAAATGGCAGCAAACGGTTAATTTATGACGGATATAATTGGCAAGAAAAACAAGCAGAGTTTATTGGAAAGGTCGCTTCTGGTGGAGAACTTACTGATTCAGCTTCGATAAATGTTTCAAATAATTCGTTTTCAACATTGGTAACTAGTCAATCCTCGCTAGTTTTGAATGTTAATACGGAATATCAAGATATTCCAAATTTTGCTGTTGAAATTACAACAACAACGAATACAACGCTATCGGTTACAAGGACTTTCGGAAATACAGTCGAAACATTAAAGCATTCAGTAAGTGCTGGAAATCGATTAGAAAGCGGTAAAACCTACCAAGTGACAGTTGTTGGTGATTGTTGGACCATGGCAGAATTTGAGGCTTGATATGATATTGACGCATCACGGCATAAATTCCCTTGGTCGGGGTGAGGAATACCCAGATGAAGCCTATGATTTCGATATGGCCGATATCAAACGAATTTTCCCTGCGGCCGATGAGAATTCGGGTATTACCCTTGGGGCTGTGATTACGCCTACTCGCAATATAGTCGTTGATAGTTATGCCTGGTTTGCGTACCAGCAAGAACGCAATAACTGGAACCCTGCAGTAGGCATCTACGAAACCGACATGAGCATAACGGAGCATTATGCCCAAAATTTGACAAAATTGTGGGGAAGTACTAGCAATGACAGGATTTCCGTCACAAACAACGTCTTTGAGTTGAATGGCAAGCAGTGGGACAAGATTTTGGTAACTCTTCCCCAGGCGATAACCCTCGAAGCGGGCAAAACTTACACGATTTTCACGCGAAAAAACCGCTATGCACGGGCAGAAGGGGCAGCAGAAGATGTTTACGTGGTCCCGGGCAAGACCCAGTCGGCCTTCATTTACTACGGCTGGAGTATCCCGGACCAGAACTACATCATGGATGGTCCAGGTACAATGCCCGCCGTGTATCTCGAAATTAACAATCAACCATACAATCAATAACCATTCAAAAGAGGTTAAAAATGGAAAAAAAGGTCTTTAAAACAGGTGAAATTATCACCCCAGAGTTCATGAACCAACTCCAGGACGAGGTCAAGAGCACGCAGGAAACAATCGAAACTCATTACGGCGAGTTTGAAGACCTTGTGGCCGCTTTGATGCGTGTTTTTACTGAAAATTTTGAAAAATATAAGACAGTAAAAGATGACAAGGAATTTTCTTTTGATGGGGAAAATTTAAAATATTCAAAAAAATTTGGTTCTGACTATCATACGAATTATACGATATCTGCTTCATTGTCCCATAACAAATTGTCTTTGAATTATGACTCTATAGCGATGGGACAATTTTCACTTGAACTTGATTGCTATGGAATTGCCTGTAAAGTCGGTGATGATAAGATCTGGGAATTATCTCTAAACAATATTGAATTTCCTGGAGCCAAAATCGCAAAAACTCTATTCAAATTTGTAAACGACTATTTGACTATAGACAAGCCTTTAAGTGTTCCTAAATTAAAGGCGAATGACATCTCTGTGGTGGGTGGGAATGGCAGCATCGATATATATGATGTTGCTGCGTACATTGCGTCAATTACGGAATTGTTTGTATCAGATAAGGCTGTGCTTGAGCAGGGCTTTAGCTTCACCTCCAATTCAAGAAAAAATTCCGCTTTAATTCCTTACAACCTCGATGATCAGAAGGCGGAAATGCCTCTTGAAACACATATGACAGGAGGGGCTTATATACATGGACTCTCCCTTGACGGAAAAACTGTCAAGCCAGTGGCAAGTGATCTGGTTTTCGGTGGATCGTGGGAATCGGACTATAATGACAATGATATACTATTAGTATTAAACACTGGATCTGATTCCATATGGTTACGCAGTATAAATGGGCCTGGTGACGATGTTGCGCTTGCTCCTGGCCGGGCTGCACGGCTGATAAAGCATCAAGGCAGATGGTATCGAGAGTTTTAGCTATCTGTCTCAAAAAACGTTCTTTGTCTCACGAAAGGCGGAAAATTTTCTCATTTAAAATGCGCCGTTATACCAACAGCAACCGCTGCAGCAGGGGTTGCCCCATTAAGGGAGCCATCCATCTGTCAAAAAAATCTGTGCCGTTTTCCATGTCCACAATTTAGAAAATGAACACGCCAAATACAAAAGACCGGGTCCCGAGGGATCCGGTCTTTCGAAACTAGCTTTTGCTAATCGCTAAGTGTTATTACCACTTTTCAATGCATTCACCGTCATTTGCAGGATTCTTCTGCAGGTTGTTGGTTGTGATGAACATTCCCTTATCGGCATCGGAATCGGTCTGGCTAATCTTCCAAACGATTTTTTCCGGAGTGGGAGGAACAGCAGGTACTTCAGGAACTAATGGATACCAAGTTTCGAACGCTGCTTCACAATCAACCTGGTTATCGTAGGCAATATCAGAGCAGTGTGCAGGTACTTCAGGAGTGCCCGGGATACCCGGAGTAGCCGGAGTCACCTTGCCAAAGTAAGGAACGATAGCGTACTTGAAAATCTTCTTTTGGGTATCATCGTAAGGTTGCGGACCATTTTTGAACGGAGAGAAATCGTCCTCCCTATTGATGATAAATTCAAAACTGGTAGCGCCGGCCTGAGACTTGACAAAATTCCATTTCTTGTCTGCATCGCTATAGTAGTATAGGTCGTATCCATCAGGAGCATCTTTATCAGCGTCGTATTCCGCAGTGACGATCAGATCTGCAGCATAGTTATCCTCGCTAATGGTACTTCCGTGGGATACAGAACCGCAACCAGAGAAATCAGCCTTTGTATCAGAGCACTCATACAAAGCGGAAAGTTTCACTACAGGACTACTGATATAGCCGTTAGTCTGCATCTTCACCACATCTTCCTTAGTCTTGCCAAAGAGCTTGATATCCTTCAGGACAGCACCTTCAGTGGCAAGAGTCTCACCAGAAGCGTTTTCAGCCAAGACCATGATGGAAACCACTCCGGACTGGAACTTGTTCTGGGGATACATGAGGAAATTATCATCGTAAAGTGCGGCAATATTAACCGAGAAGTCTTCCACATCAGTCTTAGTAGCCTTCACTTCACCCACCTTAATATAGTCGGCATCGTCGGCCTTGTCACCCTTCACGTAGATGTTGTACTTGTCAACATTTCTTTCGATGGCATCCCACTGGATGGTTACAGTGGCATCGTAGGTCAAATCGAGTTTTTCATCCAAGGCAGCCTTGAAAGTATAGCTACCCTTGTACTCGAAGCTGTAGAGATCCTTCTTTCCTTCGTCGTCTTTCTTAACCTTCAGGTTCTTCACCTTGGCGGGCACTGCAAGGTCACCTGCGACAAACTTACGGTACTTTTTGTATTCCACACCGTTAATCTTCACAGAGTCCTGCAATTCCTTTGCAAGGGTGGACCAGACGTCGAAGTGGATGAAGTAGCCCTTACCATCGGCCCAGGCACCGGACTGGGACTTGACAACCACAGTCTTGCCGGAATCGGCGAGGCTCAGAGCAACGGCAACAGGCTTAGTAATGATGTTAGTCGGGTCGGAATCGTCAACGATTCTTTCCACATACACATATTCGGTAGTCAGGGAGTCCTTGTCAAGCACTTCGGAGAAGTTGAGCTTGATGGCATCCTTCACCCCAAGACCGCTCAGGTTGCTGGAGAGGAGTTTCGGCTCCAAAGAAGCAACTTCGGCAACCATGGGATCCAGTAGTTTCACGACACCCTTACGCTGGGCTTCCTTAACACGAATCGTGGCCACTTCGTAAGTCACGGTGTCCACCATGAAGCGTTCGCTCTTGACATCGAAATCGATGTTAGCAGCCAGGTTCGTGAACTCGTAGGAACCATCTTCCTTAGTGAAATTATAGACTTCATTCGGATAGATTTCGGAATCATCCGGATAATCTATGTAAATGCGTGCATTCGCAGCGGGAATCCAGTCCTTGGTGGCGGGGTCCCTGTAGTAGAATTTACCCTTGACCGTCACGCCCAATTCATACATATCCACCTTTACAGTGGTATCTCTTGTACGGGCAATGTCATTTTCAATATCGTCGCTGGTCCCCACATTGACACGCTTCATGGCATAGCCATCCAGCTGGAAGTCAAAGTAGGAGTCGCCAAGATCAACACCCTTCCACACGATGGTTCCGGTGGAGTCGGTATACTTGGTCTTGTCTTCGGTACGGTAGTAGTTGGCCACATCTTCAAGAGGCATCTGGGTGAGGACGTCTCGAACGAAGAAGGTCACGGTACTCTTTTCCTTGATTTCGTCGTTGGCATCGGAAACCGCGGTGTCGCTACAAGCAGCGAACAGCACGGCGGCCGAGGCGAGAGTCAAGAGTTTATGTTTCATACATTCTCCTTGTGATTGTATTTATGTTTTTGTTAATAAACTTGTCTGTTAAAAGTTGAGGATCCAGAAAGAGGCTCGGGCTCCGATATGGAAAGCGCTGCCATCAACTTCGTTGGTAAATTCCATAGTTTCGTTCAGGTCATAAGATACGAACGCCCCAATTTCACCTGCCATACCGGCAAAGGTGATTCCGTAACCCGCACCTAGTTCAATATCATATTCAGACTGGGGACGGTAGAATATATCGGACTGGCGGGAATTAAACGGACTGGGGATTCTGATGTCATCAGAAGTGACCCAGGCACCAGTAATGCCCAGTTCCACAATCAGGCCTTCCTTCATAGCAGGCATCCAGCGGCCATAGAGGCCAAGACCAGCACGCCAGTAGCCCTCGTTAATGGTACGGTTGCCAGACTCAGACACATAGAGGCGGTGGTACTGCAAAGAACCCGTAAGGCGAGCACCAAACTGTTGCTTCAAGAAAAGACCACTCACGCCCAGCGAGAAGGGGAAATCTTTAAAATGGTTCTGGGCATACTTGACGTCAAAAAGTCCAAAACCACCATCAGCTGTTACACCGACAGCAAAGCGCGGAGCCTTGGCAGCCTTTTCTTCGGTAGCCTTCTGAGCGGCCTCGGCGGCAGCAACAGAGTCAGCTGCGGCCTGTTGGCGAGCAGCCTCTTCGGCGGCAGCAATAGAATCGGCGCGAGCCTGTTCGGCTGCGACAGAGTCGGCGATAGCCTGCTGACGAGCTTGTTCGGCAGCAATAGAGTCAGCGACAGCCTGTTGGCGAGCAGCTTCAACAGCGGCGGCACAACCCTCGGGGTCAATCTGCTGGCCCAGGGAGTCCACAGCGCAAGGATCAACAGCCGGAGCTTCGGCTACAGCGGCTGCGGGAGCGGACTCTGCTGCAGGAGCAGCAGGAGCGACAGCCGGGGCAGCAGCAGGAGCTGGAGCAGGAGCGACAGCCGGGGCAGCAGCGGGAGCCGGAGCCGGGGCTGCAGCAGGAGCAGTGGCGGGTGCTGGAGCCGGAGCTGCAGCAGGAGCAGCGGCGGGAGCCGGAGCGGGTGCCGGAGCAGCGGCCGGGGCTGCAGCAGGAGCCTGAGCATAAGCTCCGCCCACCATAGAAGCAAGGAAAATAACCATTGCAAGTTTCTTCATAGATTCTCCATTCATAAAAAGAGTTTGCATTAAAATCATGGGAAATATATAAAGAATAACCCATCTGTGCAAGTTTTTTTTAAGAAACGCTCCCAATAGCCTTATTTTTCGTTCCCAGAGTGTTTTCTTAACGCGAAACGAGATATGTGTGAAGTGACCATTTTCCGTTTCACATTTTTCCACTACTCATTACCCACTCCACATCCCACATTTCACATTCTTCTATAGTCCTCTAGGATGAAACGTCTTGCGGTGTACCGGTGAAAAACCCTGCTTGCGGATGGCGTCCAGGTGAGTCTTGGTGCCGTAACCCGCATGTTTTTCAAAGCCATAACCAGGGTATTCCTTGGCCAGCTGGTCCATATAGCGGTCACGAAAAACCTTTGCAAGGATTGAAGCCGCAGAAATAGAAGCCACCAAACCGTCCCCTTTTATCACGGGGAACTGGCACCCTAGGTCCAAACCGTGAATTTTCAAATTCCCATCCACTGCCACCAGCACTTTTGCATTTGGAGCAAAACGACCCCGGACTTCCACGGGCAGTTCGGGCTCGGTTTCGGAAAGATTCGGCATACCAAGTGCCTGCAACGCCCTCCGCATGGCCAGGAAATCGGCTTCCAAGATGTTCAGGCGGTCAATTTCCTCAACACTGGCACTGGCTATGGCATAGCATTCACAGGCATCTTTTACTTTGTCGTAAATAGCTTCTCGCTTGGGTCTAGTGAATTTTTTCGAATCGTTCAATACGGACAAAATATCTGCAGACTTGAGCACGGCGGCGCAGGCCACCACAGGGCCCGCCAGGGGGCCACGGCCCACTTCGTCGATGCCTACTATAGTATAGTTAGGGCCCAAAGTGGATGCGGCGTAGTTACGGAAGGCGATTTCTCCCTCGATGGGAGTGGTGACGGGAGACATGAAGTCGGGATTCTTGTATTTCATGGTTAGGGGCTAGGATTTAGGGGCTAGGATCTAGGGGTTAGGATCTAGGGGTTAGGATTTAGTGATTAGTGGTTAGTGGTTAGGATTGAGGGTCTCAAGAAGTGCCATCCTGAGGAGTGCAGCGACGAAGGATCCAGTCCGTAGGAATAGGTAAACTGTGGTTTGAGGTCGTTTTGTTTTGAAGTGTGAGGCAGTACAAAATTCACATCTTTCATTCAAAAGTTTAAAATTTTTCTATCAAAATATAGTTCATTTATCAAACTTTTACAACAAACCAGCATTTTTCAAATTAACAAAACCAAAATTTTCCGTAACTTTGTCATTTTTTTCGCAATTTCCAACAATTAAAAGCTTAAAAAATTCAATTTTTATAAAAAAATCCAAAAATTTTCAACAAATTCAGGAACTATATCTTGCCGTTCCCAATAAAATCTGCTAATTTTTCGTCAACTTTTTATAAATTTTCAAATTTTAACTCAGGACTTTTATGGCAAATAAGACATTAAGTGGAGCCGAAGTGATTATCGAGTGCCTCAAAAGAGAGGGTGTCGATACCATTTTCGGGTACCCTGGCGGATCTGCGATCCCCATGTTCGACGCAATTCTCGATTCCAATATTAAAGTAGTGCTGACCCGCCACGAGCAGGGAGCCACCCACATGGCCGACGGATACGCCCGCCAGACCGGAAAGGTGGGCGTCGCCCTGGTGACCAGCGGCCCCGGCGCCACCAACACCTTTACCGGAATCTACACCGCCCTCATGGATTCTAGCCCCATCGTGGTGCTGGCCGCCCAGACCACCACACCGAACCTGGGTAAGGACGCCTTCCAGGAATGCGACACCAGCGGCATGACCTTCGCTGCTGTCAAGCATTCCTACCTGGTGAAGGATTCCAACGACCTCCCGCGCATCATGAAGGAAGCCTTCCACATCGCGCGCAGCGGCCGACCGGGCCCCGTGCTCATCGACCTGCCCAAAGACGTGACCGCCGGCCCCTGCACCGCCCCCTTCACCGACAAGATGGACCTGCCGGGTTACAAGATTCCGACCCACGCCCCCATCCAGGCGGTTGAGAAGGCAGCAGAATTCCTGAAAAAGTCCAAGAAGCCCCTCTTGCTGGTAGGCCACGGCGCCATGATTTCCGGAGCGAGCCGCCAAGTGCGCGAACTGGCCGAGAAGCTGAACGCTCCCGTGTGCTGCACCATGCTGGGCCTTGGAGCCTTCCCCACCGACCACGAGCTTTCTCTGGGTATGCTGGGCATGCACGGTACGGTTTACGCCAACAAGGCGGTGCTGGACTGCGATTTGATTTTCTCCATCGGTAGCCGCTGGGACGACCGTATCACCGGCAAGCTGGACGTGTTCTGCAAGGACGCCGTCAAGATGCACCTGGACATCGACCCCGCCGAAGAAGGCAAGGTGTTACAGCCCGACGTGTTCCTCTGCGGCGACGCCAAACTCGTGCTGGAACAGCTCTTGCCCATGGTGAACAAGCTGGACACCGCTGACTGGGTTAAAACTTGCCAGAGCTGGAAAAAGAAGTTCCCCCTCACCTACCCCAAGCAGGGGGGCTTACGCATGCAGCACGTGATTGCGACAGCAAGCAAGCTCACCCAGGGCAAGGCCATCGTCACTACCGACGTGGGCCAGCACCAGATGTGGGTGGCACAGTTCTTCGACATCAACTACCCCCGCCAGCTTCACTCCAGCGGCGGCGCCGGCACTATGGGCTTTGGGTTCCCCGCCGCCATCGGCGCCTCCTTCGGCAACGAGACCGGCTGGCCGGTGCTCAGCTTCAGCGGCGACGGTGGATTCCAGATGACCGAAGCGGAACTGGCCACAGCCGCCATCCACAAGCTGCCCATCAAGATTTTCGTGATGGACAACAAGTACCTGGGCATGGTGCGCCAGTGGCAGGAACTCTTCTACGAGCACCGCTACTCTAGCGTGGACATGCAGGGCAACCCCGACTTCGTTAAACTCGCCGAGGCCTACGGCATTCCGGGGCTGCGTATCAAGCGCGCCGCCGACGCCGAGCGCGTCATCCAGAAGGCGCTGGAATACAAGGACGGGCCCATCCTCATCCATTGCGAATGCGAGAAGGAAGACAACGTGTTCCCCATGATTCCTGCCGGTGCCCCCATTACCAGCATGATTGTTGAACAGCCCAAGGCCCAGCTCGAAAAGCCCACGGGATCGACCTAATAGGAGGATTTGAAAATGATTGATAAGGCACATTCTATTAGTCTGTTGGTTGCGAACCGCCCCGGCGTGCTGGTGCGTATCGCCCTCGTGTTCTCCCGTCGTGGCTACAACATCGATTCCCTGGTGGTCTCCCCCACTCTGGACCCGAATTTCAGCCGCATGAACATCATCGCCCATGGAAACCCCGAAATCCTGATGCAGATTATCAAGCAGCTGGAAAAGCTGGTGGACGTGGTGCAGGCCAAGGACCATACCGACACCAACGCGGTGGAAAAGGAACTGGCCCTCATCAAGGTGCGCTGTTCTCCGGACCAGAGGACCGAAGTGCTGCAGCTCTGCGACCACTTCAAGGCCCATACCGTAGACATGACCGAAAAGTCCATGATTATCCAGATTACCGGAAGCAGCGACAAGGTGGACAACCTGAAGAGCCTGCTCCAGAAATTCGAAATCGTGGAATACATCCGCACGGGCAAGGTCATCATGCTCCGCGGGGAAGACAAGACGTAGCGAGAGCAAAGCTCTCGCACAATTCGGAGTCCGGAATTCGGATTTCGGAATTCATTCACTAAAGAATCCGTCCGAACTTCGGGCGGATTTTTCTATATTCCGCCACAACAAGAAGGCTTTATGGCAGACTCTCAGGTTAAAGATTCTCTCGTTATCGGCGGTCACGAATTTACGTCTCGTTTCATTCTTGGTTCCGGCAAGTACTCGCTGAAGCTCATCGAGGCTGCGGTACGTGACGCGGGAGCGCAGATTGTGACTCTCGCCGTGCGCCGGGCAAACACCAAGGACCACGAGAACATTCTGGACTACATTCCCAAGGGTGTGACGCTGCTCCCAAACACCTCGGGTGCGCGGAATGCCGACGAGGCGGTGCGTATCGCACGACTTTCCAGAGAACTGGGCTGTGGCGACTTCGTGAAAATCGAAATCATGCGGGACACCAAGTACCTGCTACCCGACAACTACGAAACGGTAAAGGCTACGGAGACTTTGGCAAAGGAAGGTTTCGTGGTGATGCCCTACATGTATCCGGACCTGAACGTGGCAAGGGACCTGGTGAACGCAGGGGCTGCAGCAGTCATGCCACTTGCCGCCCCCATCGGATCCAACAAGGGGCTTTCCACTCGGGAATTCATCCAGATTCTGATTGACGAAATCGACTTGCCCATCATCGTAGATGCGGGAATCGGAAAACCCTCCGAAGCCTGTGCCGCCATGGAGATGGGAGCGGCGGCCATCATGGCGAATACCGCCCTCGCGACGGCAGGCGACCTGACGCTCATGGCGGAAAGTTTCAAGCTTGCGATAGAGGCGGGTCGCAAGGCCTACCTGGCAGGCCTTGGGCGCGTGCTCACGCGCGGGGCTTCCGCCTCCGACCCGCTCACCGGATTCTTGCGGGACTAGACCTTTTTCCCGAAAAATCCTGCCAGGGTCTTTTCAAGAACCGCTACATCGATAGGCTTGGCCACGTAGGCGTTCATTCCCGCCTCCATGGCCTTTTCCATATCTGCGCTAAAGGCATTGGCGGTCATGGCCACGATGGGGACATAAGCCTGCTCCACATTGCCGAGACGGCGAATCCGGCGGGTGGCCTCGTAACCATCCATGACGGGCATCTGGATATCCATCAAAACAATGTCGTAGTAGCCGGGATGGGCGCTGGACAGCTTGTAAACGCCCTCCTCGCCATTTGCCGCAAATTCCACCTCGAAGCCCATGTTTTTCAGGATCAAACCGGTCACTTCGCGGTTGACGGCCATGTCCTCTACCAAAAGGACCCGCTTGCCGGCAAAGTTCACCGGACAGTTCGGCAAGTCGGAACCCCACTGGGTCTGCATGGCCGACTGCAGGCGCATGGGAAGTGTCACCACGAACTCCGTGCCCTTTCCGGACTGGCTCTGCACCTGGATTTTTCCGTCCATCTGGTCTACAATGCGCTTGGTGATGGCCATTCCAAGGCCCACGCCCTGGACTCCGCTCAACGAAGAGGAACGCTCCATTTCAAAGGCGTCGAACAGGCGGCTCACAATGCTTTCGGTCATGCCGATTCCGTTGTCCTTCACCCGTAATTCGTACAGGCCAAAGCCCTCCCTTTCCGAAGGCTTCTCGGAAAGTTTCAGGGACACCGCTCCCCCGTCGGGCGTAAACTTGCAGGCGTTGCTCAAGAGGTTCATGACGACCCGGTTGAAACCCTGGCGGGAACAAAGGACCAGCGGGTCTTTCACGCCGCTGCAATCCACGGTGAAGTCGATGTTCTTCTCTTGCATCCGAGGCGCAAATGTTTCATGCCAGCCAGCTACCATTTCCCTTAAGTCCAGGGCGGACTCTTCCGTCTCGATTTTACCGCTTTCCAGGCGGCTCATTTCCAGCACGTCGTTCACCAGCGACAGCAGGTGCTGGCAGGAACGCTCAATCTTCGCCAGGTTCTCCCTGATTTCGGGCAAGGAGGCGTCTTCCTTTTTGCAAAGGGCGACACAGCCCATGATTTCGTTCATGGGGGTGCGGATATCGTGACCGATGTTAGAAAGGAATGCAGACTTGGCCTCGTGTTCCTTCTTCTCCGCGTTCAAGTCCTTGTGGACAGCCCCGATACATTCCTCCCCTTCTTCCACTTTCTTGAGGATAATCTTCATCAAGGAAAGAATCAAAAACACAAAAAGGCTCCCGCCAAAGAGGATGGATGGAACCACGTTGTCGGAAATCCCCACGTAGCCAACCGCTAGGTAGCCCAAGAGGAACAGGACCAACAGCGCCAGGGGAATGTGGAGTGGGCCACGGCCCTTGTCCCAGTAGTTCGACCTGAGAACAACCCGTTCCAGCAAAATGTAACGGACGATGTTGAGAAGCATCAGGGCGCTTCCGGCGTAAACAAGAATCAAAGGCAGATTTTCCATACAACAACCTTAACTGAACTTAAATATAACGATTTCGGAAAAATGTGGGCGGGCCGTTTTTTCTAATTTCTGGACACTATGGTCAAGTTGGAAGAATCCTGGCTGAAACTCCTGGGCGACCAGTTCGAGCAGCCCTATTTCCAGAAAATAAAGGAAACCCTCCTGAAGGAGAAGGCGGAACACCACGTGATATACCCGCCGGGACCGAAAATCTTTGCGGCCCTGGACTTTTGCCCTGTAGACAAGGTAAAGGCGGTCATCATCGGGCAGGACCCCTACCACAATCCGGGACAGGCCCACGGACTCTGCTTCTCGGTGCCCAACGGAATCGACCCGCCCCCCTCCCTCATCAATATCTTCCAGGAACTCCACGACGACCTTGGCATCACGCCCCCGCAACATGGGAACCTGGAAAGCTGGGCCCACCAGGGCATCTTGCTCCTGAACGCCTCCCTGACGGTGCGGGCCCACCAGGCGGCAAGCCATGCGGGAATCGGCTGGCAGACCTTTACCGACACCATCATCCAGAGGCTCTCGCAGGTGCGGGAAAACCTGGTGTTCTTGCTCTGGGGCAGTTTCGCCATCAAGAAACAGGCCCTGGTGGCGCCAAACCGCGGACACCTGATCCTCACCGCCCCACACCCGAGCCCTCTTTCGGCCTACCGAGGATTTTTCGGCTGCAGGCATTTCAGCAAAGCAAACGCATTCCTTGCAAGCAAGGGAATCGAGCCTATCGACTGGTCGGTGAAGTAAGAGAACTTTAGGGCGTGGACAAATTCACGCAATGACGGCCCTTACGAGCAACAAGTTCATATCCAAGTGTTGAAAGTAACGCATTCAACGTCTTTAGCGTAATGTTTACGGGCTGCATGGTCCGCAAATTTTGAATTACCGAAGTCGAAATACCTGAAGCCTTCGACAGCGCACGCACGCTAATATCCTGCTGAGCCATTGCGTCAAGTAGCAGTTCGGACAAAAGGAAATTCGCATATTCCTTTTCAAAAGCCTTTTTTTGTTTCGGGTCCGACATAACCCGTTCAAATGTCGATTTAGCCTTTTTCATAATAAATGAGATAGCCCAAATGTATCTCCTTTTTGATACGCTGTCAAGAGTAAAAAGAAAACTATTATGCATTGCAAAAAGTATGCCATAGGACAAAACGCCGTTTTCTGCGTAAAAACGGCCATCCATCTTATTACCTAATGTGATTAATCAGTTTTTTAGGTAATTAATCAGTTTTTGAGCACTTTATTTCCACCGCATTGTCAGTTTGCGTTTGCACAGGGCGCAGTCCGTGAGATACGAATCTATAAGCGTCTGGTAAGGTATGCCGACGTCTTTTGCCATGTTCTTGAAGTAATCGATGGTGCTTGAATTGAGGCGGATGGTTATCTGCTTTTTCAACGCCGCCGCATAAGGGTTCTTCACCGCCTTCATGCGAGAAAAATCATATTCCTTTTTCATATTCCGTCTCCAACAAAAAGCCACTCGAATTCTACTTCCATATAAAACCTCGTGGTGTAATTATAATATAATTACATTTTTGAGAAAAAACAACTAATGTTCTAGCCATATTCCCATATTTTCTCGGAAAAGCCTCCGTTTGGCAGACGGAGACAGTCCCCATCTACTAGTATAGACTATTTTTTGCGGAAAAAAATGCCTTGCGAATGTGTAAAATTTCAGCAATTATCAAATAAGGGGGAAGAATCCCCCTGGTTCGCACTTCGTTGCTCTCCACCCCCTCGCCTAGGGGGCAAGCCCCCTAATACCCCCACACACATCGTCAGCTTGCGCTTTTCAACTTTTCTTGTTCGGAAAGAATCGTTATGCCGTTGACATTTTCCCTGATGGAAATCAACGGCTCTCTTTTATACAAAGGCTTGTTGAAATCGACAAAATCCAAGAAACCCTTCCTTTTTTTTCTGATTTTTTCAGCGTCAAAACGCTTGCGAACCCGCATAAAATAAGGTATATTCAGAAAGTAGGTCTTATAGGGGCTCTTTATGAGCGGAGATAAAACTGTTTTCCGTCGCGGGAATGAGATTCTGTCCTGGAAAATCTTCAGATAGGAGTTCGTTATGAATTCAGTAACACCTGAATCGGTTAGAAACCACAAAGCTATAATAGTCATGACTGTACTCAGCATCCTGACTGTTGTTCTAAATGGCTGCACTACCGATGCTGACGATGTTTTTGACGCAGCAAGCGTTTGCCCAACGGAGGGGACAAATGCCTACGGCATGCCAAATCGCGGAACGTTCGTAGATGAACGCGATGGACAGGAATATAGATACACCACCATCGGAGACCAGGTTTGGATGGCACAAAATTTGAACTATAAAACCTATTACAGTATGAATCATCAAACTTTTTATAAGGATTGTGAAGAATGTGGGCTTTGGTATAATTTAGGCATAAATCTTCCAAATCGTGATATAATTGATTCTGTATGTCCTACAGGATGGAATGTGCCGACAGAGGACGACTGGAATATTTTATTATCATCCATAGGGGGAGGAAACCAACAAATTTTAAATGTTTTACTATCGGAATTTTGGAGTGAAAAATTCCAAGGATCTAACACTTGTGGATTTAATGGTATAGAAGCTGGGGCGATACTAGCACCAAAAGCAGAACCTGGTTTTTTAAAAGATTCGACATATTTTAGAGGTTCTGCGTTTTGGTGGACTCAAAAAATTACTAGACCTGAATTTATGGAACATATTGTTTTCAAGGGAGATGATGGTGAAATACTATATGAAGAAAACTACTTTTCATACTTTTACACTCTTAGGTGTGTAAAAAAATAAGAATGGGTATTTCAATAGTCAATTATTGCAAAAAGAGGTTAATATGCGCTTTACTTTGCTATTCATTCTTGGTCTTATAGGGGCTCTTTATGAGCAGGGATAAAACCAGAACAGAAAAAACCTGTTATAATTCCTGAAAATAGCCGATAATACGCAAGTGATCCGAACTCTCGGCGGAAACTCGCAGGGACTAACAGTCACAAGAGTTTCCTCCTGCGGGAACGGCTCTTACCTGTAAAAACCGTTCCTGATACCAAAACGCTTGTAAACCATAGCCACTCATTTTGTTTATTGACTGAGATGTGTGCTTCCCGAGTGAACAGTCGAAGGTCGTGAATCTGTGACGTGAGCGGCAAGCGCCTGGTACTGACCAGGCGTGGGCGCGAGAGTGAGGCGATGCCAGAGTACTATTTTTAACAAAAGAGCCGAACGGTCGTTGTAGGGAAGGCACACATCGAGGGAAAGATTTGTTAAAAACGGGGTCTTAGGGGCAGAGCCCCTAGGCGAGGGGGTAGCGGAAACGGCAAGGAGATCCCCGCCTTCGCGGGGATGACAAGATTGTGGCGGGGATGACGGGTCGTTGTAGCGAGGGGGAGGCCTCCCCCGCCCCTATGACAACCGTTTGGCTCAATATTCCGAAAAATCCTCCGGCATCGCCTCACTCTCGCAACCATCCCAGTTTAATAACTGGGACTTTGTTGCTCACGGCGACCTGTTCGGTCTTTTTTTCTATATTTGACCCGCAATTTAAACACAAAGAGACAAAATCATGGGAAAATCACTCTATCAGAAGATTTTTGAAAGCCACA